>JAVMKL010000043.1:0-42766 GCA_031732875.1 Candidatus Competibacter sp. | reverse complement strand
AATGCTTCTCGGCGTAGTCCTGGATGCGCTGATTGATCCGTGGTTTGATCGAATCCGGAATTGTGCGACCCCCGGACTGAGGGTCATAAACCCATGTTCTTCCAGCCATCGTACAGTTTCCTCTCAAATCGGACTTGGCCAAATCCTCCTGCTTCCCTGAATGCCGTTCTCCTCTGCCCACGCACTCAATATCTTTTCGATGGTTTCACTTTCATTAGGAGTACCATTTGTCGAGATGCCCTTCATGATCAAGCAGAAACCCCCCCTCACCCTAACCCTCATCCCATGAATGGGGGAGATGGAACTAGATGATTATGTTAAGCATTTTCAGTAAGCACAATTTCCCATCGTGCCTGAATAGTATCGAAAGATAGGTCTGCTCCGCAGTCCCATTCGATAAAGTACTTTCCGTTGTGAATTCGCTCGAACTCACCTTTTTGTTTTAAAGGTGCGAAAACTTCAGAATCGAGATATGGCTTCACATCAAAGAACCCTGTAATCCCATCTTCAGCTTTGATGTATAGCATGTAATTATCTTTTGGAATAATTTCGGCAATATTCATTGGTCAAGTCCTCGAATTGGAAAGGGTTTCTTACCGCTGATGGCCAATTGCCAGTCAGCAAGCAAATCATGTTGGTGTATTTCAATCCACGCGGCGACAGTGACCTCAGTTATTGCGCTCACATCGGCATCGGTTTCGCTCCTGATCACAATCTTCGGATTCATGAGTTTCTTCTTTTTTCCCTTGTTGGCCAACGTCTGCGTTCAGCAGGGAGCAAAGCGAGTCCGCTGCAACAAATGGCTAGGGTATAACCCGCGAAACCAGGGGAAAGCGATCTGGATGGTGAATGGAATCCACGTGCAAGTCAACATCCAGACCGGGCCAATAAAGATGGTAAGGTTGCGGACGCTCTACATGAAATATTTGCTCAACCGGAGCTGTACGAAACCAGGGAAACTCTGAGAAAGGAACAAACAATTCCTCTTGTTCATCAAGGAGAAGCCAAAAACCATGCTTAGAAATACCTGAAACCTCAACTTGGGAAATGTTTGTACCAAGCATCACGTATCTCCTGTTCATGAGATCGCACTAAACCTTCCGCCTCACGCAACTCTTTGGCAGACAGCCCAAAGTTTTGGGCTAATTCCACGGTTGGTTCAAGCCAAAATTTCGCCTCGCCATCGGCATGATAAACATGAACATGCATTCTCGATTCCTCCCGAGAGAAGAAATAGAATCGATAACCTCGCTCACGAAATATAGTCGGACTCATTATTGCTTTATACCCAGACTTCAGCCAATTCGCGTTAGTGGGTTCGGCTGCAAAGCCCCTATTAGGCGGGTTTCGCTTCGCTCTACCCGCCCTACGCGCTTGTCCGTATCATAGAAAAAAATTCGAATGAGGACGCCATAGAACATCGAAATTGTTGGCATGGCAACGACCTTTCTTGTTATCCACAACGATCAAGCTCACCGGCGGATCGAAGCGGAGTCTGGCGCAGCGCCTCGTTAGGCTGCTTGTCTAGGCAATGGGAGTTGAAATCTTCCAGCGACTACACCAGCTACGGTCAAGTCTTCGTCAAGCTCTTCCCATCTGAGTGCAGATCCACTTAGCTCTACTTGAACCTCTTTAAGCTGATTTTCAGAGGCTTGGCTAAGAATCTGAAAGCGATCAGCAGGGAAACCCACTATCCGTCCATCAGTTAATTCAAGAAAAATCATCCGCTTCTCTGCCCAAGCTCTAATAGCTATAGGCTCTATTTCAACGATTGTGGTATTCATGATATTTATCAATCAAAGTTTGCCAATTTTCAAATACGAGTCTCTCAATTTCTCTTTAATCAAAGCGGGCTTCGCTTCGCTTTACTCACCCTACGCGCTTCCAAAGCGGGCTTGGATTCTGGACAGCGTTCCCAGAATTCTCTTATTGGCCTCTTAGAGAGGACGCGCATAGTTTCTTAAAGATTGATCGTTTAAACTCATCCGGTTAGGCGGGTTTCGCTTCGCTCTATTCGCTCTACGCGCTTGTTCGCCGCCTTTCAGCAACTCCGCCACGGACGCAAGACTCGATACGGGTAGGTGGCTAGCCCTTGCCCGGCAGGGACTTACACCCTGCAAGAAATGCCAAGCTTTGCTCGGCGCGATAACGTCCCGGTTCAGTGGCGGCAATGGAGCGCAGATGAATCGCCGTCCGGTGCAGCGCATTGTTAGCTCTCAAGCGCTTTCTCCGCAAAGGAAACCACATCTTCTGAAAGCCTTTCTAAAGAAGCTGACTTGTCGCAGTTTTTCCATGCTGCTTCCAGTGCTCGGGAGATGGCCAATGGATTTTTCTTCAATCCGCCAGGCTGCCCATAATGCATCGCCGCAGCATTAACATGATTTGGCCAATTTGCTCCGATTTCAGTCTCAACGAGCTTGGTGAGATTATGTTTCCACATAACAAAGTCACTCTTCCAGATATTGTCTACGGGCCATTCGTTCTCAGCGCCGTACCCCATCAAGGATAAAATTGCCTTGTTGTCTTGTTTGTGCTTTGTGATGTATTCTGCTTTTTCCGTATCAGTGTCTGCGTCAATCATGACAAATACTGGAATATCTAACTGTTTCGCCATCGCCAGCGGCTTTACAATTTCACTCTTTCCCCCAACCGGGACGACATGACAACCGTACTTCCTAAACTTTGGCATTAAGCCAAGAATGGATATATATGAACTCAGGTGGGCAATGTCTTCTATTCCTTCAACCAGAATCAGAACGCGACAAAAAAACATTTCGTTCACGCCAGGATTTAGCGACGGATAGAGCTTTGCCAGCATTCCTTGTTCTTTTAGAAGCGATTGGCCGGCCACGTGAAGTGTTTTAGCCAAGTCGCTGTAAGACAACTGTGTCACTGATGAGCTTGACGGTATGCCAGAATCGCGAACGGCACGAACCGTTTCAAAATCATCTCCTGGGATGAACAGTGGGCTATGAGTACACACGATGATCTGTGAATTGTCACTCGCAAGGTCATGAAGTACTTCGGCTAGGTATCGCGCCTGAGGCGGGTGCTGGTATAGCTCGGGCTCTTCGATGGCGAGGATTAATGTTGGTGCACTCTGTTCAGTGCTATTCGCCAGTTCCTGTAGAAGCGTCAACATGAAGGAACGCTGCATACCATGCCCAAACCGCGCCAGTTCACCCTCAAAACCTCGCTCGCCAATTCGGATGAACGCCCAAGGTTCATCCACCTTGACCGATCTCTCCGCATCCTGAGTCCACAGCACCTTCGCCGTAACCGCCGGATGAGCCCAATCCTTGAGCTTCATTTCGATTGATCCGGACAATCCATCTAGAATGGATTGCTCAGCATCAAGCATTGTTTGGTAGTCCTTCCTCAACGCATCTCTGAGCTTCGTGACTTTTTCGGAAAAATCGACTTTTGACCTGACAGTTCTAGCGAGCAACTGGCCTAGACCCGATGTCTTCGATTCCTGACTCTCCTCGGTTATATCCTTTACGGCCGGGACGAAAACCCACTGAAGATGAGGTGCCAGTCTGTTTGCTCCCTTCGTCGCACCATAGAACTGATCTTCACTGGGTATTAATGTGCATGAGGACGGGTGATTGGCCTCAAAAGATTGGAGTGCCTCAGCCATTACCTGTTTTGTCTTAGCGTCCTCTAATCCGGCGTATTTAGATTTGAGATTAGAGTAAATCTTTTTTAAAGCAGCAGCACTATCTCCACGTTTATCTGCCTCAAAGTATTCGCGAAAGTCTTCCATCCCCAGTCGATTACCGAATTGGCGGACTTCCGCCCTCTCACTCCCAGCGTCATATTTAGCGATTGACGAGACAATCAACTTATCTTGGCGCACATAATCTGCAAGATCTGATTTCGCTTCAACTGAAAGATCGCAGAATGTTACCGTAATTTTTATTGGATCGTTGATGTTTTTATGATGAAAATCATCGGCCGACAGTTTGCTAAGATCAGTCTTAGAGTCTTTGTATTGCCGGAAGAAAACGTTCAGTGCGGTCAGAATAGTCGACTTGCCAGCTCCATTTGGCCCGACCAAGCACGCATAATCATCGAGAAAAACAGTTTCGTCTCGGAAGCCTCGAAAATTCTCGATTCGCACTGACTCGATCTTCATATCATCCCCTTTTTCATATACATTAATTTTTAAGAGCCAACAGTTGATTAGACAGAATAAGTCAATATTGCAATAGGCAGAATAGGCCATAACAGTGCTACACAGAAAACCTGCCCTATCACTGCCCACCTTTCCTCACTGCCTTGCACCACCTTGGATACGTTCGTCTGACGGTAATCCAAGGATAAAACACCCTCACCATGCTCTCCAACCATTGAATCTTGCCCCTCACCCCAACCCCTCTCCCCATTGGGAGAGGGGGGAGGTTAACACCGCTACTTATCAATCCCCGTCACCTGCCGGTACCAGGCCCGGTGATGCTGCCGGGCCCAAGCGCGAGTGACCGTGCCGTACCACATGGCGCGGATGGTGCTCCTGACCCAGATGGAGGCGTAAACGTGGAGCATGATGAGGCCGATCATCACCGCCGCCGTGGCGGCATGAACCACCGCCGCCCAGCGGACCTGTTCCACGGGGAAGTGGAACCAGGCCCGCCACAGGGCGATGCCGGACACCAGCAGCAGCACCGTGCCCAGCACCAGCAACCAGAACAGCAGCTTTTGCCCGCCGTTGTACTTGCCCTGCTCCGGCATGTTCTGGTCGTCGCCGCTCACCATCTCGCCGATGCGTCCCAGCCATTGCCAATCCACCTTCCCCATCGTGTTCAGCTTCCAGAATTGCAGCACCATCAGCAGAAAGGCCACCGCCATCACCACCCCGAACCAGGGATGCAGGATGCGGGTCCAGGTGCTGCTGCCGAACAGCATCGTGAACGGCCAGAAGGCCGGATGAAACAGCACCAGCCCGGACAGCCCGGCGAGGATGAAGCTGATCCCCACGATCCAATGGGTCACCCGCTCCGACGCCGTGTACCGATCGAGATCATTCGGGTCGCGTCTCATTTTCCACCTCCTTCTCGGTTTCCTTGGAAATTTCGTTCGGCCCCTTCATCACGTAGTGGATCAGGCTGGCCAGCACCCCCGCCGCCATCACGCCAATGGCCAGCGGCTTGGTCCATCCCTTCCACACCTCGACCAGCGGACTGATCGCCGGATCCTGGGGCAGACCCGCGTACCATTCCGGACGATCGGCGTGCTGGAGCACGTACATGACGTGCGTGCCCCCCACGCCCGGCGGATCGTACAGGCCGGCGTTCGTAAAGCCGCGAGACTTGAGATCGGCGATGCGTTGTTCCGCGTGTTCCTTCATGTCCTCCTTGCTGCCGAAATGAAGCGCCCCGGTGGGACAGGTCTTGATGCAGGCCGGGACCTGGCCCACCGCCACCCGGTCGGAACACAGGGTGCATTTGTACGCCTTGTGGTCCTGGTCGGAGAGGCGCGGAATGTTGAACGGACAGCCGGTCAGGCAATAGCCGCAGCCGATGCAGTGCTCCTGATGGAACTCGACGATGCCGTTGGCGTACTGCACGATGGCCCCCGGCGCGGGACAGGCCTTGAGACAGCCCGGGTCCTGGCAGTGCATGCAGCCGTCCTTGCGGATCAGCCATTCCAGCCGCCCGTCGTTCTCCAGCTCGGTGAAGCGCATCACGGTCCACGCCTTCGCCGTCAGGTCGAGCGGATTGTCGTACACCCCGATACAGTACCCCACCTCGCCGCGCAGGTCGTTCCATTCCATGCAGGCGACCTGACAGGCCTTGCAGCCGATGCATTGCGAGATGTCGATCAGCTTGGCCACCTCGACGGATTCACGGGCCTGGGGCATCGGGGTGGTGGTCGCCGAACGGCGGCGGATATCCAATGATTGCCATGCCATGACGACCTCCTCATGCCTTCTCGATGTTCACCAGGAACGCCTTGAACTCCGGCGTCTGGCTGTTGGCGTCGCCGACGAACGGGGTCAACGTGTTGGTGATGTAGCCCGGATGGGTGGCGCCCCGGAAGCCCCAGTGGATCGGCATGCCGACGGTATGAATCTTCCGGCCGTCCACCTCCAGCGCCCGCAGCCGCTTGGTCACCACCGCGACGGCGACGATCTGGCCACGGGTGGAGCGCACCCGCACCCGGTCGCCGTTGGCGATGCCCTTCTCCCGCGCCAACTCCTCGCCGATCTCCACGAACTGCTGCGGCTGGGTGATGGCGTTCAGCAGCGAGTGCTTGGTCCAGAAGTGGAAATGTTCCACCAGCCGGTACGTGGTGGCGACATACGGGAAGTCCCTGGCCTTGGCGAACGATTCCAGATCGCCCGGATAAACCCGCGCGGCGGGATTGCTGACCGCCTTGGGGTTGTTCGGGTGCATCGGATTGCCGTCCAGCGGGGTTTCGAACGGCTCGTAGTGCTCGGGCAACGGACCGTCGACCATCCGCTCGGGGGCGAACAGCCGCGCCACGCCTTCCGGGTTCATGATGAACGGCATCACCCCCTCTTCCGGCCTGGCGTCCGGCCGCATGTCGGGAATGTCGTTGCCGCCCCACTTGGCGCCGTCCCACTTGATCACCGCGCGGCTGGGATCCCAGGGCTTGCCCGCCAGATCGCAGGAGGCCCGGTTGTAGAGGATGCGACGGTTGGCCGGCCAGGCGAAACCCCAGTTCAGCGTCTGACCGAGGCCGGTCAGATCGGCCGGATCGCGGCGGGCGGTGAGATTGCCGGCCTGGGACCACATCCCGCAGTAGATCCAGTTGCCGGACGCGGTGCTGCCGTCGTCGCGCAGTTGGGCGAAGCCGGCCAACTGCTCGCCGGCCTTGGCGAGAACCTTGGTCGGGTCCTTCGGGTCCGTCACGTCCGCCAGCGCCTTGCCGTTGATCTCCATGGCGATTTCCTCGGGATGAGGCTGCTGGGGAATCCGATAGGGCCAAGCCAGGCCGAGCACGGGATCGGGGAAGGCCCCGCCGTCCTTCGCGTACAGCGCCCGCAAGCGCGCGAACAGACCGCCGACGATGTCCAGGTCGCTCATCGCCTCGCCGGGACCGTCGGCCGCCTTCCAGTGCCACTGGATGACCCGACCCGAGTTGGTGAAGGAGCCGTCCTGCTCGGCGAAGCAGGTGGAGGGCAGCCGAAACACTTCGGTCTGGATCGCGGCCGGATCGGCGGGATTGAACTCGCCGTAATCCTTCCAGAACTCGGCGGTTTCGGTGGCCAGCGGATCGATCACCACCAGGTATTTCAGCTTGGCCAGCCCGGCGGAGACCTTGGCCTTGTGCGACACCGAGGCCAGCGGGTTGAAGCCCTGGCAGACGAAGCCGTTCAGCTTGCCCTGGTGCATCCGCTCGAACAGGGCCAGCACGTCGTAGGCGGCGTCCTTCTTCGGCAACCAGTCGTAGCAGAACTGGTTCTCCGCCGTGGCGGCGCTGCCGTACCAGGCCTTCATCAGGCTGGTGTGCCACTTCGGGAAGTTCTGCGGGAAGTTCATCTGGTTGGGCCGCAACGGCTTGGGCGTGCGTTTGGCCAGATACTCCTCGCGGGTCTTGTCCGCGTCCGCCGGCGCGCTCAGATAGCCCGGCAGCACCTCGGAATAGAGGCACTGGTCGGTGATGCCCTGCACGTTGGCGTGGCCGCGCAGCGCGTTGATCCCGCCGCCCGCCATGCCCAGGTTGCCCAGCAGCAACTGGATCATGGCCATGGTGCGGATGTTCTGCGAGCCGACCGTATGCTGGGTCCAGCCCAGCGCGTAGCAGATGGTCATGGTCCGGTTGGGAGCCGCGGTCTCGGCGATCATTTCGCAGATCTTGAGGAAGTCGGCCCGCGGCGTCCCGGCGACCTGGCTGACCACCTCCGGGGTGTAGCGGGCGTAATGCCGCTTCATGATCTGGAACACGCAGTTCGGACTTTGCAGGGTCTCGTCGATCTTGACGAAGCCCTGGCCGTCGAGCTGGTATTGCCAGGTGGCGGTGTCGTATTTGCGCTTGGCGGCGTCGTAGCCCGAGAACAGGCCGTCCTCGAACTGGAAGCCCTCGTTGATCAGAAAGGCGGCGTTGGTGAACGCCTTGACGTAATCGTGATGGATTTTGTCGTTGGCCAGCAGGTAATGAATGACCCCGCCCAGAAAGGCGATGTCGCTGCCGGCGCGAATGGGCGCGTAGAAATCGGAGACCGCCGCGGAGCGCGTGAAGCGCGGGTCCACGACGACGAGTTTGGCCTTGCGGCTGGCCTTGGCTTCCACCACCCACTTGAACCCGCAGGGGTGCGCCTCGGCGGCGTTGCCGCCCATGACCAGGACTAAATCAGCGTTCTTGATGTCCACCCAATGGTTGGTCATCGCGCCACGCCCGAACGTCGGAGCCAGACTGGCCACCGTCGGGGCGTGTCAGATGCGCGCCTGGGTGTCGAGGGTGACGACGCCGAGGCCGCGCAGGACCTTGTGCGTCAGGTAACCGGCCTCGTTGCCGGCGGCGGAACTCGCCAGGAACCCCATGGTGTTCCAGCGGTTGACCGTCGCGCCGTCGGCATTGGTCTTGATGAAGTTGGCGTCCCGGTCGGCCTTCATGTGCCTGGCGATACGGTCGAGCGCTTCGTCCCAGGTGATGCGCTTCCACTCGCTGGAACCGGCCTCGCGCACTTCCGGATGCTTCAGGCGGTCGGCGCTGTGGATCATGTCCAACAACCCGGCACCCTTGGGGCAGAGGGTGCCGCGGTTGACCGGATTGTCCGGGTCGCCCTCGATGTGGATGATCTCGGCCCTGGCGTTCTTGGATTTGTCGCCGAGGGAGTAGATCAACACGCCGCAACTCACCGAACAGTAGGGACAGGTGTTGCGGGTTTCGGTGGTGCGGGCCAGCTTGAAATTGCGGATTTCGGCCAGCGCCGGCTGTGGCGAGAATCCCAGCATCGCCAGGCTGGAACTGCCCAGCCCGGCGGCGGTGACCTTGAGGAACTGTCGTCGGGTGACGTTCATCGATGATGTCTCCTCTGCCCTTTCCTCGAACCCGTGGGAATCGGGATTCGAGTCTTCGCGAGAGCCTGCCGGCGGGTCCGGGCGGCGCTTCCGAGGATGGACGCACCGCCGGGACAGGGCCAGGCCGGCCCCGCGCCTGTCACTCGTGGAAATAACTTCCAGGCGACAGTTTCAGTATAGCGTTTAAATCAAGCTGAACCAGTGCCGCGACTAACGTTCTCGGCAGATAACGCCACGACTCCCATATTCGGCCGCAGTTCCGGCGGGTTACGCTTCGCCGACAGGGTAGTTCGAAACGGCGATTCCACACGTTGGATGGGAGCGCCATAAAGGGGTCATGGCGCCGTCTTGGGGGTATTACTGGGGGGCGCATCCGCCCAGTTGGACGAGCATGCGGCGACGTGCTTCGTGTTGGGGCGTCCGCCAGTTGGCATAGCCTTCAGGCTTGGGCGCGGGTTTGCAGAGCATGAAAGGTTCTGTGGGGGTGCCGCGCGCCCTGCCTGGGAGTTTGGCCCGTGCTTCGTCGATCCCGGCTTGGGCCTGGGCCATCATGCCGGCATCGGCGAGTGCTTGCGCCACCAGGGCACGGTCCACCTCGTGGTAGAGCAGCTTGCGGCTACCCGCCAGCGCATCGCGCTGCGCGGCCTCGTAGCTCCGCCAATGCCGTGCCAGGGCAGTCGTGGGCGGGGCCAGGAGTTGCGCCCAGACCAGAGCCTCCCAGACTTTCAGGCTGGGGAAAATCCAACTGACAGTGGTTTTGGCCGGCAGGGCTTGCCGTGCCTGTTCGGCCACCACCAGCGCTTCCCGCGCGCGGCCGTGGCCCACGAAAAACCAGGCGAGATCCACTTGCGCCAGCACGCGCCGGGTACGGACTTCCAGGGCTAGCCGCGATCGGTCGGCGGCTTCGGGTAGCGCGAGATTATCAATGCGCTGTTGCAGCACCGCCTGGGCACCGGCGGTGTCCAGGTTGGCATCCAGCGCGTTGGCTAACGAGAGCTGGGTGAGGTGCAGGCTGGCGTGCGACGCGCTGGTCGCCGGCGCGCCCGCCCCCTCCGCCCTCAGGGCCACTGCGTCTTGCAGCAATTGCACCCGCTGGGCCGGGTTGCGCTCGCCAGAAGCTTGTTGCTCCTTGATCCAGGCCACGCAAGCGCGCTCGGACCCTTGCGGCTGGGCCAACTCGGTCAAAATGATATTCGCATGGCCATCGCGCTCGACATCCGACCCCGCCACCGAGAACAAGCCTTCCAAGGCGTCGATGCGGCGCGGGTCGCGCAGCGGCAGGGCTTGCGCAAGCTCCCAGGCATTCAGGTACTGCTTGCGGGCCAGGGTGCCGTTCCCCACATCGTTGGCTTGCCCGGCGGCCCCCAGATAGGCTCGCAAAAGCTGCTCTTTGGAGAGCGCCGATGCGTTGGCGATCTGGGCCTCCCAATCCGGCTCCGGTGGTGGCTGCGCCGGGAGTGGCTCGACATCCACATCATCAGCCGCGATAGCGAATGTGGGAGTAACGGCCGCGATGACATCGGACAGATTGGGCACCGCTACCGCGACGGCGGCAATCGGCGCCAGCAGGCACGCCAGGTAGATGGCGATGCCGGCGACGGATTCGCCGAGGCGCGGCTTGCGTCCCAGGAGTTCCGGCAACAGCGCCCCGGCGGCGGCGGCGCGTTTCGCAAACGACCAGGCCTGAAAACGGGGCGCTTGCAGGGCGGCAAAAATATCTTGCAGCCCCCGGGTTTCGTCGGCTGCCGGCGTGGCGCCATCCGTCTCACGGCGGACCGCCAGGTCGAGTTGCATCAGCCGCCAGTGCTGGGGTAGTCCGAAGGCCAGCAGCACTGCCACAAGCTCGAGCACCATTTCCTCCAGCATGACTCCCAGGCCAAACAGCGCCACGCAGCAGATCAGCGTAAACCCCAAACGCAGCCTGGGCAGACGCGAAAAAACCAGGGCTTCCAGCACCCGCCCCCCGTCCAGCGGCACGATGGGCAGAAGGTTGAAGTAGTTGATGACCAGGGAGATGATGAGAAACTGGGATAGCCAAGCTGGCCCCGCCCACACTCCGCTGGAGTCGAGCCAGAAAGCCACGCCGGCCAGCAATAGACCCGGCACGGGTCCGGCCAGATAGACCGCGAGCTTTTCCAGGGGGCTGGCATGGGCCTTTTCGCCCGTGGCCACTCCCCCCAGGCCGGGCAGGAAAAACACCGCCACGTTGCGATGTCCGGTGAGCTTCATGGCCAGGTAGTGTCCCCCTTCATGGATGGCAATGACCGCCAGAAGAATGGGCACCAAACTCCACGAGAATGTCCATCCGCCCACCAGCAGGAAAAGCACGGCCGTCACTGCAAAGATCAGCCATTGGGTTCGGATGCTGTAGGTGGTGGAACGCCGCAGGGCCATTTGTTCCTGAAAGACCCTGAGGTCGGCATCCGCCCGGTGGGCAGCGGCGGCTTCCGGGTTATTGGAGGGAGGTGGCGGCGTGCCCGCCAGAGCCCAGGCCGCGCGCCACTGGCCGGCAAGGGCAATCGCCGCAAAGCGCAGGGCCGCCATCCAGGTCAGGCGGAAAAATGGGCTGCCGGCGATGGAAGCCAGGTCACCCCTTGCCGCCATGTCGGAAACCAGCGCCTCAAACGATTGGTACAGCCGCCGCTGGACCACGGTGGCGTCCGTAAGAACTGGAGACCTGGCCGTTTGTACTCGGCGGAGGTGACGCTGCCATGCTTGCTGCCATCGCGGCAGATAGTCGTCAAACACTTTCCAGCGCGCGACGCGCGCGGGCGAAAAATGCCGACACCGATTCAGCGTGAGCCAGTTGCAGCCATCGTCAAAACTGGTGATGAACTGCAACATGCAGACATCGTGCGCGCTGGGCACCGGCGCGAGCGAAACCAGGACATGGGAGTGCCCCTCGGTGTGCTGGTAGACGTCAAAGTAGGCAAACTCATCGTCGGGCAGCACCACGGCCTTGTTGGCGGATGCGCTGTAGCGGTAGATAAAGCCGAGTTGCTCTAGCTGAGCCCCCGCGACGTCCATGCCTTGCCGATGGGCTGTCGGTATGTCCTCACGCGCCATGGTGCGAGCGCGCACGGTCCTCCACTGCAAACGAGCGAGGCGTTGTGCCAGCAAGACCAGTAATAAACCGGCCCAACAGGCAACCGCCAGTAGCACGATCGAGCCAATCCCCAGCAATGTGACCATCATTTGTCGGTTCTTGGCTCATCAGAAACCGTATAAAAACGCCTCTTACTCTTCCTTGGTGACGGGGTAATCCGCCTCGTTCCAGGCCTTGATGCCGCCGACGTAGCGCACGACATTGGTGTAGCCGAGCTTCTTCGCCCAGACCGCGCCGTTGTGGCTGCGCCCGCACTTGGGGAAACCGCAATAGACCACGATCAGCCGCGCCTTGTCGGCGCCGAGAAGCGTGCCGTAAGCCGCCTGCTGTTCCGCCGACATCTCCTTCATTTCCTCGACCGGGAACTCGAACTGGACGGCGCCGGGAATGTGCTCCTTGTCGTAACTGTCCTTCTTCGGCATGGTGTCGACGACGAGCATCGGCTTTTTCTCATCGAGCCAGGCCTTGAGCTCGTCGGTGAGTGCGAGCGCGTAGCCGCCCTTCACGGTCTCGCGCGCGACCTTCACCGAGATTTGCTCGTTGGTGAGCTCCTTCTTTCCCCAGTCGATGGCCGAGGCCGTCCGCGACCCCGCGAGAGCCACGACCAAGACCGCCGCGCAAGCCAGCCAGCCCGCCAAAACACCGTACCCCGCGCTTTTCTTCATGCCGGTTCCTCCCTTGGCGTGATGTTGATCGCTCCAGTGCCCCTCATCGATGACCGTGCACCAGGCAAATCCGACGACCTGACCCCGTCGTTATTAACGCCACCCGCGGGCCGGCCGCCACTAATCAGGATAGATCACTCCGGCCGCAGATGCGGGAACAGCAGCACGTCGCGGATCGAGGGCGCGTCGGCGAACAGCATCACCAGCCGGTCGATGCCGATGCCCTCCCCCGCCGTCGGCGGCAGGCCATACTCCAGCGCCCGGATGTAGTCGGCGTCGTAGTGCATCGCCTCGTGGTCGCCGGCCGCTTTCGCTTCGGCCTGTCGGCGAAAGCGTTCGGCCTGATCCTCGGGATCGTTCAACTCGGAAAAACCGTTGGCGATCTCCCGCCCGCCCACGAACAGCTCGAAGCGATCGGTAACGCTGGGATCTTGATCGTTGCGTCGGGCCAGCGGTGAGACTTCGGTCGGATAGGCGGTGATGAAAGTCGGATCGCGCAACTGATGCTCGACCGTTTGCTCGAAAATATCCAGTTGCACGCGGCCCAGCCCGTGTTCCGGCCGCACGTCCACCCCCAGGTTTTTCGCAATCCGCCGCGCGGCGTCAAGATCGTCCAATTCGGTGGCAGCGATAGCGGGATTGAATTGCAGGACCGCTTCCCGCACCGTCAGCCGCCGGAAGGGGCGACCGAAGTCGCAGGTTTCGCCCTGATACGAGAGACAAGTATCGCCCAGCAGGGTTTGCGCCATGCCGCGCAGCAATTCCTCGGTCAGATCCATCAGATCGCGGTAATCGGCATACGCCTGATAGAACTCCAGCATGGTGAATTCGGGGTTGTGGCGGGTGGACAGACCTTCGTTGCGGAAATTGCGGTTGATCTCGTAGACCTTCTCGAAACCGCCCACCACCAGCCGCTTCAGGTACAGCTCCGGGGCGATGCGCAGGTACAGTTGCATGTCGAGCGCGTTGTGGTGGGTAACGAACGGCCGGGCCGTCGCGCCGCCCGGAATCGGCTGCATCATCGGTGTTTCCACTTCCAGGAAGCCGCGCCGGTTGAAGAAGTCGCGGATATGGGCGACCACCGCCGAGCGCAATTTGAAGGTGGCCCGGGTGGACTCATTGATCATCAGATCCACGTAGCGCTGGCGGTAGCGGGTTTCCTGATCGGCCAACCCATGAAATTTTTCCGGCAGCGGCCGCAACGCCTTGGTCAACAACCGCAGCGCGTCTACCTTGACCGACAGTTCGCCAGTCTTGGTTTTGAACATCGTCCCCTCGGCGCCCAGGATGTCCCCCAGATCCCAGCCCTTGAAGTCCTCGTACCGGCCATCCGGTAAGGCGCTCTTCTGGACGAACAGTTGGATGTCACCGGACATGTCGCGCAGCCGGACGAAGCTGGCCTTGCCCATGATCCGCTTGGCCAGCATCCGCCCGGCAACCCGGACTCGCCGGGGGTCGGCGTCCAGTTCGGCGCCGTCCTTACCGCCATAAGCCGCGTGCAGTTCCGCCGCCAGCACGTCGCGGCGAAAATCGGTGGGATAGGCGTTGCCACGCTGGCGCAGCTCGGCGAGCTTCTGACGACGCAGCGCAATCAGCTTGTTTTCGTCGAGGAGTTCTTCGGGAGAGTCGATCGCTTCGCTCATTAATTACTCACTTCACTTCAAACAGTCATTCAGCCAGCGCACCGGACAAGGTCGGTTGGATGATCCCAGCGAAGACTACAACCCACTCTTCAAACTGGCCTCGATGAAATCGTCCAGATCGCCATCCAGCACCGCCTGGGTATTGCCGGTCTCGACGCCGGTGCGCAAATCCTTGATGCGCGACTGATCCAGCACGTAGGAGCGGATCTGGCTGCCCCAGCCGATATCGGATTTGGTGTCTTCCACCGCCTGGGCCTTGGCATTGCGTTTCTGCAATTCCAACTCGTACAGCTTGGCCTTGAGCTGTTTCATGGCGGTGGAACGATTCTTGTGCTGGGAACGATCGTTCTGACACTGCACCACGATGCCAGTCGGCAAGTGGGTGATGCGCACCGCCGATTCGGTGCGGTTGACGTGCTGGCCGCCGGCCCCGGAGGCGCGGTAGACATCGACGCGCAAATCGGCCGGATTGATGTCCACCTCGATATTGTCGTCCACTTCCGGCGACACGAACACGGCGGCAAAGGAGGTATGACGGCGGTTGCCGGAATCGAACGGCGATTTGCGCACCAGTCGATGCACGCCGGTTTCGGTCCGCAACCAACCGTAGGCGTAACTGCCCTCGAAGCCGATACTGGCGCTCTTGATGCCCGCCACTTCGCCCGGCGACACTTCCAGCAGATCGGTCTTGAAACCGCGCCGCTCGCCCCAACGCAAGTACATCCGCAGCAGCATCTCCGCCCAGTCCTGCGCCTCGGTGCCGCCGGAACCGGCCTGAATATCGACGAAGGCGTTGTTGGGGTCCAATTCGCCCGAGAACATGCGCTGGAATTCCAGATCGGCCACGATCCGGCCATGGGTTTCCAGATCCCGAACCACCTCGACCACCGCCGCTTCGTCGCCCTCCTCGCCGGCCAGAACCAGCAGTTCGGCGACTTCGTTCAAACCCCGGTCGAGGCTCTCCAGCCGGTCGACCACCGCTTCCAGTTGGGCGCGTTCCTTGCCCAGCGCCTGCGCCCGTTCCGGATTATTCCAGATATCCGGCTCCTGCAATTCCCGGGTGACTTCGTCCAGCCGCTCGCGCTTGGTCTCGTAGTCAAAGATACCCCCTCAGGGACGCGCAGCGCCCCCGGAGGTCGCTAATCTGGCTGAAATAGGGATTGAGTTCCTGCATGACGCGGCTCCAAACCAATTAAAAGGGGGTGAATTGTATCGGCGGCGACCGTTCAAGTCACCCGGACCTCGACTATGCTTGAAGTCAGTGAGTGCGGTCCACTCGCGCGAATTTCCTTGCGCCATCACCAGGAGGATTCGCCATGCCTGTCTCCGAAAAGCTTAAAACGTATCTCGACTTGCGGAATATCGACCACGAAGTTCTGGTTCATCCCCTCACCCACTCCAGCATGGAAACCGCCCAGGCCGCTCGCATCAAGGGTCGGAAACTGGCCAAGGGCGTGGTCGTCAGGGACGAGCGCGGTTATCTGCTGGTGGTGCTGCCGGCCGCGAAACACGTCGATCTGGACGCGCTGAACGCCCAGCTCGACCGGCAACTGCAACTGGTGCCGGAAGCGGAACTGAACGCCCTGTTCCCGGACTGCCGGCCTGGAGCCATTCCCGCCATCGGTCAGCCCTACGGACTGGACACCGCCTGGGACAGCGCGCTGGCCGATGAAGATGAGATTTACTTCGAAGCCGGCGACCACGAAATCGCGGTGCGGGTCAGCGGCGAACAGTTCCGGCAATTGCTCGCCGACGCCCGCCGGATTCATTACAACTGAACGGAACCGTTCATCCTGAATCGAGCATTATTTTCGAACCGCCAGGACGCCAAGGACGTCCAACAAACGCATCCCTCTACCCTCCTCTCCCGCAAGCGGGCGAGGGGAGGTTGTATGGGTTCCAAGAGGCTGAATAAAAGCTAACCGACTGATTGATAAAACCTCTGCAGGATACGCATGGCATACCCCACGACGCCGCGCCGGCCGATATCGCTTGGGGTCGCCGGCGAGCGGCTGACGTGAGTCCGCTGTTTCCGCATCCGCCGAGATCGCCGACGCCTTGCCGCGTTCCGGGAAACAGGGGGCTGACGCCCCCCGCTCGCGGAACACCCCGCAGGGAAAGTTTTTGTACGGTCTTTAAGCCTCCGCCAGCACCGCTTCCGCCGGATGGTACTCGTAGCCCAGCGCCGTTGCCACCGCCGGATGGGTGATCCGGCCGCGATGGACGTTCAGGCCAGCCCGCAGGTGCGGATCGTCCCGCAGCGCCGCAATGGCGCCTCGGTCGGCCAGTTGCAGCACGTAGGGCAAAGTCGCGTTGTTGAGGGCGAAGGTCGAGGTACGCGCCACCGCGCCGGGCATGTTGGCCACGCAGTAGTGCACCACCCCGTCGATGACGTAGGTGGGATCGGCATGGGTGGTCGGCCGCGAGGTTTCGAAGCAACCGCCCTGGTCGATGGAGACATCCACCAGCACCGAACCCGGCCTCATCGCCGCCAGCATCGCCTGCGGCACCAGTTTCGGCGCCGCCGCGCCGGGAACCAGCACCGCGCCGACCGTCAGATCGGCCGCCAACACCTCCTCCTCGACCGCCTCCAGCGTGGCGAAGCGGGTCAGCAAGCGACCCTGAAACAGATCGTCCAGTTCCCGCAACCGTGCCAGCGAGCGGTCGAGCACCGTGACCCGCGCGCCCAGCCCGACCGCCATCCGCGCCGCGCTGGTTCCGACCACGCCGCCGCCCAGAATCGCCACCCGGCCCGGCAACACGCCCGGCACCCCACCCAGGAGCGTGCCGCTGCCACCCTGGGATTTTTCCAGACAGCGGGCACCGGCTTGGATCGCCATCCGTCCGGCCACCTCGCTCATCGGCGCCAGCAGCGGCAAATGCCCGTGCGGATCGGTGACGGTCTCATAGGCAATCGCGGCGCAGCCGGAGGCCAGCAGCCCCTTGGCCTGTCCGGGATCGGGCGCCAGATGCAGATAGGTGAAAATCGTTTGGCCCTCTCGCAGTTGCGGACACTCGACCGGCTGCGGCTCCTTGACCTTGACGATCAGTTCCGCCCGGGCGAACACCTCGGCGGCCGAGGCGGCGATACTCGCGCCCGCCTTCGCGTAAGCCGCGTCGTCCAGGCCGATGCCCGCGCCCGCACCGGTTTCCACCCAGACGGTGTGTCCGTGCCGCGCCGCCTCGCGCACGCCCCCCGGCGTCATGCCAACCCGATATTCGTGGGTTTTGATTTCTTTCGGCACCCCGACCAGCATATCAATCCCTCCAGGCAACCTTCGGAGCGATCCGGCACGTTCGGGCCTCGCTCGTTCTCGACGCTCTATTGTCGCTGCCGGGTTTCCCGAGCAATCCCCCGTTGCACCAATCGGGTCACGTCCGACAATCCCACCGCCAGCGCCGTCAGCACGTCCTCCACAGCCAGGATACCCACCAGGGCGCCTCTCTCATCCACGACCAGCAGTCGCCGCACCCCTTTGCCGCTCATCCGGTCCAAGGTGCGCCAGAAATTGTCGTTTTCCCGCGCGGTTACCAAACTGTCGCTCATGACATCACCAACGGTGACGGCATTGGGCGAGAGATTCTGGGCCAGCACCTCGACCACCAAGTCGCGGTCGGTGACGATACCGATCGGGAATTCGGCATCGTCGCGCCGTTCCACCACGACGACGGTACCCACGTGATGCTGGCGCATCAACCGCGCCACCTCGTCGATCTCGGTGGTTCCGACGGTTGTGACGACATGGCGATTACAGTACTGGCCAATTGACACGATTGTTTTCCTTGGTGGCGGACGAAGACGCCATGAATGGCCGATTGTTCGCCATTCCAGCGCTACCCGCAAGTAGCGTTCGCCCTGGAGACCTCGGCGGTTCCCCTCGCTCAGTCCTGCGCCGCGGGCTCGTCCAGATCCCGCGGCCGGCCCACATGGTTTTCGGTAGGATACCGGACCAGCCAGTCGCGCAGCAGTACGGCATGTTGCCGTTCCTCGTCGGCCAGTTCGCCAGCCGTCTGGCGCGCGGCCGGGTCGGGACTGAAACTGGCCACCCCCGCGAAAAAGTCATAGGCCCGCTCCTCGCAGGCCAGCACCAATTCGAGCGCCCGCCGGGGGCTCATCCCGAAGCGCTCTTGGCCGATCGGCACGCTCTCCGGCGACTCCAGCGTCGGCCAGCGATGCTCCCAAGGCGCCAAGCGCGGCAATTCCCGGCCACCCGCGAGTTCTCTCACCTTGTCCACATGCTGGTCTTCCACCCGGGCCATGGTCAGGAACAATTCGGCTAGTTCCGGCTGGTGATGAACGAGCATCTGGTCGGCCAGTTCCCGATAACGTTCCACCGCCTCCCGTTCCAGGACTTGGGCGTGGACCAGTAATTCCTCAAGCGTGGCGATCGTGGTCATAACACGAATTTCGCTTCGATGACCGTCAGATCGTCGCTGGCGTTCGCGACCGACTCGGGATATGGCGGCGGCACGGTCCGATAGAAAATTCCGGTTGCCAACCCATCGTCGGCGAACAGCCGCCGGGCGGCCTCGGCCAGATCGGCGGTCGGCTCCGTCCCGACGGCATGAACCTGCTGCTTCCAGCATTTCTCCTCCGGGCGATAGGTCACGCAGGGACTCAGCACCTGCACCAGGGAAAAACCCGGATGGCGGATCGCTTCGACCAGCAGTCGGGCGATGCCGTTGGGATCGCCGGAAAATCCGCGGGCGATGAATCCCGCTCCCGCGGCCAGCGCCACCGCCAGCGGACGCAACGGCGCCACCCCGGTGCCGCCCGGAGCGATCTTGCTGTCCCAGTCGGACGTGGTGGTCGGCGACGGCTGGCCCTTGGTCATGCCATAGACCTCGTTGTCCATGACGATGCAGGTCAGGTCCACGTTACGCCGGCAGGCATGGAGAAAGTGATTGCCGCCGATGGAAAAGGCGTCGCCGTCGCCGCTGGCGACGATCACCGTCAGTTCGGGACGGGCCAGCTTCAAACCGGTCGCGAGCGGCAAGGCCCGGCCGTGGAGACCGTGGAAACCGTAACATTCGGTATAGGCCGGCAACCGCGAGGAACAGCCGATGCCCGAGACGACCGCTACCTGTTCCGGCGGCAAATCGAGATGCGCCAGAGCGCGGAACAGCGCCGACTGCACGCCGAAATGGCCGCAGCCCGGACACCAGATCGGTTTGACGTCGGACTTGTAGTCCTTGGCCGCGTGACCGATCAGGATCGGTTGGGGCTTGCCCATGCGTTCACCTCCACTGCAACAGTTGCTCGAGTATCGCCGCCGGCCGAATCGGCAGGGGACCAGGCTGGTTGAGAACCCGGACCGCCCCCGGCAACAGGTAATGCGCCCTGAGATAACCATGGAACTGCTGGGAATGACTCTGTTCGACCACCAGTACCCGCCGGACGCCCTCCAGCAACGCCGTCAGCCGGGCGGGTTGCGGTGGGGACAAGAGCCGCAGCGCTACCACTTTGACCGCGAGTCCCTGCGCCCGCGCCCGCATCGCCGCTTCCCGCACCGGCCCGGTGGAGGAACCCCAGGTCAATACCGCCAGTTCGCCCTCGCCTTCCACCTCGACCCACGCCGGCCCGTAATCGTAACGCAGCAATTTGTCGCGGCGCTTGTCGAGTTGGGCGCGATGGTCGGTGGCGCGGCTGGATGGAGTACCGCGAGCATTGTGTTCCAAACCGTCGGCCGTGTACTGTCCGCCCGGAGTACCCGGCAACGCCATCGGCGATACGCCATCGGCGGTCGTCGTGGTATAGCGGTCGTAACGTCCGGAGCCCGCGAACGCGATCACGCGCGGCGTGGTTCCCGTTCCATTGACGGGCGGCTTGTCGCACACGGCCAGGCTCTGCCCCAGAAACTGATCGGACAACACGATGGCCGGGCATTGCAGCGCCTCGCTCAATCGCACCGCCCACTGGGTGGCGAACAGACAGTCGCCGACCGAATTCGGCGCCAGCACCAGATGCGGCGCATCGCCGTGCAGACCGTACAGGGCGATGCCAAGGTCGGACTGTTCCGATTTGGTGGGGATGCCGGTGGATGGTCCGCCGCGCATCACGTCGACCACCACCGCCGGAATTTCCGCCGCCACCGCCAGCCCCAGGGTTTCGGTCATCAGCGCCAGCCCGGGCCCGGAGGTGGCGGTCAACGCCGGCACGCCTCCGTAGGAGGCGCCCAGCACCATGTTCAGCGCGGCGATCTCGTCCTCGGCCTGGATCAGATGGCCGCCGAGTTTCCGCAACCTGGGCGCCAGCCACTCGGACAGATCGGTGGCCGGGGTGATCGGATAGACCGCCGCGAATCGTACTCCGCCGCGCAGTGCCCCGAGCGCCGCCGCCTCGTTTCCGGTCAGCATCCAGCGCGTTCCGGCGATCGCGGGCGCCGGCAACGGACGGACCGAACCCTCGAGCGCGGCGGCGGCCTCATGGCCGGCGGCCAGCGCCTGCCGTAGCTGGGTGGCGTCCAGCCCCTTGCGGGCCAGCGTCCGGCCAGCTTCCGCCAGCGGTTCCAGCGGCAGGGCCAGCAGGCGCGCCAGCACGCCGAGCGCGACGATATTGGACCGCCCTCCCGGCAAATTTTCCGCCAGTTCTTCCAGGGGCAGCGTCACCCAGCGCGCTCCGCCGGCAAGAATGGCGGCGGGTGGCTCGCCGGCCTCGGCATCGGCCACGATCAAGCTGTCGACATCCAGGGGGGCTTCGTCGACGAAACGGTCGGCGTTGTGCCAGTCCAGCGCCAGCAGGATATCGAAGCGGTCGCCGTGCCCCGCAATCGGCGCGCCCGCCAGGCGCACCATCGCCAGCGCCTCGCCACCGCGGATCTGCGGCCCCACCGAGCGCGTCATCAGTCCATGCCAGCCGGCCCGACCGGCGGCTTCCAGCAACAGGCTGCCGGCGGTGATCGCGCCGGCACCGCCACTGCCCATGATGGCGATCGCGACGGTGTTCATCGATGAAGCCAGGTCGCTCATGAAATCAGCTCTCAGCTATGCGATCAATCATTATCAAACAATGTCATGAATATTTCTATTGGATATAAAGCAGGATTGGTGCCAAATCATGAAGAACCGACCAACCAACTGATATCACAAGGTCGCGGGCGCGCAAACCTCCAATCGGGCGGCGCGGTGGGTGCCCCGAATTGGTGCGGGTTCGGGGGGCGATGCACGGGAAACGCCATCCGAACCACTCCATCGTTTCCCGGCTTCCGGGCCGAAAACAAGGAAGCCCCGCGTTTGCGGGGCTTCGAAGGTCGATGCGACCGCGCGCTCAGGCGACGGTCACGCCGGCATCGAGGTAAACATCCTGAATGGCGTTCAGGATGGCGACGCCGTCCTTCATCGGCCGCTGGAACGCCTTGCGGCCGGAGATGAGGCCCATGCCGCCGGCGCGCTTGTTGATGACCGCCGTCATGACGGCCGCCTCCAGGTCGCCCGCGCCCTTGGACTCGCCGCCGGAGTTGATCAGGCCGGCGCGACCCATGTAGCAGTTGGCGATCTGGTAGCGGCACAGGTCGATCGGGTGGTCGCTGGCCAGGTCGGTATAGATCTTCTTGTCGAACTTGCCGTAGCTGGAGCCGCCCATGTTCAGGGCTTCGAAGCCGCCGTTGTTCTCGGGCAGTTTCTGCTTGATGATGTCGGCCTGGATGGTCACACCCAGATGGTTGGCCTGGCCGGTCAGGTCGGCGGAGACGTGGTAGTCCTTCTCCTGGGTCTTGAAGGCGTTGTTGCGCAGGTAGCACCACAGCACCGTCGCCATGCCCAGTTCGTGGGCCATGGCGAAGGCCTGGGCGACCTCGACGATCTGGCGACCGCTCTCTGGCGAGCCGAAGTAGATAGTGGCGCCCACCGCGGCGCAACCCATGTCGTGGGCTTCCCGGATGGTGCCCCACAGGATCTGGTCGGCCTTGTTCGGGAAAGTCAGCAGCTCGTTATGGTTGATCTTGACCAGGAACGGGATTTTGTGGGCGTACCGGCGGGCCACCATGCCCAGCACGCCGTAGGTCGAGGCCACCGCGTTGCAGCCGCCCTCGACGGCCAGCTTGACGATGTTCTCCGGGTCGAAATAGATCGGGTTCTTGGCGAAACTGGCGCCGCCCGAATGTTCGATGCCCTGATCCACCGGCAGGATGCTCAGGAAGCCGGTGCCGGCCAGGCGGCCATGGCCGAACATGCGTTGCAAATTGCCCAGCACCCGGTTGTTGCGGTCGGACGGCGCGAAGATCCGATCCACGAAATCCGGACCGGGCAGATGGAGCGATTCCTTCCTGATCTTCGGATCGTCGAAGCCCAGCAGGAAATCGGCCCGAGCGCCCAACAATTCAGCGATTTTGCTCATGAGGCAAGCCTCCTTTGGGTTTGGTGACAGGGATGTCGCGAACGGCCTGTTTTTTCCGGTTATTTTGAACCAGCGCCGGTCCGGTATCAATCCGGACGGGCGCGACCGGCTACACCAGCGGTCAAGCAAACGCTATACTGACCGTGCGACAAGCACTTCCCCATTCACTCCGCAAGAAGAGGATTCATTCTCATGGCGCAACTCAAACCCGGTGTCGTGACGGGCAAGGACTATCTGACTCTGGTGGCCGCCGCGAAGGCTGGCGGTTATGCACTGCCCGCGGTCAACGTCTCCAGCAGCAGCACGATCAACGCGGTGCTGGAAGCGGCGGCCAAGAATCAGGCCGACGTGATCATCCAGCTCTCCAACGGCGGCGCGCAGTTCTACGCCGGGCAGGGGATGAAGGACGGTTCCAAGGCCAAGGTGCTGGGCGCGGTGGCGGCGGCGCTGCACACGCACCTGCTGGCCGAACACTATGGCGTGTGCGTGGTGCTGCACACCGACCACGCCAACAAGAGCCTGATTCCCTGGGTCGACGCGCTGCTGGATCACGGCGAGGCGTACTTCAAGCAGCACGGCAAGCCGCTGTTCAGCTCGCACATGCTGGACCTGTCCGAGGAAAGCATGGAGTTCAACCTGAACGAATGCGCCCGCGTCCTCAAGCGCATGGCCCCGCTGGACATGAGCCTGGAAATCGAACTGGGCGTGACCGGCGGCGAAGAGGACGGCATCGGCAGCGAACTGGAGGAAAGCGCCGATAATTCCCATCTGTACACCCAGCCGGAAGACGTGCTGCAAGCCTACGAGCGGCTGTCGCCGATCGGCCATTTCTCGGTCGCCGCCTCGTTCGGCAACGTCCACGGCGTCTACAAGCCCGGTAACGTTCAACTGCGCCCGGAAATCCTGAAGAACTCCCAGGCGCTGATCGAGCAGAAGCGCGCGACCGGCGCCAAGCCGCTGAACCTGGTGTTCCACGGCGGCTCCGGCTCCGAGAAGGACAAGATCACCCAGGCGGTCAGCTACGGGGTGTTCAAGATGAACATCGACACCGACCTGCAGTTCGCCTATTCCGAGGCGATCGGCAAGTTCGTCAGCGAGAATCCCAAGGCCTTCCTGTATCAGGTAGATCCGGAAACGGACAAGCCTTACAAGAAATTCTACGATCCGCGCAAGTATCTGCGCCTGGCCGAGCAGAACATGGTGGCCCGCCTGAACGAGGCCTTCGAGGATCTCGGTTCGAAGGGCAAGTCGCTGGCCCTGTAAGGCCGTCGTTCGACGGATAAGGCGGGCGGGCGCCTCGGGCGCTCGCCCGCCGTTGTTTTTTCCGTGCGCGCCCGCGAGGCGGGAGCCGCGTTCAGGACACGGATCGCGTAATCGCGCGCCCGGTCAGGCGGCTGAAGACCTCCCGCACCCACTCCGGTCCCGGTCGTGGCGGCGCCTCATCCGGATGCGCGTCCGCCCACTCCAGCGCCAGAATCAACGGCACCCAAGGGTCGGCATGGGTGCTCCGCTCCGCATTCAGCCCCCTGACCATCCGGGCGACGCGGAGGACCAGTTCGACGCAATGGACCGATTCCGCCGTCGGTTCGGCGCAGTGCTCGGCGGGCGTGACGACCAGATACTCGCGACAGGCCAGCGGCCGCTCCGCGTAAATCGAGCAGGATTCGTCCTCCAGAAACGGGCAGGCGATGCGCTGCTTGAAATAATCCATGCCGAACGGAATCACCTCCTCGTCCTGGAGGCTTTTCGGTTCCCGCAATTTCTCCAGCAGGCTCGATTCCTCCAACCGTCGGCGCGCGTTCTCGAAGCGGGCGCGGATCGTGGAGCGGCGTGGTTCCGGTATCTCCTCCACCAGATCCCGGAGTCGACGGGCCTCGATTTGGGCAATGGGAACCAGTTGCCGGCAACAGGCCCCGCAGCCTTTCTTGCAGGAAACCGCCAATCCTTTCGCCCGGGCGTTCTCCACCGAAAAATCGACGAAGGCATCGGTCAGATAGCGCAACTGAGGCAACAGTTTGGCCAGGGGAGTCGGGCCGGCCGGAACCACCATTTCCAGCCGTATTTTCCTCCCGGCGATCACCAGCTCGGCGGTAGCTTTCAGATGGTCGGTGAGATTTTCGGGTAAGGCGGTCATGGTTCGTATCGAAGTCCAGCTTCGTTTCCTGAGGACTAGGGCGCGACGCTCGCATCCAGTTCGCGAAGGCTTTGCAAGCGGCGCCGCGAGAGTTCTTGTCGGGTGGCTTCCTCGTCGATATCGCGCAAGGTCGTTTCGACGAAAGCGAGGTGAACGTGGGCAGCCTGTCGGGCGGCATCCGGGTTACGCTCCAACACTCCTTTCAGGATGGCCTGATGCTGGGCATGGATGACTGCGTGACTGCTTTCGCGAGTATAGAGCCGCTCCAGCGAACGGCAGATATTGCTCAACAGCAAATCGAACAGACCGCGCATCACGTGAATCAGCGCCACGTTATGGGAGGCGTCGGCGATGGCGAGATGGAAATTGGCGTCCGCCACCGCATCGTGTTGCGGCTCGCGCGCGCCATGCTGGATCTCCTCCAGCACGGCGAAACGGCACCGCAGAATTTCCCGGTCGGCATCGGTGGCGCGCAGCGCGGCGAAGTACGCCGCGACCTCTTCGATGGCATGGCGTAGCTCGAGCACGTCGAACATCGCCTTGGGATTGTTTTTCAACAACTCGATCAAGGGATTGGTCAGCGTCGGGGCGATGACGTCGACCACAAAATTTCCCCCGCCCCGCCGGCTCCGCAACAGCCCCCGCGATTTCAGCGTCGTGATCGCCTCCCGCAGGGACGGGCGGGATACGTTCAACTCCCGAGCAAGTTCCCGCTCTGGAGGCAGCCGTTCGCCTGGCTTGAGAACGCCTTCCAGGATCAACTGTTCGATCTGGCTGACGATGGCATCCGAGACTTTTGGAGGGTTAATCGTTTCGTATTGCATGATCTTGCCCAAGCTGAACTCAATATCACCGTTATCGTGCCGTGCGGCACTCGTTTTATTTAGTACCAAGACATCGCCAACAACGCGTCGTTCGTGGCATCGATACTAGCTTAGCAAAATTTTGGTCAGACCACATGACCAAATGCTTGCAAACCCAAAAACAAGCTGCTATAAATTTGGTCAGACCATCTTACCAAGAACGCCAATCCACGATTGGTCCGGTAACGGTAACCAAAACGAGAAGCCACCACGCCGCCGACCGGGACCGGAACAGCGGCACGCAGGCGGCACCAACCACCAAAGTCGGAGAAGGTATAATCATGCCTACCCGTCCCGAGAAGGTGTATTACTTCGGTACCTGTCTGATCGATCTGTGTTATCCCCAAGCCGGCATGGCCGGCATCGAACTCCTTCGGCGCGAAGGCATCCAGGTCGTCTATCCCCAACAACAATCCTGCTGCGGCCAGCCCGCCTACAATTCCGGCTTCCCGGAAGAAGCCAGAAAGGTTGCCAGACAGCAGCTCAAGGCATTCCCGAAAGACTATCCCATCGTGGTGCCCTCCGGCTCCTGCAGCGGGATGCTGAAGCATCACTACCCCAAACTCTTCGCCGACGAACCCGAGGCCGCCGAGGCGCAACGCTTCGCCGGCCGGGTCTTCGAACTGACCGAATTTCTAGCCAAGGTGCTGCAGGTTCGCCTCGAGGACCGGGGTCGACCGATCAGGGTTACCTGGCACTCTTCCTGTAGCGCACTGCGCGAGATGCGGGTGATCGAATACTCCAAGTCGCTCGTTCGCCAGTTGAAAAACGTCGAAGTGATCGAATTGCAACGGGAACGCGAATGCTGCGGGTTCGGCGGTTCCTTCTCCGTCAAGCAAGCCGACCTGTCCTCGGCGATGGTGGCCGACAAGGTCGCGGATATCGAGCAAACCGGCGCTTCCCTGCTGCTCTCCGGCGATTGCGGCTGCCTGATGCACATCGGTGGGGCCTTGGAACACCGCAAGATTCCGATTCCCGTCAAACACGTCGCCGAATTCATCCTGGAGCGCACCCATGGCTGATCCAGTCGTCGTCGATTTTCCCAGGAATTTCACCAAGGCCCTGAACGACGGGCAGTTGCGCCGCAACCTCCGCGCGGCGATGGACACCTTGGGGCTGCGGCGCCGGACGCTGTTTTCCGACCTGGAAGCGTTCGAACAACTGCGGGCGCGCGGCGACGCCATCCGCCGACGGGCGTTGAGCAAACTGCCGCAATTGCTGGAGCAACTGGAGCGGAAATGCACCGAAAACGGCATTCAGGTGCATTGGGCGGAAACCCCGGCGCAAGCCAATCAAATCTGTCTGAGCATCATCCAGCGCCACCATGCCACCCGCGTCATCAAGGGCAAGTCGATGGTGTCGGAGGAAATGCACCTCAACCACTTCCTGGACGGACACGGCATCGAGGCGCTGGAAACCGATCTCGGCGAGTACATCATCCAACTGGATCACGAGACGCCGTCGCACATCATCGTTCCCGCCATCCACAAGAACCGCGATCAGATCGCGCGGCTGTTTCACGAAAAGATCCCCAACACCCCGTACACCGAAGTGGTCGAGGAACTCAACGCCATCGCCCGTCAGGTGCTGCGCGAAAAGTTCTTCGCCGGGGAAGTCGGCGTCAGCGGGGTCAATTTCGCGGTCGCCGAAACCGGCACCCTTTGCCTGGTGGAAAACGAGGGCAACGGCCGGATGTGCACCACCGCGCCGCCGGTGCATATCGCCGTCATGGGCCTGGAAAAAGTTGTCGAGCGTCTGGAGGACGTGCCGCCGCTGTTGCGGCTGCTGACCGGATCGGCCACCGGCCAGTTGATCACCACCTATTTCAACATGATCACCTCGCCGCGCAAGCCGGGGGAAAAAGACGGCCCCAGGGAAGTGCATCTGGTGCTGCTCGACAACGGTCGAACCAGGATCTGGGCCGACCCCGAGTTGCGGCAGACCTTGAAGTGCATCCGCTGCGGAACCTGCCTGAACCATTGTCCGGTGTACACCCGCCTCGGCGGTCATGCCTACGGCTACGTCTATCCCGGTCCCATCGGTTCGATTCTGACCCCGCAACTGGAAGGACTGGACCATGCCGGGGCGATGGCGACCGCTTCCACCTTTTGCGGGGCCTGCGAGGAAGTCTGTCCGGTCAAGATTCCCATCGTGGACATTTTGCGCCGCCTGCGCGTCGAGTCCTACAACAAGGTGGATTCGCCGAACGCGGTCAAGGGTCACGGCTACAAGGTCAACGTGGCGGAGAGCCTGACCTGGAAAGGCTGGGCGTTGAGCAACGCGACCCCCTGGGTCAACGCCCTGAACGCCAGGCTGCTGGGCCTGCTGGGTCCCCAATTGCCCAAGCTGCCGGAGCTGGAAATCATGAAAAAATGGACGCAATCCCGAACCTTGCCCCAATTCGCCAACAAGAGCCTGCACGTACTTGCCAAGGAAAAGGGGATTGCCGATGAGTGACGCACGCGACAACATTCTCGCCAGACTGCGCGCAGTCGCGCGGCAAGACGCCGTTGCCACGACCGAACCGGTCGCGCCGCCCGAGATGGAACTCAGTCATGCCGACAAGGTGGCGCGACTCAAGCGGCTGATGGAGGCCATGCACGCCGAGGTCGTCGTCACCGACAGCCATCATTGGACGACCATCCTCAAGGGCTTGCTACGCCAGCGCTCGCCGAACGGTCTGCTGTACGCTCCGACCACCGTGTTCGGCGCCGCCCTGGAAGCAAATTGGGAAAGCGATCTACCGCCGCTGGTCGGTTATACCCAAGAGGTAGAGCAATGCAAGGAGCACCTGTTCGCCATCGATGCCGCCATCACCTCGACCAAAGGCGGCCTCGCCGATGTGGGCGCCCTGATTCTGTGGCCCACCCCGCAAGAACCACGATTGATGTCGCTGGCGCCAGCGGTGCATATCGCGGTGCTGGAAGCGACGAGGATTCATGGCTCCCTGGCCGAGGCCATCGCCAGCGAACGCTGGCAAGACGGGATGCCGACCAACGTCCTGCTGATCTCTGGTCCGTCCAAAACCGCCGACATCGAATTGGTCCTGACCTTCGGCGTGCACGGACCCAAGGAATTGATCGTGCTGATTCTGGACGACGAGAGAGGCTAAGACGCACGTGCTACCGAAGATCTACCAACATCTTCACCGCGACCTGCAACAATTCATTCCGGCGACGCGCCTGATTACCGATCCCTTGCGCACGCTCGCCTACGGCACCGACGCCAGCCTGTACCGCCTGATTCCCAAGCTGGTAGTGCGGGTGGACAGCGAAGACGAGATGCGGCGCATACTGGCGCTGGCGCACCGGCACGGCACGCCGGTGACCTTCCGCGCCGCCGGCACCAGCCTGTCCGGTCAGGCGGTCACCGATTCCGTGTTGCTGCAACTGGGCGATGGCTGGCGGAGCTGGCGCATCGGCGCGGACGCGGCGACCATCAGCTTGCAACCCGGGGTCATCGGCGGCCACGCCAACCGCTACCTGGCTCCCTACCGGCGCAAGATCGGCCCCGACCCCGCTTCGATCAACTCCTGTTTTATCGGCGGCATCGCCGCCAACAACGCCAGCGGCATGTGTTGCGGCACCGCTCAAAACAGCTATAAGACGCTGAAGGATATGCGGGTGATGCTGGCGGACGGCGCGGTGCTGGACACGACCGATCCCGCCAGTCGCCAGACCTTCGGCGCCAGTCACGGCCCATTGCTGACCCAACTCGCCGAACTCGGCCGGCGCACCCGCGCCGACGCGGCGCTGGCCGAGCGCATCCGCAACAAGTTCAAGATCAAGAACACCTGCGGTTACAGCCTCAACGCCCTGGTGGACTACGAAGACCCCTTCGAAATCCTTCAGCACCTGATGATCGGTTCCGAAGGCACGCTGGGCTTTATCGCCGAGATCACTTACCACACGGTCGAGGAACACACCCACAAGGCCACGGCGCTGATGATCTTCCCCGACATCAGGACCGCGTGCGAAGCCGTGGCGGCGCTGAAAAACCAGCCGGTGGCGGCGGTGGAATTGATGGATCGCGCCTCGCTGCGTTCGGTGGAGAGCAAGCCGGGCATGCCGCCGTATTTCAAGGATCTGCCGGAAACGGCCGCCGCCCTGCTGGTGGAAACGCGGGCGCTGGACTCGGCGACCCTCAATGCCCAGATCGAAATCATTACCGCCGGCATCGCCGCCATCCCCACCCTGCTCCCGTTCCAGTTCACCGACCGCCCGGAAGAATTCACCCAATTATGGGCGATCCGCCAGGGACTGTTCCCCTCGGTCGGTTCGGCGCGGGCTACCGGCACCACCGTCATCATCGAGGATGTCGCGGTTCCCGTGCCCCAGTTGGCGGCGATGACCCTGGATTTGCAAGAGCTGTTCGACAAACACGGCTATACCGGCTCCATCATTTTCGGCCACGCGCTCGAAGGCAATCTGCACTTCGTCATCACCCCCGATTTTTCCAAGCCGGCCGAAACCGAACGCTACAAGAACTTCATGGACGACGTGTGCGGCATGATCGTCCACCGGTACGACGGTTCGCTGAAGGCGGAACACGGCACCGGCCGCAACATCGCCCCGTTCGTCGAACTGGAATGGGGCCAACAAGCCTACCGGTTGATGCGTGAAATCAAGGCGCTGTTCGATCCCCACGACTTGCTGAATCCCGGCGTCATTCTCAACGACGACCCGGAAGCGCACCTCAAGCACATCAAGCCGATGGCCGCCGTCGATCCGCTGGTGGACAAGTGCATCGAGTGCGGCTTCTGCGAGCCGAATTGTCCGTCCCGCGCCCTGACCCTGTCGCCGCGCCAGCGCATCGTCGGCTTGCGCGAAATCGCGCGCCTGCAAGCCACGGGCGAAGACACCAGGCGGTTGCGAGCCATCAACGAGTCTTACCAGTATCAGGGAATCGATACCTGCGCCGCCGACAGCTTGTGCTCCCTGACCTGCCCGGTCGACATCAACACCGGCACGATGATGCTGAAAAAGCGCGGCCAACGGCGCGGCACGGTCGCGCGCTGGGTCGGCGACCTGGCGGCGAACAATTTTACCGGCGTGACCGCCGCCACCCGTTTGGGTCTGGCCACCGCCAATCTCTCCCATAAGATCTTCGGTACCTGGCTGCAGGGCGGTGTGACCGGGGCCATGCGCAAGCTGTCCGGAGATCGGATTCCACTATGGAATCGCTACCTGCCGACCGCCGGCGCGATGCCCGAGCCGGAAGCCAAGGCGATCCCAGGCCGTCCGCGCGTCGTTTACTTCCCCAGTTGCGCCAGCCGCAACATGGGACCGGCGAAGGGCGATCCCGAAAGGGATCCCTTGCCGGTGAAAACCGCCGCCCTTCTGCGCAAGGCCGGGTTCGAGGTGGTCCTGCCTGAGAAAAGCGCCGCGCTGTGCTGTGGCCAACCCTTTGCCAGCAAGGGCCTGCCGGAACAAGCCGACGCCAAGCGCCGGGAAGTCGAGCAAGCCCTGCTCGAAGCCAGCCGCGACGGGCAGGACTTCATCGTGTTCGATACCAGCCCCTGCGCGTTGCGGGTGAAGCGGAATCAGGAACAATCCCGACTCAAGTTGTACGACATCACCGAGTTCCTGCACGACGTCGTGCTGGAACGGCTGACTCTCCGCAAGCTGCCGGAAACCGTCGCCATTCATCCCACCTGCAGCACCCTCAACATGGGCTTGCAAGCCAAGCTCAAGGCCATCGCCGAGGCGTGCGTCGAGAAAGTCGTCATTCCCGACCGGATTTCCTGCTGCGGCTGGGCCGGGGACAAGGGCTTCACCCACCCGGAACTGAACGCCAGCGCCTTGCGGGATTTGCCGGCGGCGCTGCCGGACGACTGCCAGTCCGGGTACTCCACCAGCCGTACCTGCGAAATTGGTCTGTCCCTGCACGGCGGGCGTTATTACCGCTCCATCGTTTATCTGGTGGATCGCTGCTCGCAAGCCCGGGTTAAATGACACGGAACTGTGAATTTTTGCCTACTCTTAAATGTGTGGAAAATTCGACATGTCATTTTGTTTCGCCTTGAGTGCCAGGAACCATCCAGCGGCTCCGATGAATCAGAAAACCCGAATGCCACGTTTGCGATCCACAGTGTCTCCGACCCGATTCTTTTCGCTTTCGGCTGGCCGGTCGAATCGGCTTGCCGGCTTTTGTCTCACCACCAATTGAACCAGGAGAGCAACATCATGTTTGACAAAGTAAAATTCACCCGCCCGCTCCATGCCCTCGCGCTGTCCGCCGCGCTCTTCACCGCCGCCCTGCCGCTCGCCCAGCCGGCGGCGGCGGAAAAGGGCGACCGGGTGCGCTGGAGCGTGCCCATCGCGTTTTCCAGCAGTCTGATCGCCTTGGGAGATACCCTGCCCTGGGTGGCGCAACGCCTGAGCGAAGAAACCGACGGCGCCATCAAGTTCGAGGTGTTCGAACCCGGCAAGGTCGTACCCGGCAACGAAATCTTCGACGCGGTCAGCAGCGGCAAGGTGGACGCCGGCTTCACCTGGATGGGCTACGAGCAGGGCAAGGTGCCCGCCTCGGTGCTGTTCGGCGCCGTGCCCTTCGGCTTCACACCCTGGGAATATATGTCCTGGTTCTACTTCGGCGGCGGCAAGGAACTCATTAACGAAGTGTTCGCGCCGCACAACATCGTGCCGGTGTTCTGCGGCATCGTCAGTCCGGAGACCGCCGGCTGGTTCCGTTTCGAACTCAAGTCGCTCGACCAGTTGAAGGGATTGAAGATTCGCTTCGCCGGCCTGGGCGGCAAGGTGATGCAGAAGATGGGGGCCAGCGTCACCGTGATGCCGGCCGGCGAGTTGCAGCAAGCCCTGGAAAAAGGTGTGCTCGACGCCACCGAATTCTCGATCCCCACCGCCGACGAGCAGCTCGGTTTCTACAAGGTCGCCAAGTTCAACTATTTCCCCGGCTGGCACCAGCCTTACACCGCGCAGTACCTCTATGTGAACAAGGCATCTTGGGACAAACTCTCGCCCGCCAATCGGGCGATCATCGACACCACCTGCACCGCCGGCGTGGGCATGTCGCTGTCGAAGGCGGAAGCCACCCAGGCGGCGGTCCTCAAAAAGTACGCCGAGGCTGGAGTCACCACTACCAAGCTTTCGGACGACATCCTGAAGGCTCTGAAAAAGGCCTCGCTTGAAGTCATGCAGGAAGAGGCCGCCAAGGATCCCCTGTTCAAGAAGGTTTGGGAGTCGCAGAAGGCTTTCGAGACCTCCTATGCCAAGTGGCGGGATCTCGGCTACCTGCCGGCCGGTTCGCGGTAACCATCCCCAGCTCGCGGAGCCTACCCGAATGGCGAATCTGCCCGCGGGCGGCGGGGCGTCCGAGTCCTCCTCGGACGCCTTTCTCCTGCCCAAGACCTACCTGTCAAATCTGATTGACGGTCTGATCCAGCGCGTCGGCGAGTGGGCCTCCTGGCTCTGGCTGGTGTTGCTGGCGGTCATCATCGTCAATGTCGCCCTGCGCTATCTGCTCGGACGGGGTTACATCCTGTTCGAGGAGCTGCAGTGGCACCTCTACGGCGCCGCCTGGCTGCTGGCGCTGGCCTTCGTCTTCAAAAACGACGCCCACGTGCGCATCGACGTGCTGGCCGCGCGCCTGCGCCCGCGCGCGCGCGCCTGGATCGAACTGCTGGGCATTCTGTTCCTGCTGCTGCCGTTCGCCCTGTTCGTGGTCATCGAAGCCGTTCCTTTCGTCGTCACCTCCTATCACCTTAATGAAGTCTCACCCTCGCCCGGCGGTCTGTCGCATCGCTGGGTCATCAAAGCCTTCATCCCGCTCGGCTTTGGTCTGCTGGCGCTGGCCGGCTTCGCCCGGTTGCTGCGCTGCTCCGCGCTGCTGTTCGGCATCCCCAGCCCCCTGCGCAATCCCTAACCCGGAACGAGGTCGATCACGATGGAAGCTTATGAAGTTCTGGTTATTCTCTACCTCGTTCTGTTCATCGCCCTGCTGTTTACCGGCTATCCGATCGCCTGGATTCTGGGCGGAATATCGTTGCTGTTCGCCGCTACCGGCATCTTCCTCAGCGGACAATACGACGTCGACACCTTCCTGCTCGACAGTTGGGCCGACTACGCCATCATCGTGGACCGGATCTGGGCGCAGGCCCAAAACTGGTTGCTGGTGGCCCTGCCGATGTTCATCTTCATGGGCTTGATGCTCGACCGTTCCGGGGTGGCCGAGCGGATGATGGCCAACTTCGTCGTCCTGTTCGGGCGATTGCGGGGCGGCCTGGCCCTGACCGTGGTGTTGATCGGCATCCTGCTGGCTGCATCCACCGGCATCGTCGGCGCCTCGGTGGTGTTGCTGGCCATACTGTCCATCCCGCTGATGATGCAGAGCGGTTACGACAAGCCGCTGGCGACCGGGGTGGTGGCGGCCTCGGGCACCCTCGGCATCCTGATTCCGCCCAGCATCATGCTGGTGGTCATGGCCGACCAGCTCTCGCTGTCGGCCGGCGATCTGTTCATGGGGGCGATGATTCCGGGCTTGTTGCTGGGGCTGTGCTATGCGGTCTACGTGCTGATCTTCGCCGTCCTGAATCCGGACAAGGCTCCCGCTCCAGCCGACCCGCCGCCGCTGACGCCACGCTTGATTTTCGATACGGTGCTGGCGGTGTTGCCGGCCTTCGGTCTGATCCTGGCCGTGCTCGGCACCATCTTTCTCGGCATCGCCACCCCCACCGAGGCCGCCGGGGTCGGCGCCTTCGGCGCGACGCTGCTGGCCGCCATCAATCGCCGGCTCGATTTGAAAATCGTGCGCGAGGTCGGTATCCAAACCATGCAGACCACCGGCTTCATCCTGGCGATCTTCGTCGGCGCCACCGCCTTTTCGGTGGTCATGCGTTCGCTCGGCGGCGACGAACTCATCGCCGAATCGCTCAAATCGCTGCCGTTCGGCCCCAATGGCGTGGTGCTGTTCATCCTGTTCATCGCCTTTATAGCCGGCTTCTTCCTGGACTGGCTGGAAATCAGCCTGATCATCCTGCCGCTGGTGGCCCCGGTGGTGAAGGCGCTGGGCTTCGATCTGGTCTGGTTCACCGTGATCGTGGCGGTGTGTTTGCAAACGTCTTTCCTGACGCCCCCGGTGGGTTTCTCGCTGTTCTACCTCAAGGGCGTGGTGCCGCCGGAGATCAGCATGGTCCACATCTATCGAGGCATCGTGCCGTTCGTGCTGCTGCAACTGGCGGTCATGATGTTGTGCTTTTTCTGGCCGGCGCTGATCACCTGGTTGCCCGGTGTGGTCTACGGTCAGTGATCAACCCGTTTTCCGTTGTCGAGAGGGAGTCATGGCTCTACGCGATATTCTGGTTTTTCTCGATGAGTTCGAGCACACCGCCGATCGTCTCAAGGTCGCCGCCGACCTGGCCGCCGCTCATGGTGCGATGTTGATCGGGCTGCGCGTGGAGGTGCAGCCCCAGATTCCCCGAGCCTTGCGCGGGGTGATCGTGGACCAGGCGCTAACGGCGCACCAGACGGCATTGCGCGCGGCGAGCGACCGGCTCGAAGCTCTGTTCCGGCAAGAAGCAGCGGCGCGAGGTCTGAACAGCGAATGGTGGCGGGTGGCGGACGGCGCCATGGCCGATGTGGTCGAGCGCGCCCGTTACGCCGGTCTGATCGTCGTCAGCCAGCACGATCCCCGGGACGACGAGGAGTTTTCCGCCGACGACCTGATCCACGATCTGCTGCTCGGCGGAGGCCGACCGGTCTTGATCGTGCCCAGGTGGCCGGTCCGCGGCGCGGTCGGTCAGCGCGCGGTTGTTGCCTGGAACAACAGCCGCGAAGCGAGCCGGGCGCTGGCCGACGCCCTGCCCCTGCTGGCGGGGACCGAACGGGTCACCGTAATGATCGCCCCCGACGACCACGCCGAGGTGATCGGCGAGCGCCTGGTTGCCCATCTTGCCCGCCAGGGGATTACCGCAACTCCGAAAATCCTGGAGGACCACCCGGACAAATCGCCGGGCGTGGCCATTCTCCAGGAATGCAATGCGATCGACGCCAATCTGCTGGTAATGGGCGGCTACGGCCGTTCGCGCCTGCACGAAAAGGTTTTCGGCGGGATGACCGAGTTCGTGCTGGGGATTGCCCGCCTTCCGGTACTGATGGCGCACTGAGAGGCGAGGAGTTCGCTACGCCCGACCACGCTCGCTGTCGAGATGCGTCATGGCGAAGGCGTCGTAGCGGTCGCCGGCGGCGGCGCCGGGCGGGACGGCGCCTTCGATCCGCGCCAGATCGCCAGCGGTCAGGTCGAGGTCGAGCGCGCCCAACGCCTCGGTCAACCGGTCTCTTCGCCGCGCGCCGATCAGAGGCACGATGTCCGGACCGCGCGACAACACCCAGGCGATGGCGATCCGCGCGACCGCCGTATCCTTTTCCCTGGCGATCGTGCGCAACGCCTCGACCAACGTGAGGTTGCGGTCGAGATTATCGCCCGTGAACCGGGGCAGACGGCTGCGAAAATCGGCGGCACCTAGCGCGCGCGCCTTCGACCAGTGGCCGCCGAGCAAACCGCGCGAGAGCACGCCGTAGGCGGTCACGCCGACGCCGAGTTCGCGGCAGGTCGGCAGGATTTCGGCCTCGATTCCACGCGAGAGCAGCGAGTACTCGATTTGCAGGTCGGCGATGGGGTGGGCGGCGTGGGCGCGGCGCAGCGTGTCGGCCCCTGCTTCCGAAAGGCCGATATGGCCGACATGGCCTGCCTTGACCAGATCCGCGATGGCGCCGACCGTGTCTTCGATCGGCACGGTGGGATCGACGCGGGCAAGGCGATAAATGTCGATATGGTCCGTCCCGAGCCGTCGCAGTGAATAGGCGAGAAAATTCTTCACGGCGGCGGGGCGACCGTCGATGCCGATCCAGCGACCGTCGGGATCGCGCAGCGCTCCGAACTTGACGCTGAGCACGACTCCCTCCCGCGCCCGGCCTCGCAATGCTTCACGCAGCAACAGTTCGTTGTGGCCCATGCCGTAGAAATCGCCGGTGTCGAGCAACGTGATGCCGGCATCGAGCGCGGCGTGAATGGTGGCGATGCTTTCGGTTTCGTCGGCCGGGCCATAGAGATCGGACATTCCCATGCAGCCGAGACCGATCGCGGACACGCGCGGGCCGGTGATTCCAAGTGAGCGGGTGTTCATCAGTAGTCTCCCATCGGGCTTTATACCATTTCCGAATGGATATTGAGCTTTTGGTAGCTTTTGGTAGGTTGGGCTGAACGTAGTGAAGCCCAACATCCCGACCTATTGTTGGGCAACGCTACGCTTTTGCCCAACCTACGCCCTACGCCAAACGGCATAAAACCTATACGGAATTGGTATTACGTTCGGCATCCTACGTTCGCTGGGTTACATCTTATCGCAAATAATGGTCGCGCCGGCGCAACCGCTGCTCCAGCCGCCGGAACAACCGCGCCAGCCCGAAACACAGCAGGAAATACAGCGCCGCCACCGTCAGCCAGACCTCGAACACCCGGCCCGAGGATACCGCCAGTTCGGTGCCGGCGAAGGTCATCTCCTGGATGGAAATCAGCGAAATCAGCGACGAGTCCTTGACCAGCGAGATGAATTGCCCCGCCAGCGGCGGAATCATCTTTTGTATCGCCTGCGGCAGCACCACTTCGCCCATCGCCTGTCCGGCATCCATGCCCAGAGCTCGGGCCGCCTCCCACTGCCCTTTCGGTACCGCCTCGATGCCGGCGCGGACGATCTCGGTGACGTAGGCGCCTTCGAACAACGCCAGACAGATCAGCCCGGACAGGAAATTCGGGAGCAATTCCGGGGGGCCGAACAACAACGCCAGCACCCTCAAGGTCTCCGGCCCCGCATCGGCGATCCGACTCTCCACGTCCAGCACCGGCATCAATTGACCGCTGATGAAAAAATAGAAGATGAAAATGAACACCAGCGGCGGCAAGTTGCGAATCAGTTCGACGTAGGTTCGGCTCAGCAGGCGTGGAAACAGGCCCCGCGCCACCCGGCACACGCCCATCACCCCGCCGATCAGCGCCGCCAGCAGCCCGCCCCACAGCGCCAGCCGCACCGTCACCAGCAATCCCTGTCCCAGCAGATTCAGCACCCAGTCGCCCCGAGCGGAGTCGTAGCGGGCGAAATAGCCGGGAATCAGCCGCCAGTCCCAGTTGTAATGGAAATGGCTTTGCGCCCGGTGCAGCACGTAGCCGATCAGGCCGAATACCACGGCCAGGATCAGCGCGTCCAGCCAGCCGAAGCGAAGTTTGTGAGGTCGCACGATTCAGCCGCGTTCCCCGCCGCGCACCGGCAAACGGCGTTCCAACCAACTCACCAGCAGCGACAGGCGGGTGGTCAACGCCAGATACAGCGCCGCCACCGCGAACCAGAGTTTGAAGATCATAATCTTGGTAGTCCGGCAGTAACCGTTCGCTCCCCTCGCCCGCCTGCGGGAGAGGGGTTGGGGGTGAAGGTTGTAGTTTCAAAGACCAACCCCCTGAAACGCCTGACATCAGGGAAAGTACAACCTGTCTAAGAACCTGTACGAAAACCCCCCTCTCCCTCCGGGAGAGGGGCTGGGGGTGAGGGCGTTTTTTCAACGACCTAGCTCACCAGAGGCCGTACAAAAACGTCTCTAAGATCCCCGCGGATGCGTCGCAATCCATTCCCGCATCACCGCATTGACGCGAGCTTGCCAGCCCTTGCCGGTTGCTTTTAACGCTGCCAGCACGTCCGCATCGAACCGAATGGTGGTCGCCACCTTCAACGGTGCTTTCCGCGGACCACGTCGCCGTCTTTCCGCCAACTTCCCCCGTAGTTCTTCGTAGGAATGGCTAACGATCACGTCCTCCCAATCACCGGGATCGGTGCGCGGATTCTCCGCATCCTCCACCGGCAGTTCGGCGGCGGCGGCCAAAGCCGATTCGATTTGTTCGGGATTAAAGAACTTCTTTGAAATAGCGTTGGGTTTCACGGATATCACCATATCGACATGAAATGACATGTGGTCCGGTTTCCCGTTCCGTCCAGATCAGCACCACGACGCGGTCGTTCAACCAGCCCAGGCTTTTCAAGCGCTGTTCGCCATAGGCTTCCCGATCATCTTCGTTGGTCACCAGCGGAGCATCGAAAATTGGCTCGCATGCAGCGAAATCAATGCCATGCTTGCGCAGGTTGGCTTGTCGTTTTGCCTCATCCCAAGTGATCATAAGCAAATTGGTAAGCGTTCACCTCCCCCCTTTACGAAAGGGGGGTTGGGGGGGATTTCGCACGGGCCACGGGGCCAAAATCCCCCCTGGCCCCCCTTTTTCAAAGGGGGGACTGAACGGTTACAACTGACCGTCTATTATTTTGGCTGGATTGCGGGCCAGAATTTAGAAAAAGCGATATTTCATGCGCGCGTTTCGCCGGCTATTTGCGCTCAGCGGGTCCCGCCCGCCTGCGCTTCTCGCGCGCGGTCTGGCCGGCCCCGCCCTCGTCCCCACCGGCCCGCTCGTCTTGCCGGAGCTCGGGACCTAGGGCCAGACGGAAGCCGATGAGGGCGTCGCGGTTGCCGGGCTCGCCGTGGTTGCGGTACGCGGAGCGCACGCGGCGACCGACGTTGATCCAGGAACCGCCCCGCAGGACGCGCCCCTCGCCGGTCGCCGGGCCGGTGGGATCGACCACTGAATCCTTGGCGTACCAGTCCTGGCACCATTCCCAGACGTTGCCGTGCATTTCGTACAAGCCCCACGGATTGACCGGTAGCGAGGCCACCTCGACGGTTTTCCCCCGATATTGCCCTTTCATGCTCCCGCGATAGGGATAGTTACCTTGGTAGTTCACCTGCTCCGGCGTGATGTCCTCGCCGAACGAGAATGGAGTGGTCGTTCCGGCCCGGCAGGCGTATTCCCATTCGGCTTCGGTCGGCAACCGCGCCGCCAGTTCTGGAACCGCGCCGTTGAGCTGCTCGATGAAATCCTGCACCTCGTTCCAGCTCACAGTCTCCACCGGACGCCGGTCACCCTCAAAGGAGCTGGAATTCATCCCCATCACCGCCTGCCACAGCGCCTGGGTGCAGGTGGTCTCGGCCAGCCAGAACCCCCGGGTCAAAATCACTTCGTGCTGAAGTTCGTCGTCATAACGCGCGTGCTCGTTCTCCGGCGACCCCATCAGGAACCGACCCGGCGGCAGCCAGCGAAAGGCTTGGCGCACGCCTCGATAGGTCAAGGACTGCCACAATCCGTAGGGGTCTTCGCCCCAGTCGCTGGCCCAGGGGGCGGGAAAATGCTCCGGCGCGGGACCGGGCGGCGGTGTGGGAGTCGGGTTCTTCACGTCCGCTCCCTGCCGGACTTCGAAGAAGGCGGCCGACCGGCGAGCTTTCGAGAGGCATCCGCTCTCCCTACTAACACACCGGTGACCGTTTGCTTTTCGCCTGCCGGGTGGCAGGACGGGATGGGGGTCTGGTCCATGGGGCGGCATCCACCACCCCGTCGAGCTAGGGCCAGCCGGAAGCCGTAGAGGTGGTGGCGGATGCCGGGCACGAAGTGGGAGCGGAACGCGGAGCGCGCGTCGCGACCGCCGTAGAACCAGGAACCGCCCCGCAGGACGCGCCTATCGCCGGTCGCCGGACCGGGGGGATCGACCGCCAAACCCTCGGGATAGTCGCTGTACCAATCCTGGCACCATTCATAGACGTTGCCGTGCATCTCGTACAAGCCCCAGGGATTGGCCGGCAATGAGGCTACTTCGACGGTTTCGCCGCGAGACAACCCTTTCTCGCCGCGATAGGGATAGTTGCCGTTGTAGTTCACTTGCTCTGGCGTGATGTCCTCCCCGAACGAGAAGAGGGTAGTCGTCCCGGCCCGGCAGGCGTATTCCCATTCGGCTTCGGTCGGCAACCGCGCTTCCAGTCCTGGCACTGCGCTGTTGAGTTGCTCGATAAATTGTTGCGCGTCGGACCAACTCACCCTCTCTACAGGTCGCCGCTCGCCCTTAAAGTGACTGGGATTCTCCCCCGTCACCGCCCGCCACAGCGCCTGGGTGCAGGCGGTCTCCGCCAGCCAGAATCCCCGGGTCAAAATCACTTCGTGCTGAAGTTCCCCATCGAGTCGATCATGTTCGTCTTCCGGCGAACCCATCAAAAAACGACCGGGCCATATCCAGCGCACGCGCTGAGTGACGCCACGGATGCTGAAAGCGGCGAAAAGCCCTTTGCCGTCCCGCCCCAAAGTGTGCGCCCAAGGCGGGCGCGAAAACGGTTCAATCACCAACTCGTCGCTGTCGGTCTTCAGGTGATACCCAGTTTCGTTGACCGGCAGGCCGGCGCCATCCGCCAGCGGCAGACTGGCATCGACCGCCCCTGGCCGACCCTCGTTGAACTGCATCATCGGGCGGCGAGTGGAAAAATCCGCGATGAGGCTACCGCTGGCATAAGCGCGCTCCGCACGAGCGGCGGCTTCGACCTCGAACCGTTCCCCGCGCTGGACCAGGCGCCAGGTCTGGAGTTGCTTCGGGCGATCCAGGGCGGCCAGGGCGCGATGGATGTCGAGTCCGGCGGGCAGTTCCCCGCCTGCGTCTGCGATCTCCGGGTTGGCCAACACCCAGAGCGCCTCGGATCGCGGGCTGTGAAGCCAGGCGGCCGGATGCATCCGCCGTCCGCGCCGGTTGACCCAGGTGCGCAGGAAACGGGCCTGTTCCGCCGTGGCGCCGTGTTCTCGCGCCTGCTCCAGGGCGACGGCCACCCGATCCAGAAAAGCCTCGACCGCCGGATCGGTGCGGCCTTCCAGCGCGGCGTACAAGGCGCGCTCCTCCATCCGCACGGCCAGGGAAACTTCGCACTGCTGGGCGCGGATCAGATTCCAGGCCCGGCGGCGGTCGGTGGGGTCCAGCCCGCGAAAGGCTTCGCGCAAGGGTTCGACGGCCCGGACATCGCCCGGCAGCAGGGCGAAATCGCCAGGGCGGAAGGCGGGATGGAGCCAGGCCGCCGCTTCGCTGCCCACATCCGCTTGCTCGACCGGCAGGGCGTAGCGCAGATGCCGTAACAAGGCCGGGGTGATGCCGATGCAGGCGCCGAGCAGGGTCAACAGGCGCTCGGCGCCCGGATCGCGACCCGCTTCCTCGCCGAAATTCACGGCTTGCGCCGGCCAGGGTCGCGGTCCCGTAGGGCGCGGCGGGATGCGAGCGGCGCGGTCCAGCGTGACCGGATAGAACAGCCCGGCCAGGGCCGGATTCCACCAGCGCGCGGGACAGGGCGTCAGCACGACCGGGAAAATGTCTTGCGCCGCCAGACGGTGGCCCAGACTCGCCCACGGTCGCCATTGCTCCTCCGTCCCCAGACAACCCAGATCTCCGGCAATCAGCACCGGCGTCCCCGGCAGCGGCGGAACGTAGGGATGATGCGCCCCCCAGCCTTTACCCTCCCAGCGCTGCACCGGGCCGGCGGGACCTTGGTCCATGCGCAGGATGTCGAGGCCCGCCGCACCGCGCAGCCGGGGCAGCGTGGTCTTCAGGGTGTTGAAGTCGTCCCAGAAAGGATAGAGGCGCGGGTGCAGGTCGAGGAGCAACTGGCCGCGCGGCGCCCAGTGCAGACCCTTGAGACGCGGCAGGCGCCGCAGAGGCCGGCCACGCGCCACGACGGCCACCACCTGGCGCAGATCGATACGGTGGCGCTCGGTCTGTTCCCCCAGCGCGGCGCGCAGGAACGGCCAGAGGCGCGGCCAGGGCATCAGCGGCGGACTCGGCCCCAGGCGAGCGACTGGCTCTTCTTGGTCCGGGGCTGGTAGAAACTCGACCGTCGGAGGCGGTGGTGGTGGCGCCAGGGTGCGGCGTTCCACCAGCCGATAGTGACGGTGACGCACCCCTTCGGCGCCAGATGCGGAAGGTGCGGTTGCGAGGGTGGTGGAAGCGGTGCTGCCAGCTACCGCCTTCAGCTCGGCGGCGGGTTCCGGTTCTTCCCAGTAGCCCATGGCCTCGGCGATCCGCCGGACGCGGGCCTCGCCCAGCCCGTCCCAGCAGCGGATCAGGTCTGCCCGGCCCAGGTCGCCGCGCCTCATGCGCCCGTGGCCCCGGCCTTGTCGAGAGC
>JAVMKL010000042.1:0-7878 GCA_031732875.1 Candidatus Competibacter sp. | reverse complement strand
ATCCACCCGAGGGGAGCAAGATGTACATCGGCGACTATCTCGGCCGGCGGACGATCTACAGTCCAGAGGCGCTGGCGATCGTGGACACCGGCAAAACCCCGGAGCTGCGACTCACTTACGCCCGGATGAACGACCGGGCCAACCGGCTCGCCAATTGGCTGCGCGGGGCCGGCGTCGGCAAGGGCGACCGGGTGGCGATGCTGGCGCTGGACGGCATCGAGCATCTGGACCTGTTGTTCGCCTGCGGCAAGCTGGGCGCCATCCACACTGCCCTGAACTGGCGACTGCACTGGCGCGAGTTGCAGCAGATTCTCGCCGATGTCACTCCAAGCGTGCTGATTTACGACGATAACTTCAAGGACAGCATCGCCCGACTGGCCGGGGCGGAAACCCCGGTGCGCCACTGGATTCATCTGGATGGAACCGGCGTGCCCGGCAGCCTGCATTACGGCGACCTGCTGGACGGAGCGCCGCCCGCGCCCTGCGGTTGCGAGACGCTGGAGAGCGAGGATATCGCCGCCATCGTCTTTACCGGCGGCACCACCGGCCTGCCCAAGGGCGCGCGGATCAGCCACCGCCAGATCGCCTGGAATTGCCTGAATACCGTCATCCACGATCTCGGACGCAGCGACGTGTACCTGAACGTGTTTCCGATGTTCCACGTCGGCGGACTGTTCGTCTACACCCTGCCGCAAATCATCATGGGCGGCATCACGGTGCTGATGAAGCGTTTCGACCCGGAGCAGGTGCTGCGGTTGATCGAATGGGAAAAAGTAACCATCTTCGCGGCGGTGCCGGCGATGTACCAGATGCTGGCGCAGACCCCGGCTTGGGCGGAGGCCGATTTGAGTTCGCTGCGGTTCTGCACCAGCGGTGGTGCTCCCCTCCCCGTGCCGCTGGTCGAGCGGTACACCCACGAAAAGGGCATCCGTTTCAAGCAGGGCTTCGGCATGACCGAGTTCGGCCCCGGCGTGTTCGCCCTGGCCCCGGAGGATGCCATCGCCAAGACTGGCAGCATCGGCCGGCCCAACTTCTACATCGACGCCCGGGTGGTGGACCGCGACAACCGCCCGCTGGGTCCGAACGAGGTGGGCGAACTGGTGCTGAAGGGTCCCAGCATCGCTTCCGGCTACTTCAACAACGCCGCCGCCTGGGCCGAGGCGATCGACGCCGACGGCTGGTTCCACACCGGCGACCTGGCCCGCTACGACCAGGATTGGTACTTCTACATCGTCGACCGCCTCAAGGACATGTTCATCTCCGGCGGCGAAAACGTCTACCCGGCGGAAATTGAGGCCGCGCTGTACCGGCATCCCGCCGTGTTCCAGTGCGCCGTCATCGGGCTGCCGGACCCGAAGTGGGGCGAGATCGGCAAAGCCTTTGTCGTCCTCAAGCCGGACCGGACGGCCAGCGCCGAGGAGCTATTGGCCCATCTCGGCGACCACCTGGCCCGCTACAAGATTCCCCGTCAGATCGAATTCATCACCGCGCTGCCGATCTCGCCGGCGGGCAAGATCCTGCGGCGAGATCTGCGGGGGTAAGGCGCGAACCGCGACTCTTACCGACAGGCCGTGCCGGCGTACGGCAGGGTGTCCGGGGTAATCTGGACGCCGGTTGAATAGACTTGGTCGGGTTCGAACACTCCGGCGGTGGGGAACGTCGCCTCGATCATGAACGCTTTCCAACCGACGGGAGGTTGCAACACAACGCCGGCGTAGGAACCGTTGGACATCGGCGCCAGTTTCTCGACGGCGGTTCCCGAGGAAAACGACGACAAAATGATGGGGTTCCAGGACAACAATTCGTCACTGGTCCACGCCGGGCCGAGGGTTTCCAGCCGAAAATCGCGGGCGTCGGGATTGGTTGCCTGCCATAGCCGCACCTCTTTCGGCTTGGCCGAGGGCCAGATCCAGATCAGGCCGTTTTCCGCCACGGACCAGTCGATCCGCGGGCTGGTTTTATTGTCGAGGATGTCGTCGATCCACGACAACGCCTTGATGATCGTGTCCTCGCTCTGTGAGTGGTCGGTGTTCGGAGTGTAGCGCAGCCACTTGGGCTCGGGCAGATCGGCGTAGTAAAACCGCGAGGAATCGGTGGTGAAAAATTGGTCGCCGGTCGCGTTGAGGATCAGCTTGGGCATGGTCAGCCGGTCGCGGTAGGCGTAAGGATCCACGACCTGCAACAGCGCCTGACCCTGTGGGGTCTGCATCCGGCAGGGCAGATCGAATGCCACGTAATCCTTCAGCGCCGGCGCGAAGTAGCCATAGGACTCCCAGTGATGAATGAATTGCCGGCCGAGGTCGAGCATGTCGATCGAGGCCGGAATGATGGCCTTGACCCGTGAGTCGACGGCGGCGGTCAGCCAAGTGGTCCAGCCGCGCTTGGAGCCACCGAGGACCACAAAATCGTCGATCTGCTTTCCCCTGCCGGCGGCAATGACCCGCACTGTGTCCATGGCGCGGACGGCGGCCTTGGTCATCGCCAGATGGACCGCCCATTCCATATCGCCGGTGTCGAGCGCCTTGTCCAAGCTGTAAGCGAGGATTTCATCTTCCTCACGCCCTTTTCCCGGCTCGTCGGCGAAATAAAGTGGCTGGTTCGGTACCTGTCGCACCAGGGCGAGCACCGCGCCGGTCGCCACGGCGGCGGCTCCAACCACCGGGTCCACCTCGTCGATCGGCGTGTCGTTGTTGTCGCCGCCGTCGATCAACAGCACCGCCGTGTCGGTGCTGTCCAATCCGAATTGCGGGATGACGATGATCAGTTCGTGTTCCCAGATCGGGCGATCCACCTCACTGCTGGAACGCCACTGCTGGGAGGTCATCCTGACAAAATAGCCGGTGTAGCCAACCTCCTGCTGGGTGCGGCGCAGGGTATAGCTGTAATTCGGGTCCGGGCGGGCCACGTAGCGGTCTAGCGCCGTTTCGGCGGCCAGGGCTCCAATCGGCGCCTGACTCAGGACGAGCATCCAATACCCGAATATCTTGAGGAAAAATCGCTGTTTCTTATCGATCATGGCGTTCGGGCCTTCATGAGGATGATTGGATGGAAGAAAAGTTTTCCTGATTGGGTTGTCTGGAGAATCGACGGTTTATTCCGCCATGATACTCGATCCAATGTTGGTAATCGCTTGCCGGTGCAGGTCAACTCATGGCATTTAGGGCAATCACCCGCTAGGCTATGCGTGGGTTCTTGACATCGTTTTCCATTTTCCACCCACGGGAGATCTGTATGAAAAATTCGCTTGTCGTTGCCGCCCTGTGCCTTTCCACCAGCTTGCTCGTTCCGGTGTCGGGCTTGGCCGCCAAGAAGTCTCAGAGTCAAAACATTGATTTCGGATCGATTACCTGTGGCGAATTCCTGGAGGATATCTCCAAAAGTTCCTCCGAGGATGCGGGCGTGGTACTGATGTGGATCGATGGCTATTTGAGCGGCGTTTCCGGTGATACCACTCTGGACTGGAAGAATCTGGAAAAATTCAGTACCGATCTGGTCGCCTATTGCGGCAACAAACCCAAAATCAAGGTCCTGGATGCCGCCGAGGCCGTCGGTATTTCAAAATAAATTATTAGACCATACCTCTCCCACATCCGGTTCCCTCGCGCCGCTCGCCCGTTCGGCCAGCAGAATGGTATCGGACCGCCTGATGAACGACCATCCGATCGGCGTATTCGATTCCGGTGTGGGGGGGCTGTCGGTGTTCCGGCGGATCCGCGCCGACCTGCCCCGCGAGATGCTGCTGTACGTAGCCGATTCCGGCCATGCGCCCTACGGCAACAAGCCGACGGAATTCGTCGTCCGGCGCTCGTTCGCGATCACCGAGTTTCTGTTGGACCGGGGCGCCAAGGCGGTGGTGGTGGCCTGCAACACGGCGACGGCGGCGGCCATCGCCCGGTTGCGTGCCCGTTCCCCTGTTCCGATCATCGGCATCGAACCGGCGGTCAAGCCAGCGGTGGCCGAAACTCGCTCCGGGGTGGTCGGAATCCTGGCCACCGGCAACACGGTACGCAGCGACAAGTTCGCCGATCTGCTGGATCGGCACGGCCATCGGGCGCGGGTGTTGGTGCAGCCCTGTCCCGGTCTGGCCGACTGCGTGGAGCATGGCGAGTTGCAGGGCCCGCGCCCGCGGGCCCTGCTAGGGCGCTATCTGGGGCCGCTTCTCACCGCCGGCGCCGACACCCTGGTATTGGGTTGTACCCATTACCCGTTTTTGATCCCCTTGATTCAGCGACTGGTCGGCCCGGAAGTTGCCATTCTCGATCCCAGCCCGGCGGTGGCCCGACAACTCCAGCGCCGGATGGAAGCGGCGGATCTGCTGGCGGACGGTCGCGCGGCTGGCGGCGAGCGCTATTTCACCAGCGGCGATCCCGAACGAACCGCAGGGGTGATGAGCCGGTTGCTGGGTTATCCGATCACCGTCGAAACCCTGCCGAAGAGGTTCCGGGACGATGAAGGATTCCACCACATGGAATCGCCTGCCGCGGAGGTCGGTTTGGCCGGGGTCGACCGCGCGGCAAGGTGAGTGGGATCAGGAAAAGCGGTAGTGTTTGCGAATGGGCGCCTCGACTCGCCAGGTGCAGCGCATGCCCTTGGGGAAGGTCACCAAGTCCCCCACCCCGATTTCGACCGGCTTGCCGCCTTCGGGGGTAACGGTGACCTGGCCCTCCAGGACGTAGCAGGTTTCCTCGGCGTCGTATTCCCAGGGAAATTCGGAAACCTCCTTGGTCCAGATGGGCCAGTGATCCACGTCCAGGGTTTGTATCAATTCGGCATCGGGATGATGTTCGATACGGATGGTGTTCATGTTGTTTTGTCCTCCAATTCGAACGCGCGACTCCTCGCTCCTCACATTCAATCGGTCCGATAACCGCTACGCAGCATATCGTCCAGCCCCCCCTTGTTTTCGACTTGACTGTAGCCCAACTGGTGCAGGGTCTGCTCGGCGATGCCGGAGCGGCGGCCACTGCGGCAATAGAGCGCGATGCGGGTGTGATGATCGGGGGCTATGGCGGCGATGCGGCTGGCGATCTCGTCGTAGGGAATGTTGACCGCCGTCCGTACGTGCTCGCTCCGGTACTCTTCGGGGGTACGGACGTCGATGAGGAGCGGCTGGCCGGATGCTGGCGGACCCCCGTGATCCGCCAGGGCCGGCATGGCAAATACCAGCAAGATCGCCAGCAATGATGCCTGCTTTTTCATATCTCTGCCTCTATTGAAACTCATGCTTGGGTAGCCGAAAGTTATAATCAGTTCCGTAATCCCCGTGCAAGGCCCAACAATCACATGTCCGATATCCGCGCCGACGACAGACCGCTCTGGATGCCCGCCCCCGAACGGGTGGAAGCTGCCATTCTTACCGCCTTCCGCCGCGCCGCGGGCGAACGGAGCGGCCGCGCCTTCGACGACTACCCGTCCCTGTGGCAATGGTCGATCGACGAACCAGTCGATTTCTGGCGGTTGCTGTGGGATTACTGCGGCGTGATCGGCGAGCCGGGCGAAGTCGTGCTGGCCGATGGCGAGCGAATGCCCGGCGCGCGCTGGTTTCCCCAAGCCCGGCTGAATTACGCCGAGAACCTGCTGCGCCGGAGCGATGATTCGGAGGCGCTGGTGTTCTGGGGCGAGGACCGGGTTCGGCGGCGGCTGAGCCGGGAAGCGCTGTACGCCGAGGTGTCGCGCTTCGCCCAGGCCTTGCGGGCCGTCGGGGTGGGGCCGGGCGACCGGGTGGCGGGTTACCTGCCCAACCTGCCGGAAGCGCTGGTAGCGATGTTGGCCACCGCCGCGCTGGGCGCGGTCTGGTCCTCCGCCTCGCCGGATTTCGGCGTGCGGGGAGTGCTCGACCGCTTCGGCCAGATCGAACCGAAGGTGCTGGTGTGCGCCGACGGCTACTGGTATGGCGGCAAGCCCATCGACTGTCTGGCCAGGACCGCCGAGATCGTCAGCCGGCTGGAGTCGGTGACGGCGGTGGTGGTGGTCCCCTATCTGAACGCATCGCCGGATGTCGCCGCCATCCGTGGCGCGACGCGCTACACCGATTTCCTGGCGCCGTATCCGGCGGAGAAGATCGAGTTCCGGCGGGTGCCGTTCGAGCATCCCCTGTTCGTTCTCTACTCATCCGGCACCACCGGAGTGCCCAAGTGCATCGTCCACGGCCATGGCGGGACTCTGTTGCAGCACCTCAAGGAGCATCGACTGCACGGCGACGTCAAACCCGGCGACCGTCTGTTCTATTTCACCACCTGCGGCTGGATGATGTGGAACTGGCTGATGTCCGGCCTGGCCTCCGGCGCGACGCTGCTGCTGTACGATGGCAATCCCTTCGTCGCCGGCGGGCGTATTCTGTTCGACTATGCCGACGCCGAGGGCATGACCCATTTCGGTACTTCGGCCAAATTCATCGACGCCGCGGCCAAGGCCGGTCTGATTCCGCGCGCCAGCCACGATCTCGGGCAGTTACGAGCGATGTTTTCCACCGGCAGTCCCCTGGCGCCCGAAGGGTTCGACTACGTCTATCGGGATATCAAGCCCGACCTGCATCTGGCCTCGATTTCCGGCGGCACCGACATCGTGTCCTGTTTCGTGCTGGGCAATCCCGGCGCGCCGGTTTACCGCGGCGAGATCCAGTGCCGGGGGCTGGGCATGGCGGTGGAGGTGTTCGACGAGGCCGGCCAGCCGGTGCGGGGAGCCAAGGGCGAACTGGTCTGTACCCGGCCGTTCCCGGCGATGCCGGTCGGATTCTGGAGCGACCCGGACGGCGCCCGCTACCGCGCCGCCTATTTCGAGCGTTTCCCCGGCGTGTGGCATCACGGCGATTTCTGTGAGATCACGGCCCGCGACGGCATCGTGATTTACGGCCGCTCCGACGCCACCCTGAATCCGGGAGGCGTGCGGATCGGCACGGCGGAAATCTACCGCCAGGTCGAGCGGTTGCCGGAAGTGATGGAGTCGATCATCGTCGGGCAGGACTGGGAACACGACGTGCGAGTCATTCTGTTCGTCAAGCTCCGCGAGGGGCTGGAACTCGACGACGGGCTGCGGGAGCGCATCCGGTGCGCCATTCGCGACAATGCCACGCCGCGCCACGTGCCGGCCAAAATCCTGCAAGTGACCGACATTCCCCGCACCAAGAGCGGCAAGATCGTCGAGCTGGCGGTGCGGGAAGTGGTGCACGGGCGGCCGGTTCGGAACGTCGAGGCGCTGGCCAACCCGGAGGCGCTGGAGCAGTACCGGGATCGCCCGGAACTGCGGGAAGGTGGCTGAACCGCCGTTCGCTTCCCTCTCTGCAAGAGAGAGGTTGGGAGAGAGAGGACGATCCGTCGTTTTTCTAGTGGCTCGACACCTATCGCCGTCGGGCAACTCCGGAAAACTTCGCAACCAGGCTTCCTTCTCCTCGGCGAAATCCGCCATTCCTACCCAGTCCTCCACCCCGCTCAACACCGCACAGAGGACCAGCATCAGAATATCCTGGAGTTTGTGGAGCTTGCTCCGCGTCTCGCGACGCGGATCGGGCAAGCGAACAAAATACGGGCGCGGGTCGAGCAACTGGAGCAGCATCGGTGTTCTCCATCCGATCGAGCGCGACCCGCTACCCTGGCAATCCTCCTCTTGTCAACCCCCTTCATAGCGCGATTGCCCTGCTCCCTCCCCCGCAAGGAGGGAGGGAATCTCGTGGATGGAATATGCGCGCCCCCACATGGGGTTAACCAATTGTAACCGGCTGTTCCCCTCCCTTGCCGGGGGTAGAAGGGTTGGAAGAGAGCGAATCCTTGGTGGTGGCGACCGGCAACCGGACCGTTACCCGCAATCCCCGGTCCGGTTCGGCGTCCTCCAGTCGGATGCTGGCCCGGTGGCGGTCGGCGATGCGCTTGACGATGGCCAGGC
>JAVMKL010000041.1:0-7923 GCA_031732875.1 Candidatus Competibacter sp. | reverse complement strand
CCCGGCATCGCCGTCGCCATCTCCCACACTACCCGTCCGCCCCGCCCCGGCGAGCGGGACGGCGAGCATTACCACTTCATCCCGCTCGCTGCTTTCGAGGCAATGGTCGCCAAGGGCGCCTTCCTGGAGCACGCCCAGGTTTTCGGCAACCGCTACGGCACCAGCCGCGCCGCCGTGCTGTCACAATTACAGGCCGAGCTGGACGTGATCCTGGAAATCGACTGGCAGGGCGCCCGGCAGGTGCGGGCGCTGATGCCCGATAGCTCGAGCATTTTCATCCTGCCACCCTCCCGTGAGGCTTTGCGGCAACGGTTGGCCGGCCGCGGTCAGGACAGCCTTGAGGTCATCGAGCGGCGCATGGCTGCGTCACTGAATGAATTATCGCATTACGCCGAATTCGACTACTTGGTAATCAACGACGATTTCGCGGCCGCCCTGGAGACGCTGCGCGCCATCGTCATCGCCAACCGCCAGCGACGGGCGACCCAACTGGAACGGCAACGGGAGCTTCTGCGGACGCTCTTGTCTTAACTGATTGTTTTAATTATACTACTCAACCTATGCTTCGATGCCAAAATTTGGAGAAATCCCCGCATGGCCCGAATTACCGTTGAAGACTGTCTCGACCGGGTGGATAACCGCTTCGAACTGGTGCTGGTCGCCGCGCGCCGCGCCCGCGACCTGGCGCTCGGTCGAGAGGCGCTGGTTCCCTGGGAAAACGATAAGCCCACCGTCGTCGCACTGCGGGAGCTAGCCGAGGGCAAGCTCGACCACCTGATCAAGGAAAAATACGCTCGCCCGGCCCCGCCGCCGCCCGAACCCGAGTCGGTCCATGCCACCCTCGACGAAACGTCGGCCGAAGCGGATTGACGACGTCGGATGCCGGCAGCAGGAGATCGACCGTGTTGACCGCGCCGTTGCGGGAAGTCAGAAACGAAACCCAGCGGAACCACCGACTAGCCGTGGACGACGAATGGCTGGACGATCTGCATCTCCGCATCGACGACCTGTGCGCCATCACCAGCGAATACCTCGAGCCGGACCAGGTCGAGCAGTTGCGCCAAGCCTGCCATTTCGCCACCGAGGCCCACGCCGGCATCTACCGCAAGAGCGGCGAGCCGTACATCTTCCACCCGCTGGCGGTAGCCCGCATCCTCGCCAACGTCCGCTTCGACCATGAAACCCTGCTGGCAGCCCTGCTGCATGATGTCATCGAGGACACCCATTTCGGCAAGGAACAGATCAGCAGCCGTTTCGGACCGGAAGTCGCCGATCTGGTGGATGGGGTCAGCAAGCTGACCCAGATCCAGTTCAACTCCAAGCTGGAAGCGCAGGCCGAGAACTTCCGCAAGATGTTCCTGGCCATGGCCAAGGACCTGCGGGTGATCATGATCAAGCTGGCCGACCGCCTGCACAACATGCGCACCCTCGGCGCCATGCGCCCGGAATCACGCCGCCGCATCGCCCGTGAAACCCTGGAGATCTACGCCCCCATCGCCGGACGGCTCGGCATGAACCACCTGCGCCAGGAACTGGAAAACCTCGGCTTCAGCCATCTCTATCCGTTGCGCTTCCGGATCCTGCAGGAAGCGGTGCGCAAGATGAGCGGCAACCGCCGCGAGATCATCGGCCAGTTGGAAACCCGCATCCAGACCCGCTTGAGCGATGAAGGCATCAAGGCCCGAGTGCTCGGCCGCAGCAAGCACCTGTGGGGGATCTACCAGAAAATGCGCGGCAAGCACCTGCCGTTCAAGGAGGTCTACGACGTCTATGCGGTGCGAATCGTCGTCGACGCCGTGGACACCTGCTATCGGGTGCTGGGAGTGATGCACAGTCTGTACAAACCCATCATGGGCCGGTTCAAGGATTATATCGCCATCCCCAAGGCCAACGGCTACCAATCGTTGCATACCGTGCTGTTCGGGCCCAACGGCGTGCCCATCGAGGTCCAGGTCCGCACCGAGGAAATGCACGTCATGGCCGAGGTCGGGGTTGCCGCCCACTGGCGCTACAAATCCGGCACCGATGGTCAGGGCAGCCATGCCCAGCAGCGGGCGCGGGAATGGCTGCGGAAACTGTTGGACATGCAACGCCGGGCCGGCAACCCGGTGGAGTTCCTGGAAAGTGTCAAGGTGGACCTGTTTCCGGATGAGATCTACGTGTTCACCCCGCGGGGCGAGATCATCGAACTGCCGCGCGGCGCCACGGCGGTCGATTTCGCCTACGCCATCCACTCCGACGTCGGCAACACCTGCGTGGGTGCCAAGGTGGACCGGCGGCTGGTGCCGCTGCGCACGCCGCTGGTCACCGGCCAGACTGTCGAGGTCATCATCACTCCCACCGCCCGTCCGAATCCGGCTTGGCTCAACTTCGTGGTCACCGCCAAGGCCCGCGCCAGCATCCGCCACTACCTCAAGCACCTGCAACGCGAGGAGGCCATTCTGCTGGGCAAGCGGCTGCTGGAGAAGGCCCTGGCCGGGCGGATCGGCGGGCTGAGCGAATTGCCCGCCGATCCGATCAGGGCGCTGATCCGGGAACTGAAACTGGCCAGCTTCGACGATCTGCTGGCCGACATCGGTCTGGGCAACCGGGTGGCGGCGTTGATCGCCAAGCAACTGCTATCCGAGGAAGACCAGGAAGAGACCACCTCGCCGGATGCGAGCGCCCAGCCGCTGCTGATCAAGGGCACCGAGGGCACGGTGGTCGGCTTCGGCAAATGCTGCCGGCCGTTGCCGGGCGATGCCATCATCGGCTACCTCAACGCCGGGCGAGGCATCGTCATTCACCGCGACAATTGCAAGAACGTCACCGGCTACAAGAAAAACCCCGAGAAATGGATCGAGGTGGAATGGGAGCAGCATATCGGCACCGACTTCAGCGCCGAATTGCGGCTCGATGTCGTCAACAAGCGCGGGGTGCTGGCCACCATCGCCGCCGCCATCTCCGCCACCGACACCAACATCGAAACCATCAACACCTCGGAACGGGACGGCAACACCACCATGGTGCATCTGCTGCTCAACGTCCGCGACCGGGCCCATCTAGCCCGGGTGATGCGCCGGTTGCGCACCCTCCCCGAAGCCCTGAAACTGGCCCGACGCGGCTAACCCGTTGCCAGCGTGTTCCTCCCCGCTGCCCCCCGGCAACCGCCGGCAAGCCCACCGAAGGAGCATACGATCATGCCCCGCGAGATCATCACGACCGATCGGGCCCCCGCCGCCATCGGCACCTATTCCCAAGCGGTCAAGGTCGGCGACACCGTCTACCTGTCCGGCCAGATTCCGCTCGACCCCGCCACCATGCAACTGGTGGAAGGGGGGATGGAGACTCAAATTCGCCGGGTGTTCGATAACCTGGCGGCAGTGGCCCGCGCCTCCGGCGGCGGTCTTGCCGACACGGTCAAGCTCAACGTATTCCTGACCGATCTCGGTCACTTCGCCCTGGTCAACCAGATCATGGCCGAGTATTTCAAGGAACCCTATCCGGCCCGTGCGGCCATCGGCGTCGCGGCTCTGCCGCGCGGCGCGCAGGTCGAGATGGACGCGGTGCTGGCTTTGGAGCAATAGGGGGAGATTGCAGGAGTAGGTTATAGGGCGGATCAGGCGCGTGGCACCGCCATCCGTCGCACGGACATGGCAAGAATTCATCCGGCGGAATACGCAGCGCTATTCCACTCTACATGCCAGATGCTAGATGCGTGGTTGGAACATTGAGGAATCGACCGTGCTGAACCCGGCGCGACCGCTGGCTCCCGAACCGCTGTCGGTGACCGCGCTCAAGGGCGTCGGACCAAAGCTGGCCGAACGGTTGCACCGGCTGGGTCTCCGTACCGCCGAGGACATGTTGCTGCACCTGCCCCTGCGCTATCAGGACCGTACCCGCATCACTCCGATCAACCGGCTGCGCTCCGGCGAGGAGGCGCAGATCGAAGCCGCGGTCGTCGGCAGCGAGGTCACGGCGCGCGGCCGGCGTTTCCTACTCTGTCATCTGACCGACGGCACTGGGGTACTGACCCTGCGTTTCTTCCATTTCAGCCCGGCCCAGCAGCAGTTGCTGGGCCAGCCGGGCTCCCGGCTGCGCTGTTTCGGCGAGGTACGGCAGGGCCACGCGGCTTTGGAGATGATTCATCCCGAATGTTGCCGGATCGGGCCGGACGCACCCCCGGTGCCCGACCGGCTGACGCCGGTCTATCCCGCCACCGCCGGCCTCCAACAATTCACCTTGCGCAATCTGGCCGAGCAGGCGCTGGCGCAACTGGCAGCGGCGGCGCTGCTGCCGGAACTGCTGCCGCCGGAACTGCGGGCGCAACTCAAGCTGCCGCCCATCGCCGAGGCGGTGCGACTGTTGCACCAACCGCCGGCGGACGCGGCGCTGGCGGAACTGGACAGCGGCCGCCATCCGGCCCGGCGGCGGCTGGCTTTCGAGGAACTGCTGGCCCACCAGCTTAGCCTGCGCCGGCTGCGCGAACGGATGCGGCGGCAAATTGCGCCGCTGCTGACCGGGAACGGAAGCTTGAGCCAGCGATTTCTGGAACGGTTACCCTTCACCCTCACCAGCGCCCAGCGGCGGGTGCTGGAGGAAATCGCCACCGATCTGGCCGAGCCCCGCCCGATGTTGCGGTTGCTGCAGGGCGATGTCGGTTCCGGCAAAACCGTGGTGGCCGCCCTCACCGCCTTGCGGGCGGTGGAAACCGGCGCCCAAGCCGCGCTGATGGCTCCCACCGAACTACTGGCCGAGCAACATTACCGCAATTTCCACCACTGGTTGGGCGATCTGGGCGTGGAAGTCGCCTGGCTGACCGGACGGCTGGCCGGAAAGGCGCGGCGGACCCTGCTGGAGCGGCTGGCCGCCGGGGACGTTCACGTCGCGGTCGGCACCCACGCGCTGTTTCAGGAGAACGTCGCGTTCGCCGAACTGGCGCTGGTGATCGTCGACGAACAACACCGCTTCGGGGTGCATCAGCGGCTGGCGCTGCGCGAGAAGGGCCGAAACGGCGGCGGTCGCCCGCATCAACTGATCATGACCGCCACCCCGATCCCGCGCACCCTGGCCATGAGCGCCTACGCCGACCTCGATACCTCGGTGATCGACGAACTGCCACCGGGCCGCCAGCCGGTGAAAACGGTCGCCGTACCCGACAACCGTCGCGACGAAGTCGTCGCCCGCATTCGCCAGGCCTGCCGGAGCGGCCGGCAAGCCTACTGGGTCTGCCCGCTGATCGAGGAATCCGAGGCGCTGCAATGCCAGGCGGCAGCGGTCACCGCCGAGCGCTTGACCGGCATCCTGCCGGAATTACGGATCGGTCTGGTGCACGGCCGGCTGCCGGCCGCCGCCAAGGAAGCGGTGATGGCCGCTTTCAAGGCAGGTCACCTCGATCTGCTGGTCGCCACCACCGTGATCGAGGTCGGCGTGGACGTGCCCGACGCCAGTCTGATGATCGTCGAGAACCCCGAGCGGCTGGGGCTGGCGCAACTGCATCAGTTACGGGGCCGGGTCGGTCGCGGCAATACCGACAGCAGTTGCGTGCTGCTGTACCGGCCGCCGCTGTCGGCGGTGGCCCGCGCCCGGCTGGGGGTATTGCGGGAATGCCAGGATGGCTTCGAGATCGCTCGTCGCGATCTGGAATTGCGTGGTCCCGGCGAGGTGCTCGGCACCCGCCAGACCGGAGAGCAAACCCTGCGGGTCGCCGATCTGCTGCGCGATCAGGATCTGCTGAACGCCGCCCGCTACGCCGCCGACCGACTGTTGCGCGAGCACCCCGAGTGCGTGGAGCCCCTCATCCGGCGCTGGATCGGCGCCGGTGCCCGTTACGGCGAGGTGTAGTATGTACACGGCGCACTTCGGGCTGCGCGAGCCGCCGTTCGCCATCACCCCCGATCCGGCCTACGTCTATCTCGGCCGCCACCACCAGGAAGCGCTGGCGCACCTGTTGTACGGCGCGGGCGAAAACGGCGGTTTCGTACAACTGACCGGCGAAGTCGGCACCGGCAAGACGACCCTGGTCCGCACCCTGCTGGAGCAACGGCTGGAGAACGTGGACATCGCCCTCTGCCTCAACCCGCGGCTGACGGTCGAGGAACTGGTGGCCACCGTTTGCGATGAGCTCGGCGTGGCCTATCCGCGCGAGCATCATACCCTGAAGCCGTTGCTGGACGCTCTCAACGAGCACCTGCTGCGTGCTCACGCCGCCGGCCGGCGCACGGTGCTGATCATCGACGAGGCGCAGAATCTCAGTCGCGAGGTGCTGGAGCAAATCCGACTGCTGACCAATCTGGAAACCGCCAAGCACAAGCTGCTGCGGATCATCCTGGTCGGCCAGCCGGAACTGAGGCTGATGTTGGCGCGGCCGGACTTGCGGCAACTGGCCCAGCGCATCACTGCTCGCTACCACCTGCCGCCGCTGGACCGGCGCGAAACCGCCGCCTATATCGGCCACCGGCTGCGCGTCGCCGGCGGTCGCGCCGAACTGTTCACGGATGGCGCGCGGCGGGCGATCTACCGGCGGTCCGACGGCATCCCGCGCCTGATCAACATCATTTGCGACCGCGCCTTGCTCGGCGCCTGGAGCGAAGGCGCCCGGTGCGTGACCGCCGGTCGGGTCCGGCGGGCGGCTCGGGAAGCGCTGCAAAAAGGCCGGAGCGACTGGAGTTATCACCCCTGGCTCGCGCTGGGCATCGGACTTGCGGGGCTGGCCCTGATCGGCGCCGGGCTGTGGCTGCCACAGGGCGGCCGCACTCCCACCGTCGTTCCGTCGCCGATCGCGCTTCCCACTCCAGGCGAAACAGCCGGAATCCTGCCCGCGTCGGCCCCCGCCGCGTCATCATCCGCCGGCGCCGCGCCTCCCGGGTCGGTTCCCCCCCAAACCCTGATCGGCCCCGGCGCGAGTGGGGAGGCGGTGCGCTGGCTGCGGCGGCGGCTGGCGCTGGCGGCCGGCCAGTCGCCACCCGAACCGCTATCGGATGTGTTCGATGCCGAGCTGGCCGAACAGTTGCGCGCTTTTCAGCGCGATCACGGCCTGCGGCCGGACGGGCTGGCCGGACCGCGGACGCTGGCGTTGTTGCACGACATCGCCCCGGCGCGGGATACGCCAGTAGCGACGCCTCGGGAAAACTGAGATGTCCTACATTCTCGACGCCTTGCGCAAGGCGGAACGCGAACGCCATCTCGGCCAGCCGCCGAACTTGGCCATCCCATCGGCGCCGGACCGGCCCGAGCGGCAACGACGCTGGTTCTGGCTGGGCGCCGGGCTGGTTCTGGGACTCAACGCCGTGCTGCTGGTCGCCTTCCTAATTCGGCCGCAACCGGCCGTCATCTCCGGCACCGTCCCGGCCACCATGCCCTCGCCAGCAGCCGCGGCGCCGGCCGAATCACCGCCGGTGGCGCCCCCCGCAATACCGATGGTGTCCCAACCCGCCAGGGCGATGGCATCCAAGCCGGATTCACCGGCGGCGGCGACAGCCGCACCCGCCAGGGCCCCGGCCGGCAAACCCGTCGTGCCCGAACCGCCTCGCCCGACCACTCCAGGCAACCGGGAACGAGATGAGGCTCCCCCTCGGCGCCCGGCAACCGATCCAATCACCCCCGCCGAGTCCGAACCGGCTCCGACTTTGGAAACGCTGCCCGCTGGTACCCGACGCGGCATTCCGGCGCTGAGTCTCGATATCCACGTCTACAGCCACGATTCCGACAAACGCTTCGCAGTCATCAACGGCCGGCGTTACCGGGAAGGCGAGCGGACCGGCGAAGGTCCGACCCTGGAAACCGTGACCGCCGACGGCGTTATCCTGCGGCAAGGCGGCCAACGTTTCCGGTTGCCGGTCCGGCGGTGACCTCTTTATACCGTTTCTCAATGGATTTTATGGTTCAGAGCCTATGCGAAAATTCACCATGTAATACCATTTCCGCATAGGTTTTGATCTTGAT
>JAVMKL010000040.1:0-7933 GCA_031732875.1 Candidatus Competibacter sp. | reverse complement strand
GCCACGCCGCCGGCCAGCTTGGCGACGCGCTCCTGCAACTTCTCCTTGTCGTAGTCGGAGGTCGCTTCCTCGATCTGGCGGCGGATCTGCTCGACCCGGCCCTTGATCTCGTCGGTCTTGCCGGCCCCATCAATAATCGTGGTATTTTCCTTGGCGACCACGATCTTGCGGGCGGTACCCAGATCGCTCAGCGTGGTCTTCTCCAGGCTCAGGCCGACTTCGTCGGAAATCACCTGGCCGCCGGTCAGGATGGCGATATCCTGCAACATGGCCTTGCGGCGGTCGCCGAAGCCCGGCGCCTTGACGGCCGCGACCTTGACGATGCCGCGAATGGTGTTGACCACCAGGGTCGCCAGCGCCTCGCCCTCGACATCCTCGGCGACGATCAGCAGCGGCTTGCTGGACTTGGCGACGCCCTCCAACACCGGCAACAGATCGCGGACGTTGGAAATTTTCTTGTCATACAGCAGGATGTACGGAGCTTCCAATTCCGCGCTCATGTTCTGCTGGTTGTTGATGAAATAGGGCGAAATATAGCCGCGATCGAACTGCATGCCTTCCACGACATCCAGTTCGTTATCCAGGCTCTTGCCTTCCTCGACGGTGATCACGCCTTCCTTGCCGACCTTCTTCATCGCGTCGGCGATGATCCGGCCGATGGCTTCGTCGGCGTTGGCGGAAATAGTACCGACCTGGGCGATGGCCTTGTCGTCGGTGCAGGGTTTGGACAGCTTGCGCAGTTCCTCGACGGTGGCGATCACCGCCTTGTCGATGCCGCGCTTCAGATCCATCGGGTTCATGCCGGCGGCGATGGCCTTCATGCCTTCGCGGACGATGGCCTGGGCCAGCACGGTGGCGGTGGTGGTGCCGTCGCCGGCCACGTCGGAGGTCTTGGACGCGACTTCCTTGACCATTTGCGCGCCCATGTTCTCGAACTTGTCCTCCAGTTCGATTTCCTTGGCGACCGAAACGCCATCCTTGGTCACGGTGGGAGCACCGAAAGCCTTGTCCAGCAGGACGTTGCGACCGCGCGGACCCAGGGTCACCTTGACGGCGTTGGCCAGAATATTGATGCCGCGCACCATGCGCGAGCGGGCATCGTCAGCGAACTTGACTTCTTTTGCAGCCATTGGGGAATTCCTCTGAAATCGGGTTGAAATGCTTCGAGATGATGAGATTCGCGCAGGCGCGGCGTTTACTTCTCGATGACGGCCATGATCTCGTCTTCGCGCATGATGACCAGCTCTTCGCCGTCGACCTTGACTTCGCTGCCCGAATACTTGCCGAACAGGATGTGATCGCCGACCTTGACATCCAGGGGGCGCACGTCGCCGTTATCCAGCAGCTTGCCGCGACCCACCGCCTGCACGGTGCCGCGGGAGGGCTTCTCGGCAGCGGTGCCGGGCAGAACGATGCCGCCCGGGCTCTTGGTTTCTTCCTCAACGCGCTTGACCAGCACCCGATCATGCAAGGGTCGAATGTTCATCGGTGACATCTCCTTAGAAGAATGAAGTTCGTTGACTCGAGGTTGGTGTTCGCTTTGTTAGCACTCACCGTTAATGAGTGTTAATCATAGCCAGCGCAAACACCCTGTCAAGAGGTTGACCGTGAAGTGGGGCGCGGATGGAAAATTTCAAGAGCCGGGGGCGAAGAAAATAGGCGGGCCGCCGCCGGCCAGGAAGAGTTTCAGGACGCCGCGCCGTTCCACACTCGCCAGCCGTTCTTGCCGGCCCGCTTGGCGGCGTACATCGCCTGGTCGGCGTGGTGGGCCAGCACCCTGGCCGTGCTCGCGTGGTCCGGATACAGGGCAATGCCGATGCTGGTCGAGACTCGCGCCGGTCCTTGCGGAAGGGTGAAAGGCTGGTTGATTCGATCGATGATCTTTTGCGCCACGCCCGTGGCATCCTCGGACCGGGCGACCGTCGCCAGCACCACGGCGAATTCGTCGCCGCCCAGGCGGGCCGCCGTATCGCTCTCGCGCAAGGCACCCCGCAGGCGCTGGCCGACCTGGCGCAACAGGTCGTCGCCGGCGGTGTGGCCCAAGGTATCGTTCACCGCCTTGAAACCGTCCAGATCGAGCCACAGCACCGCCACGGTCTGCCGGCTTCGACCGGCCAGCCGCAGCGCCTGCTCCAGCCGGTCCCAAAATAAATTTCGGTTCGGCAATTGGGTCAGCGCGTCGAAGTGGGCCAGTTCCCAGTTTTCCTGCTCGCGCAGCCGCCGGTCGGTTACATCGTTCAAGATCACGATGGCGCCCGCGATCACGGCATCGTCGTCGCCATCGTAGAGCGTGGACCAGGACACGCTCAGCCACCGATCGGCCAGACTCTGAAATTCGCCATCCCCCGCGCACAGGTTCGACGCCGTGCGCCAGCAGCGCACCATCTCCTCATGCTGGTCGGGGCGAACACAATCGAGCCAGGAATGCCCCAGAACCGCGGTCGCCGCCTGACCGGTCAGGATGCACCAGGGAAAGTTGACATATTGGCAGCGTCCCTCGGCATCCACCTCGGCTACCCCTACCGGCGCCGTGGCCAGCATGGTCCGATAACGGCGCTCGCCGAAAGCGAGATCGCGGTTGAGCCGGCGCAATTCGGCGGTCCGGACCGCGACTTCCCGCCGCAACTGATCGGCGTAGTCGGCCAGCACCAGCTCGGCGACATGTTGGGTGGTGACATCGGTCGCGGCGCCGCGGTAGCCCGCGAAACGACCCAGTTCGTCCTGATACGGCAATCCGTTGACCCGCAACCAGCGTACCTCGCCGGCGTGATTCCGAATGCTGAGCAACACTTCCCGGAACGGTCGCCTGGCCCGCAACGCCGCGCTCAACACCTTGCGGTGCTCCACCGGGATGGCATGGATGCCGGTCCGCCACCACAACCCGGTGCGAGGCGCCAGCTCCCACGCCAGCCTGCCGCTGAGCTGCGTGATGCGTCCATCCGCGTTGGTATCCCACAGCAAATCGTTCAAAACTCGACTGAGATCGCGGAAGCGGGTGAGTCCCCAGTCGCGGGCTTCAGACACGCCGCCCAGCAGCAAGCCCATGAGCGCGACCGCGATCATGACCAGTTGATAGTACAACGCCGCGTCTTGATGTTCGCGCCACGCCACCAGGATCGCCAAGCCAGCGTCCAGCAGGAAAATCGCCAGGGTCACCACCGGCAAACCGCCGGCGATGGCGATCCAGGCCACGGGCAGCAGCACGAACAAAGTCAGAAAAGGGCGCGCCGTCGCGCCCAATCCCAGCCATGATGGCGACTCGAACAGGACGCCCAGGGTCAACAGCAACCCCGCGAAAGAGGCGGGCCAGCGCCACCACCGCCCGCCTTGGGCCTGGGGGAACGGTTGCCGCCAACGGCCCCACGGCAGCCAGTCGCGCAGACGCGGACCCAGATGTACCAGCAACAGCGGAGTAATGGTGATGACGCCGATAAAGTCGCCGATCAGCCAGTGAAGCCAGACTTCAGGCCATTCACTGGAGGCGACGGAGCCGGCGCGCAGCATCCGCGTCACGCCGACGCCCGCCGCCAGCAGACTGCCCAGCAGGGCCACGCCCAAAAACCGGCCGGAGTGAGCCGGATCGGCGAAATTGTTATGGGTTCGACCGGCATTCCAGGCCCGCAGCAACAGTGCCGCCAACAGATAGACGACCGCGGGGGTCAGCGCGCCTTCCAGGCGAGGACCCAGCGGCGATTGCGAGGGTGAGAAGGGCGAAGGCGCGGTGACCCATAGCAACACGCTCAGCGTAGCCTCGGTCAGCATCACCGGCGGAAACGCCCGCCAGCCGAAGGTCAGCAGCACAAAAAAGCGCAACCCCGCCGGTGGATACCACAAGCTGATCTGGTTGTCGAAAGCGCCGAGCACCGAGGCGCCGAACCAGGCGGCGTACCAGAGGACAAAGTAACCGAGCCAGAACGCCAGCAACCGCCGCCGTTCGGGTCTTCGGCGCTGGAATATTCCTGAAATGTTTTCGGCCGGGGAACCGGCTGTCGGCGTGGCGTCGGAAAGCGGATGCATGATTCTGAAAAAGAGGACGGCGGTGGGTAGGTGGACGATTCGGTCCCGCCATGGCGGCGGCAAGCGCAACGGCCATGGCCGGTCATGGTCCATAATATCCGTCAAATAACAATACCTCCTACAACACGAAATTCTTGTCCGAAAAGATACACCATGAGCCAGTCGCCACTGATCGTCCTTTGTACCTGCCCGGACCCGGCCACCGCCGAGCGCATCGCCGAAACCGTGGTCGGCGAGCGGCTTGCCGCCTGCGTCAACATCGTGCCGGGCCTGACCTCGATCTACCGCTGGAACGGCCAGACGCAGCGTGATTCCGAACTGTTGCTGCTCGTCAAGACCCACCAGGCGGTCTATCCCTTGCTGGAGGCGCGCATTCGCGAACTGCATCCCTACCAAATCCCGGAGATCATCGCTCTGCCGATTCAGGCTGGGCTGGCGGCTTATCTGGACTGGATCGCGGACCATGCGGGAGTGCTAGCATGAGACAGCCGCGCCGGGCGTGGCCTTGGCTGGCGCTGCTGCTGGCGCTGCTGGCGGGACCGGTCGCGGGCGGGTTGTTCGACCGCTTTGGCGGCTCGTCCCAGGACCGGATCCTCGAAGCCGATCAGGCGTTTCAGCTGGCCGCCAGCGCGCTCGATCCGTCGACCATCGAGGTCCGCTGGATCATCGCGCCCGGCTATTACCTCTATCGCGACAAATTTCGGCTGAGCCTGTCGGACACCCGGGGCATCGCGATCACCGGGATCGAAATCCCGCCCGGCGAACCGAAAGACGACCCGTATTTTGGCCCGCAGCAGATCTTTCACGGCGAAGCGGTCGTCGTCGCCCGCCTGCAACGCGAGCCGTCCGGCGCGCAAACCGTGCAACTCAAGGTCGACTATCAGGGTTGCGCCGAAATTGGGGTCTGTTATCCGCCGCTGAACCAGACCGTGACCGTGTCCCTGCCGGCGGTCGCCTCACCCCCCAACCTCCTCTCCAGGGTGACCGTGGCGCCGCCGGCGGTCACTTCACCCCCCACCTCCCTCTCCATGAATGGAGAGGAGGGCGCCAAGGCGGGAGTGGGGTCGGAACCGGCGGGCGGCGAAGCCGAACAGGACCGGCTGGCGCGAATGCTGGGCGAGCAGCGATTCCTGGCGATCCCCGCGTTTTTCGGCTTCGGTCTGCTGCTGGCGTTCACGCCCTGCGTGTTTCCGATGGTACCCATTCTGTCCACCCTGATCGCCGGCCAGGGCGCGAGCCTGACTCGTCGCCGGGCGATCCTCCTCTCGCTGACCTATATACTGACGATGGCCGTCACTTACACCGTCGCCGGCGTGCTGGCGGCGCTGCTGGGGCACAACCTCCAGGCCTGGTTCCAGAATCCCTGGATGATCGGAGTTTTCAGCGGGCTGTTCGTGCTGCTGGCGCTCTCCATGTTCGGCATTTACGACCTGCAACTGCCGTCCAACCTGCAAAACCGGCTGGTGGACTGGAGCAACCGCCAGCGCGGCGGCCATCACGCCGGAGTCGCGGTGATGGGCCTGCTGTCGGCGCTGATCGTCAGCCCGTGCGTCGCCCCGCCGCTGATCGGCGCCCTGACCTTCATCGCCGTCACCGGCGATGTCGCGCTGGGCGCGACGGCGCTGTTCGCCCTGAGCCTGGGCATGGGCACGCCACTGCTCGCCGTCGGCGCCTCCGCCGGTCACTGGTTGCCGCACGCCGGCCATTGGATGGGGCGGGTCAAGACGGTATTCGGCGTGTTGCTGCTGGGAGTGGCGCTGTGGCTGCTGGAACGCATCCTGCCGCCAGCGTTGACGATGGTGCTGTGGGCGACGCTGCTCATCGTCACGGCCAACTACATGGGCGCGATGCAGCCGCAGGCGCACGGCGCGCCGGCCTGGCGCACCCTGGTCAAGGGATTGGGCCTGGTCCTGCTGATCTACGGCATCCTGCTGCTGGTCGGAGTGGCCGCCGGCGGCCGCGATCCCTGGCAACCGCTGCGCGGCGTCGGTTTGATCGCCAATGCCGCCAACCAGGCACCAGCGCCGGAATTCCGCCGGGTCAAGACCGCCGCCGAGGTGGATCGGGCGGTACGGGCGGCGGGTGGCCGGCCGGTGATGCTGGATTTTTACGCCGACTGGTGCGCGAGTTGCAAGGAACTGGAACGCTACACCTTCACCGATCCGGGCGTGCGGGCGGTGCTGGCCGGGATGGTGACGCTACAGGCCGACGTCACCGCCAACGACGAAACCGACCAAGTCCTGCTGAAACGCTTCGGCATCGTCGGCCCGCCGGCCATCCTGTTCTTCGGCCCGGACGGCCGGGAACGCCGCGAGTACCGGCTGGTAGGATTCCTGGAGGCGGCACGGTTCGCCGAGCATTTGCGATCCCTGCTGGCGCGGAAAGGGTGACTGCCGGGATGGACGCCGATCCGCCGGCAACTACCGCCAACGTGTGGGTATCGGCGCTGAACCACCGGGTTTCATGCTGGACATGGAATCGGGCTTGATGCAGAATCGCGCCCTTCGACTGGCAAGGATCACCGCTTGACCCATGGCAAAACTGCTGCTACTCAACGGACCGAATCTTAACCTGCTGGGCACTCGCGAACCCGGAATCTATGGCGCCACCACTCTGGCCGACATCGAGCGGCGCTGCATGAGTCTGGCCCAGACCCTCGGGCCGCACCAACTAACCTGCTTCCAGAGCAACGCCGAACACGCTCTGGTCGACCGCATCCACGCTGCCCGCCAAGACGGCACCGAGTTCATCGTCATCAATCCGGCCGCCTTCACCCACACCAGCGTGGCGCTGCGCGATGCCCTGCTCGGAGTCGGCATTCCGTTCATCGAGGTACATCTGTCCAACGTGTTCGCCCGCGAGCCGTTTCGCCATCACTCCTACCTCTCCGACATCGCCGTCGGGGTGATCGGTGGGTTGGGCGCGCAAGGCTACGAACTGGCGCTGCGCGCCGCCGATCACCATCTCGCCACGCCACGCCAGTAGCCGCCATGCCGATGGATATCCGCAAGATCAAGAAGCTCATCGAGTTGCTCGAATCCTCGGGCGTTGCCGAAATCGAAATCAAGGAAGGCGAGGACTCGGTCCGGATCAGCCGTCATCCTCAGGGCGGCGCTTCGGTCATGATGCCGGCGCAACCGCTGTGGGCCACGCCTCACTACGGTCCCCCACCGGTCATGCCCGCCCACCCCCCGACCCCAGCCACGCCGGACGCCGCGTCGGACGCCGAACTGGATGCGATCAAGGGCCACGTGCTGCGCTCGCCGATGGTGGGCACCTTCTACCGCTCCGCGTCGCCGGGTTCCAAACCGTTCGTCGAAATCGGCCAGCGGGTCAACGTTGGCGACCCGGTCTGCATCATTGAAGCGATGAAGATGTTCAACCAGATCGACGCCGACCACGCCGGCACGGTCACCCGCATCCTCGCCGAGAACGGCCAGCCGGTCGAATACGACCAGCCGCTTCTGGTCATCGAATAACCCGCCATGCTGGAAAAAGTGGTGATCGCCAACCGCGGGGAAATCGCCCTGCGCATCCTGCGTGCCTGCCGGGAACTCGGCGTTCGCACCGTCGCCGTCCATTCCACGGTGGACCGCGACCTCAAGCACGTGCGCCTGGCCGACGAAACCGTCTGCATCGGCCCGCCGCCCGCCGCCGACAGCTATCTGAACATGCCGGCGCTCATCAGCGCCGCCGAGGTCACCGACGCGGTGGCGATCCATCCCGGCTACGGCTTCCTGTCCGAGAACGCCGACTTCGCCGAACGGGTCGAGCAGAGCGGCTTCATCTTCATCGGTCCCCGCCCGGACACCATCCGGCTGATGGGCGACAAGGTCTCGGCGATCAAGGCGATGCGGGAGGCCGGCGTACCCTGCGTGCCGGGTTCCGGCGGGTCGCTGGGCGACGACGATCAGGA
>JAVMKL010000039.1:0-7968 GCA_031732875.1 Candidatus Competibacter sp. | reverse complement strand
ACCGCGCAGATATCGCCGGGAATGGCCGCCGGGACTTCGGGATGCTCCTTGCCGTGCATGTGGAACAGATGGCCGACTTTGAACGGCTTGCGGCCGTCGCCGATAAAAAGCTGGCTGTCCTTGGTGATCGTGCCCTGATGGACGCGGAAGATGCCGAGCTTGCCGATGAAGGGGTCGATCAGCACCTTGAATACGTGTGCCACCGCATGCTGCTTCGGATCGGGGATCGCCGGGCGTTCCTCGGTGTCCCCAGCTTGGCCTATACGGAACGGTTCGGGGTTGCCCTCCAGCGGATTGGGCAGCAGTTTGACGAAAACATCCAGCAAGTCCTTGATTCCGGCGCCGGTGCGGGCCGAGACGAAGCAGACTGGGATCAAGTGGCCTTCGCGCAGCGCCTTTTCGAACGGCGCGTGCAACTGCTCCGGTTGCAAATCCTCGCCCTGTTCCAGGTACAACGCCATCAGATCTTCATCCACCTCGACCACTTGGTCGATCAGAGCGGAGTGGGTGGCGCCGACGCTGGAAAAATCGCTGTCCCCGGCGGGATTGAAGAAGCAGTCCACCACGCTGGTGGCGTTGTTGGCCGGCAGGTTGATCGGCAGGCATTCCCGGCCGAAGGTTTCCTGAATCTGGCCCAACAGGCCGGGCAGGTCGACGTTCTCGGCGTCGATCTTGTTGACGATGATCATCCGGCACTGCCGGCGGTCGGCAGCGCGTTCCATCATCCGCTGGGTGACCGCCTCGATGCCGGTCTGGGCGTTGATCACCACCGCCACCGTTTCCACCGCCGGCAACACGGCGATGGCCTGGCCGAGGAAATCCGGGAAGCCGGGGGTGTCGATCAAGTTGATGTGGGCGCCCTTGCAGTCGAGATTGACCAGTGCGGCATCCAGCGAATGCTGGTGCGCTTTTTCCTGCGGGTCAAAATCGCAAACCGTGTTGCCCTTTTCCACGGTGCCTGGGGCGGCAAGCTTGCCGGCATGAAAAAGAATGGATTCCACCAGGGTGGTTTTCCCAGCCGCGCCATGCCCGACCAGGGCGATGTTGCGGATGGACTCGGTGGTATAGCTGACCATCATGGCCTCCTGTCGGATTCGGTTCGGTCGATAGCGAGTCTTTAATGAGTACGTCGTTCCTCGATGGGATAGACCGGAAAGTCTACAGGAACGGGCAGTGTTTCTCAGCCGGAGCCGTCATTTTTTTGCAAACAACGCGGCAAAGCCATGCCGGTCCATATCGGTTTTTCGCGCTGGATTGGCATATGGCGTGGAAATTGCCTAATTTTTTGGCCAATACGATTTGGCTGCCGAAACGAACGCGGACTGTAAATTTTCCTGTAATGAAGATCTGGGTGGAACCATATGGTGGATATTTGAATTATTTGTACACAATATATGGTGGTATCCTGTTGTGGATGACAGGATTTTTTACAGTATCCCAGGGTGGTGAAGCGCCAGTACGGAGAAAGAGGTCTGATGAGTTTACGAGCATGCTTCGGAATCTGGATCCTTGCCGTCTGCGGCGCCAGCGCGCAGGGTGCGACGAGCCTTGGTCCCGACTGGGTCAAACTCGTCCGGGAAGCCCCGGCCGTCCAGGTGGAATGGGCGGTGCGCTACGAACACGGCGAGGGTGTTTCCCAGGACTATGACCGGGCAATGCGGCTGTACTGCGCGGCGGCCCGACGCGGTCATGCTCAGGCGCAGTATCAGTTGGGGTGGATGTACGCCAACGGTCGCGGCGTGGCACGGAACGATGCCCAGGCGGCGGCCTGGTTCCGGCTGGCGGCGGCCAGGGGCGATGCCCCGGCCGCGCGGATGCTGGCGCGGGTGGACGATCCGGCCGGGGTCCAGCCAGCGAAATGCGCCGAGCCGGTCGATCCGACCCTGAAACCGCCCCCGGCACAGTTCCTGGCACGCTCGGGGATGTCTTCGCCAGAACGGACCCAGGTCGAGATGATGGTCAACCGCATGGCCCCGAATTACGGTTTGCAGCCGGATTTCGTGCTGGCGGTGATCCAGGCGGAGTCCGGCTTCAATAGCCAGGCTCGTTCGGCCAAGAACGCCCAGGGGCTGATGCAACTGATTCCCGAGACCGCCGAACGATTCGGCGTGCGGGATCCCTACGATCCGGTGCAGAGCCTGCAGGGCGGAATGGCCTATCTGCGGTGGTTGCTGGCCTATTTCCAGGGCGATGTCCGCCTGACGCTGGCCGGCTACAACGCGGGCGAAGGGGCGGTGGTGCGGTACGGTGGGGTGCCGCCCTACGCGGAAACGCGGGCCTATGTCGACAAGATCACCCGCGTCTACGGACGGCTGGCGCATCCTCCGGTCGCGCCGGTGGCCCGTCCGGTCGTGCTGAACGCTTCCCCCGCCAAACCGGGGTTTCCTTCGGTGGTCCGGGTGACGCCGGCGCCGTCGTGGTCGATCGCAACCAACCCCCGTCCGTAAGGACCACGAGCTGAAGTGCTAGCCGCGGCTGATTAGATAAACGTCGAAGCGGGTGTTGGGCGCGGCGATCTGAGTGGTCGGCGGCGGTCCCGTCAATGCCGGAACCAGACGTGGCCGTTTCACCACCACTCGCTGGCGGGCACGGGCCAGCGCGACATCCAGCAAGGCCGGTGCATCGATGTCGTCGCCCACCAACTGCCGTAGCAACCGCATTTCCTTCCCGACCAGCGCTGATTTTCGGCGATGTGGGTACATCGGATCCAGATAGATGACATCGGGCCTCTGGTCTTCCTCGAGCCGCCGCAAGTATTCCCGACCGTCCTCGACGTACAGACGCAGTCTTTCCGCGACCAGCGGGCCGATTTCCGGATCCTGTTCGGCGCGTTGCCGCCCATCGCGCAGCAGAGCGGCGACGATTGGGGAGCGTTCCACCAAGCGCACCGTGCAACCGAGACAGACCAGCACGAAGGCATCGCGGCCCAGCCCGGCCGTGGCATCCACGACGGTCGGCATGGCGCCGCCTTTCAAGCCGATCGCCCGTGCCAGTGGCTGGTGGCGACCACCGCCGAAACGGCGCCGGTGGGCCGATGGTCCCGCCGCGAAATCGACGAAAACCGGTCCGGCCGCCCCCGGACCGATTTCCCGCAACTCCAGACGTTTCCGGGTCAACACCAGCAGGTGGCTAAATGGAACTGCGGCCGGGTCGATGACCGGGGAGGCCAGCAGGGGGAGTCCGAGTTCCAAGGCCAAGGCAATCGCCGCCGTCGGACTGACGGACGATTCGGCGGTCAGCGCGATGTCGGGGGGTATGGCGAGGGGGGGGCGCATGTTGGCCGGGATCGAAACAAAACCGCCCCGCGCGGGCGGGGCGGGGATTTACCAGTATCGGCGAGGTTCAGGCGGCTTTCGGCAATACATCTTCCAGCGTCGCCTTGGTCAGGCCATCGATCTCGGTCTTGAATCGCGTGGCCATGTCGGACATGGCCTTGGCGTCGTTCATCATCTTCTGTTGCACGGTCTTGGCGATCTCGGTCTGGCGCTTGTAGAAGTCCTGAAAGCTCTTGACATCGGTGATCTCGGCGGCGGCTTTCATCTGATTGAAGCCGATGTCCATGTAGGACTTGAGAGCGTTCATCTGGAATACCATGATTTTTTCCATGTTCTCGACGAACATTTTGTTTGCCTTGACCAGGGACTCGGGCAGGGCTTGCGGGGTTTCCAGTGCTTTGCTGAACAGATCGACGACCATGATGGATTCCTCGTTGAGCGTTGACAAACATTGTTGCAATGCAATATAGCGAGATTTATGTTGCGATGCAACATGCAATGCCTGATTTTTTCGGCGCCGCGAGGAATCGGCCATCCCGCGTGGAGAAAATTCACCATGCGAAATTCATCATGCGGAATTCGTAAATTGAACTATGCTTTTATCTAGGGTGAACATGATGAATTGTGAGTTGAAACGGCAGCGCGATAGCGGAGTGAAGCCTTGATCGGGACCAAAATCTCCAGACCGAGCCGGCGGTCGCCGAGCGCGGGGTTACTTCCCCATCATGATATCGGGCCGCAGGAGCGAGCGCCGCGACTGGCACTGGTTGCGGATCTTCGCGGCAGCGAGTTGAACGGTATATTCGTGCTCTCGCGGCTGGCGGCGTTTTTGCGAAGCATCGAGGCGGGAGAGCGACGGAGCCTGGGATTGCGCGAGCGCGTGTTGATCGTTCCCGCCATCAACACGCTCAATCGGAGCAGCCGGGTGGAGAATGGTACCGGTCGCCGCCGCAGGGGGGGGACCGTCGTTGAAGCGGTGGTGGAAATCACTCGAACCGCGTACTACCGGGTGGATATTCATTCGGCCAGCCTGGATATCGAGGATCTGCCGCAGGTAAGCCTTTACGCTCCCAACGATGACGAGCGGGCCAGCGCCTGTCTGTTCGGGCTGCCGGCGGTCATCGAGCGGCCGATGGAGGACGATCTGGCATCCGGTTTGGTGCGTGCCTGGCGTCCGCACGGCGGCGAAAGTTTCATGATCCACGCAGGGCAGAGGGGCAGCTTGCAGACCGGGCATTGCGAGACCTTGTTCCGGGCCTTGGTGGCGTTTCTCGACCGTACCGGCATCGTCGGCGGTCTCCGGCTTGCCGAGGAGGAAGAAGATTTACGTTATTTCGACCTGCGGCAGATCTTCGTGGTGCTGGCCGAGCAGTCCGGAATCTTTTCGTCGCACCTGGAGGTCGGCCGCTGGGTCCGGGCGGGCGAGGAATTGGGTCGCGTCTACGACGGCTTTACCGGAGGTGTGCAGGCGCGAGTGACGGCGCCGGTGATGGGCCTGCTGGCAAGCTTGCGCCGGCAACCGTTGTTGTGCGAAGGGGATCTGGTGGCCCGAATCCTGATGCCGAACGAGGCGGCGCGGCGAAGCCCGGCGCGGTGGATGGGGGAACGACATGAGCGACAGGCCGGTCGGAGACTATGAACCCGAGCGCCGGGTGTTGCTGGCGCGGGTGGCGGCGGAAACCCGTGAAACCGGCGGTCTGACCGGCTGTTTTGAATTGAGCGAACGCGTCATGCGGGCGCTGGCGGAAGTTCCCCGACACGTGTTCGTGCCGATGGAACAGCGGGAATGGGCCTATGCCGACATGCCCCTGCCGATCGGGCGCGGTCAGACCATTTCCCAGCCGTTCATCGTCGCGCTGATGACGGAATTGCTGGAACCCGATCCCCAGGCGGTGGTGCTGGAAGTCGGCACCGGTTCCGGTTATCAGACGGCGGTGCTGGCCAGTCTGGTGCGACGGGTCTACTCGGTGGAACGGATTCCCGAACTGGCCGAGACCGCCGCACGGCGCCTGCACGAGCTTGGGTTGGGCAACGTGGAGATTCGCGTCGACGACGGCTGCCAGGGATGGGAGGAACAATCGCCTTTCGATGGCATCATGGTCACGGCGGCGGCCGCGGAAGTGCCGCCGGCGCTGGTGCGGCAACTGAAGCCGGGTGGCCGGCTGGTCATTCCGGTGGGAGGGCCCTATCAGACGCAGGATTTGCGCGTGCTCCACAAGGACGAGCGAGGCATGCCGCAGAGCCGCAGCGTGTTGCCGGTGGTATTCGTGCCGCTGATCCGTGACCGCGAGTGAGAACGCCGGGCGCATCGGACCCGGCCAGCATGGGAGAGCGGATATGACCACGACATGGGTATTGATTGCCGATAGCAGTCGCGCGAGGTTGTTCAGCGTGGAGAAGGCGCTGGCTCCCTTGCGGGAAATTCAGGCGTTCGTCAATCCCGAGGGACGCGTCAAGACCCGGGATCTGGTCTCGGATCGGCAAGGGCGTTCGCCGGGCAACGGTCCCACCATGGATTACCAAGTGGCGCCAAAGCGCCAGCAGGCGATGGTGTTCGCCAAGGAAATCAGCGAACATTTGAAAAACGGTCGGGTCGGCGGCCTGTTCCGCCGGCTGTACATCGCCGCCACGCCCTCGTTCCTGGGACTGCTGCGCGGCAAACTGGATGCCCGGACCGCCGATTTGGTGGTAGATACGGTCAGCAAGGATCTGACGTACCTGGAGCCCGGGCAGATCCGCCGGCATTTGCCGGAACGGCTGTAACCGGGTCGGGCGCCGCAAGCGCCCGGCGACAGGCGAAAGGCGGGTGGCGAACCCGCCTTTGTTGTTTTCCGGGGGTCAACCGGTCGGTAATGAAATTCCGGTGAGCTTCTTGAACAGGGCCACCGCGTAGGAATCGGTCATGCCGGACACGAAGTCGGTGATGGCGAGCACGCGGCGGTATAAATCGGCGATGGGCTGGCGGCCAGGACGGGCGAACTGCTCGGGAATCAGGTGGATCAACATCCGGCTCTTCGGCGAAGCGGCGGAACCGTGGGTGGCGACGTCGTTGACGGTGGTGACGAACGCCTCGAGCAGGCCGCCCAGAACCTCGAAACCGGCTGCTTCCACCTCCACCACCGGTTTCGACACATAAACATGGTTTTCGCCGCACGCCTTGAGCGCGTGCATGTCGGCGGCGGCGGGGATCGCGTCCAGCAATTCCTCGGCGAACGCGCCCGCGAGAATCCTGTCCTCGTTTTCCATGAAGCACTGATGGACCTGTTCGATGATGGCGCCGATGGTTTTGGCGCGCAGGTATTCGATCCGTTCCTTGGGCCGGGTGATCCGGTCCATCTTGCGCTGGGCGCGGTCCGGCTCGCCGGTCAGGGGCAACAGCAGGTCGCGGACGTCCTCGAACCGCAGTTGCTGCAGCCGGAAGGCGTCTTCCACGTCGATGATCCGGTAACAAATATCGTCGGCCGCCTCGACCAGATAGGCCAGCGGGTGACGGTTCCAGGCGCCGGCTTGCGCCGATTCCAGGCCAAGTTGGCCCGCGACTTCCGCGAACAGATCCGCGTCGTCCTGATGGAAGCCGAATTTCTTGAACGCGATGCCGGGGGGCGGTTCGGCCGGCAGCCACGAGGCGCGCGGATATTTGGTGAAGGTGCCCAGGGTCGCGCAGGTCAGTTGCATCCCGCCGGGGTTGTCCGGGCTCTGGAGCCGGGTGAGGATGCGAAACCCCTGGGCGTTGCCTTCGAAACGCACGAAATCCTGCCGCCGCGCTTCGGTCAGTTGTTCCAAAACCGCCCGACCGGTGGCGGAGGCGGTGAACCAGAGTCGAATGGCGTCCTCGCCGGCGTGGCCGAACGGCGGATTGCCGATGTCGTGGGCCAGGCAGGCGGCGGCCACCACCGCGCCGAAATCCTGCGGATAGACCCCCTTCAAGTCATGGCGGCGGATCACGCTGTCGCCGACCATCGTGCCCAGCGAACGGCCGACGCTGGAGACTTCCAGGCTGTGGGTCAAGCGCGTGCGGACGTAGTCGCTTTGGGAAAGCGGAAAGACTTGGGTTTTGTCCTGCAGGCGCCGGAACGCCGAGGAAAACACGATCCGGTCGAAATCGCGCTGAAAGTCGGTGCGCGCTTCGCTGTCGGGATGTTGGCGGGACAGGCCCGGACGGACGCGGGAGAGCAGGCGGTTCCAGTCCATGCGGTGCGGTCGGTGGGTGTGGATTGCCTTCAAGCATAGCGGATTTGCGTCCGCCGCGCCGTCGTTGCCGTGGCCGGACGGGAACTCGGTCAAGCGCCACGGGGATCGGTTGAATCGATGGCCGGCGGTTGCTGGGCGGCGATCCAACTGCCGGGTGGGGCGTGTTCGTCGCAGCGGGCGAGCAGTTGGCGGCGGTAATAGCGCAATTGTCCCGGCATCCCGCACTGCTCGCAGGTCAGGCTGGATTGCCGTTCCGCCGCCGCGCACAGCAAATGGACATGGGCGTCGGCCTTATCCACGCTGAAGCGCAGCGTGCCGAGTTCCTGCTTGACCTGCACCGCCAGCGGCTTCATCCCGGCATCGGCGGCGTGCGCGGCGATGTCGGTGGCGAGTCGGCGGATGAGGTCGTACCAGCCGTCCTCGCACTCGAAGCCGAAGCTCATCAGGTTCTGGGTGATCGGCAGGTGGCGACCCCGGAACAGTTCGGGAAATTCGGCGAACA
>JAVMKL010000038.1:6116-8061 GCA_031732875.1 Candidatus Competibacter sp. | reverse complement strand
AGGGCGAGATTCGCGGTTTCGGTTATCACGAAGCGCCGCGCGGGGTGCTGTCGCACTGGACCGTGATCGAGAACGGCAAGATCAAGAACTATCAGGCGGTGGTGCCCAGCACCTGGAACGCCGGGCCACGCGACGACGCCGACGCGCTGGGACCTTACGAGGCATCCTTGCTCGATAATCCGGTGGCCAATCCCGAACTGCCGCTGGAAGTGTTGCGCACGGTGCATTCCTTCGATCCCTGTCTGGCCTGTGCGATTCACTTGGTCGATACCAAGCAGCGGCCCATCGTCCAGGTCAGGGCGTTTGGATGAAAATCGTGGTCCTGGGCCTCGGGAATATTCTGCTGCGCGACGAAGGGGTCGGGGTGCGGGTGATCGAGGCGCTTGCCGGTCGCTATGCCATGCCGGCAGGAGTCGAGGTGGTCGATGGCGGCACCGCCGGCATGGACCTGCTGGACACCCTCGCCGGCTGCGATCATCTGCTGATCTGCGACGCGGTGCGGACCGGCGCGCCGCCGGCGTCGGTGGTCAGGCTCGCCGATGCCGAGGTGCCCGCCCTGTTCCAGACCCGGTATTCGCCCCACCAACTCGGCTTGGCGGACGTGCTGGCGACCCTGGCGCTGACCGGTGAAGCCCCGGCCACCCTGACCCTCGTTGGAGTGGTGCCGGCCGATTTGGATCTGGGCATCGCGTTGTCGCCCGATGTGGCGGACGCCGTCGATCGGGCGGTGGAATGTCTGGCGGACGAATTGCGCGGGCTCGGTTTTTTCCCCGAACGGCGGCTTTCGGCGCCGATGGCGGCGGTCTAGCCGATGTGCGTCGCCATTCCGGCTCGCGTTGTCGAACTCCGCGGCTCGAACGCCGTGGTGGAGCGCTACGGCGAACGGCTGGAGGTGAGTTTGCTGCTGCTCCCGGAAGAAGTCGCGGTGGGCGATTACCTGATCCTCCAGGCGCGCGCCTACGCCGTGACAAAGGTCGCGGCCGAGGAAGCGGACGAGATTTACCGCCTGTTCGAGGAGTTTGCCGGCATGGTTCGCGACAGCGAAGCGACATGACGGCAAATGCCGCCGGGTCGGAGTCGCCGCGCCGAAACCGTCGCGGTTTCCTGTTCGGGTGGCGGGCATTCTGACATCCGGGATGGGCGAGGCAACCGGCAGCCTCGAAGGTGGCCTGCGCGTCCGGGTCGTGGCGCGGGATGGCGTCGTCGTGGCGGTCGATCTGAGTTCGACGCGACCGGTGGCAACGAGCGCCACGCTGGCCGGACGGGATATCGATGCCGCCATGGCCTTCCTGCCGCGCCTGTTTAGCCTGTGCGGCGTCGCCCAGGCGGTCGCCGGTCTCGCCGCCACCGAGGCCGCGCTCGGTGTCGCTCCGGTCCCTCCGCAAATTGCGGCCCGCCGGTTCCTGGTTGCGGCTGAAGCCCTCGAACAAACCGCATGGCGTCTCCTGCTGGACTGGCCGCGCGGTCTCGGCGCCCCTCCCTCCTTCGCCATCTTGAAGCGACTGCGTCAACTCTTGTCCGCCCTGCGGCCCGTGCTTTTCCCCCACCCTGCCTGGAATCGCGTCGGCGGCTCGTTCCTGGCGCCGGATCGGATCGAACTCGGCATGCTGCTGGATGGCGTCGAGAATTGTCTTTATCAATCGGTTTGCGGATTGGCTCCGGGCGAGCGTTGGCCCTTCGAGGAGTTCCAGGATTTCGAGCGCTGGCTGTTCACGGTTTCCACGCCGGCAACGCTGGTCTTGCGCCGCGTGCGCGAGCAAGGCTTGGCGGATTTTGGGCGCAGTGCGGTAACGCCGTTGCCGGCATTCGACGCCGGCGCGATGGCGCGGCGGCTGGCGGCCGACGACGGCCATGCGTTTTGCGCCCGGCCCGACTTCGACGGGGTCGTTTATGAGACCGGCGCCTTGGCTCGCCTGTGGCATCATCCGCTGATTGCCACCCTCCG
>JAVMKL010000038.1:0-6016 GCA_031732875.1 Candidatus Competibacter sp. | reverse complement strand
ATGAGACCGGCGCCTTGGCTCGCCTGTGGCATCATCCGCTGATTGCCACCCTCCGTGCCGATCATGGCAACGGGTTGTTCGCGCGTCTGGTGGCGCGGATGATCGAGAGCGGCGACCTTCTCGCCGAGATGCGCGCACAAGCGCGCGGGCTTGAGGCGCATCACGGGACCGCGCCGGCGGTTGCCGCCAGCGGCGTTGGCTTGGGGGTCGTGGAATGCGCCCGCGGCCGTTTGGTCCATCGGGTAGCCGTGACGGGAGGGCGGGTGGCCGATTACAAGATTCTGGCTCCGACCGAGTGGAATTTTCACCCGGAAGGCCCGCTGGCTCGCGGTTTGGCGGGCGCGTGGGTAGGCCGGGAAACAGCGGCGGTCCGTCAATCCATCGAATGGCTGGTTACCGCGCTCGATCCCTGCGTCGGGTGCGATCTCGTCGTCGAGCAGGACTGATCGACATTCCGATCAATAAATATTGCATCGCAACATTTTTTCTGTTAAACTCCTTCACAAGCTAGTGGCAGTGGTGGGAGATTCATCAAACTTCTGGTTCGGAAGCAGTATCTGGAACTCCACTTGTAGGGACGCGATATGGCTTATTTATGGAGCATCCGTAGCAAAAATCCCTCACGTTGCGAGGGCGCTTGCAAGGGCTCGGTCGATCTTTGGATGGATTGATTTGGGATGGCGGCGCATCTGTCGGAATACGACACCGCCCGAAGCTGAATTTCTGACAACTAACTTTGGAGGACGCGAGTGGTCTTCGTCCTGAGCGATGGGGTTTCCGCTGCGTGGATATCATGAGAAACATCATCAAAATGCTAGTGGTTGCAATCGTGGTTTTGGCGCTATCTCCGTTAGTAGGTTTTTGGATTGTCGCACTGGTGGGAGCAGCGTTGTTCCTGCTGCCGGTCGGTGCCGCGATCTCCGCGCTTTTCCCCAAGCTTTGGAAGCACATCGAAGACAGCCTCTCTTCAAAAGTCCATTTTTTACCCACGGCCTGAGCGACTTGTCGTGGATATTATTGCGTGATAGTTTGATTCGCATAAAAAAACCCGGTTGATACCGGGTTTTTTTATGCCAGGAGCCGGCCATCAAGCCGGTCCGTGGATCGCGACAGGCACCAACTCCAAGTACGGAACGGTGGAATCGGCTACTATCACCCTATGAAATGCCCGCAAGCACGTCCTGGACGGAGGGCGCGGCATGAGAAGTGGGGAGTGAAGCCAGATGTTAGAGACATCCCATCGGGAAAGCCGCGTGGTTACCGTTTCCGCCGAACGGATGTTCGATCTCGTCGCCGACGTGGAGCGCTATCCGGAATTTCTGCCGTTGATGCGGAAGGCGACGGTCGTCCGTCGCGACGCCAGCGCTTACGAAACCGAGCAGGAACTGGCCTTGGGCCTGCTGGCCTATCGTTTTCGCACTCGCACGAAACTGGATCGGCCGCGTTCCATCATCGTCACGTCGGCCGATCGGAATTTCCGCCGCTTCGACATCCGCTGGTCGTTCGCGCCCACCCCTGAAGGGCACTGCCGTATTGAGTTTACTCTCGATTGCGAGGTCCGCTCGTTCTGGCTCAAACCCCTCGGCGACGCTTTGGTGGCCCAGATGGCATTGACGATGGTCAATGCCTTCGTGGCGCGGGCACGCAAATTGGATGCCGCTGGCCAGGATTCGAGCCGGTCGCCTTAACGCACGACGACCTTCTGATAAAGCCCACCGAAATAGGTCTGCTTCTCGATGGTGGCCGAACGCGCCTGGTCGGGCAGCCATTCCGCAATCTCCTTGCGCCAGAGATCCATGGCGAAGGGTTCCAGGGAGGTGAGAATGGGAACCATGACGTAGCGGAAGGGATTGGTCGGGTCGGGGCGATGGTAGTCGATGAAGATCACCTTGCCGCCGGGTTTGACGACGCGCAGCGCCTGGGCGATGGTTTGTACGCGGGCATATTCCGGTTGTTCGTGCAGCAGGAAGAATACGACGACGCAATCGTAGCTGGCATCCGCGAAGCGGAGGTTGGTCGAGTCCTGATGATGCAACGCAACGCGCGAAACGTCGTCGAGCTTTGCCTTCAGATTCTCCAACTGGACCGGGGCCACGTCCACCACGTCCAGCCGCGCGGAGGGTTCGAGCCGCTGGGCCAGCCGTTCGGTGAAATTGCCGTAGACGCAGGCCACCTGAAGCACCTTGCCCTTGATGGTAGTGCCGATCTCGTCCAAGGCCGCATCGCGCAGCCGGGCGAAGTTGCCCCACAAGATCAGGTTGACCAGCCATTGCCGCTCGAAGGTGCGCACCGCGGCGGGATGGAGGTACGCCCACCAGTAGGTTTGTTGCAGATAGTCCGGTAGCGGAACATCGGCGGAGAGCTCGATCGTCTGGCCCGATTTCTCGATCTCCGCCGAGGCTTCAACCCCGGTTAACGCGGGATCCAACACCATGCCTTCGTCCAGGGAACGAGGCCGAACCAGGGCGGCTGTAGCAGGTTGAGAACTCATTAAAAAGCTTCCTTAAGTGCGAGGCGCCTTCGCCGGTCTTCGCCGCGTTCGGCGGGATTAGCACGATTCGGGTTTACACGTTTGCGTTCCCGCCGGGCGGGAATTTCGCTGGTCCAAAAGTTTGCTCCCCGCTTTCGCGGGGAGCAACGTGCCAGGGTTAAGAGAACGGTAGGACCGATGAAGCGTAACCGTTGACCGGTCAGATGCGCAACAGGTAAATCAGCGTCATGAGCGTGCCCAGACCCGCAAGCCCATAGACGATATAGGCGACCATCGTATCGGCACGAATGCCGAAGTCGTGCACCGTAACCCGCAACCGGTGCGCGGCGTGCCACAACGACAGCAGGATGATGCCGAAAATGACCAGCTTGCCCAGCCAGTTGGCAGCGAAGGCGTGCATCGCCTCGTAGGTGAACATATCGGGGGTGAAGCGCATCGCGGCGAACAGCGTCACCAGCACCAGAGCCGGGGTCACGAACGCCGTCACCGTGCCGCCGGCGGCGAACAGCCCCCAGAAAATCGGCTTGTTGGATTTGGCCATGATCATACTCCCCAGAACAGGATGATCAGCGAGATCACCGCCCAAGCGCCGTAGTGGGCGCCGACGATGACGTTACCGGGCACGAACTCCTCGCCTCGCTGGATGGGCATGGCCTGCGGCGTCACGTTGAACCACGAGGTGCTGTGATACACCGTCGCCACCAGCACCACCAGGTTGAACAGAACCCCTAGCGGGCTGTGCAGCGCGTTCAGGAACCCTTGGAAGGCATCCGGCCCTTCCGAAAGGCGCTTGAGCGCCACGATCAGCAGGAAGGTGTAGGCAAAGATGAAAATGCAGGTCACTTCGCGCGCCATGTATCGCTTGTAGCGCGGCTGGCTGAGAAACCAAGTCGTTTTGGAAACTTCACGAATGTAGGGTTTGCGGCTCATTTCTTCACCCATGGCATCAAGTGTTCTTTGTACCAGTCGATGGTGCTGGCCACCTTGACCTGTTGCAGCGCGCCGGCGGGGTCGACGTGCTTGGGACAGACCTCCGAGCAGGCGCCGACGAACGAGCATTCCCATACGCCTTCGTTGGAGGCCACCACCTCCTGGCGCTCGTCCCGCCCGCCATCGCGTGAATCCTGGTTGTACCGATGCGCCAGCGCGATGGCCGCCGGACCGAGAAACTCCGGAACCAGGCCGTATTGCGGGCACGCCGCGTAGCACAACATGCAGTTGATGCACAGCGTGTATTGCTTGAATTTCTTGAGTTCCGCCGGCGTTTGCTTGAACTCCCCGGCGCTGATCGGCTTGTCCTCCTTCGGAATCAGGTAGGGCTTGACGCTGGCCAGCTTGGCGATGAAATCCTCGACCACGGTGACCAGATCGCGCTCGATGGGGAAGTTCGCCAACGGCTCGACTCGAATCTGATCGGAGTATTCGTGGATGAACGCCTTGCAGGCCAGCTTGGGCTCGCCGTTGACCATCATGCCGCAACTACCGCAGACCGCCATGTGGCACGACCAACGATAGCTCAGGGTGGGGTCCAGGTTGTCCTTGACGTAATTCAGGGCATCGAGCACCACCCATTCGTTCAGGCAAGGTACGGAATAGGTCTGAAACCGCGGCTTGCTATCGGTCTCCGGGTTGTAGCGGAGCACCTCCAGTTGGATTTGGCGTTCGCTCATTTCTTGGCTCCTGAGTAGTCGCGTACCCCGGGCTTTGATTTGGTGATCACGACATCGAGATAATCGATGCGCGGGGGTTCCTTGGGGTGATAGTAGGCCAGTGAGTGTTTGAGGAAGTTCTGGTCATCCCGTTCGGTGAAATCGAGGCGCTGGTGCGCGCCCCGCGATTCCTTGCGATCCCGCGCCCCCACCGTGACCGCCTCGGCGCAATCGAGCATCGATCCCAGTTCCAGCGCCTGCAACAGGTCCGTGTTGTAGACGCTGGTTTTGTCGGTGAGGCTGATGTTGACGAAGCGCTGGCGCAGTTCGGCGATCTTGTCGCAGGCGGTAGCCAGCTCTTCGCCGGTCCGATAGATGCCGACGTTGTCCTCCATAGTCTGCATCATTTCCTTGCGCAGGCCGGAGATGGACTCGTTGCCGCTCTTGTCGAACAGCGCCCGGATGCGTCCCTGAGCGTCCTGAGCCTGAGCCGCCAGCGCGGAATCCCTGCTGGCCGGTAACCCGGATTGGAGATGGGCGATGGCGCTCAATGCCGCCCGTCGACCGAACACCAGCAACTCGGTCAGGGAGTTGGAGCCCAGCCGGTTGGCGCCGTTGATGCTGACGCAGGCGCACTCGCCGGCGGCGAACAGCCCGGGCAGGGGGGTGGCCGCGTTGATGTCGGTATGAATGCCGCCCATCATGTAGTGCACCACCGGACGGATCGGGATCGGGTCCTTGACCGGGTCCATGCCCAGATAGCTGATGCACAGATCGCGCACCAGCGGCAGCCGCTCGTTGATCTTCTTTTCGCCCAGGTGGCGCATGTCCAGCAGCACGCAATCGCCCCAGGTAGTCGAGACGGTATTGCCCTTTTTCTGCTCGTGCCAGAAGGACTGACTCAACCGGTCGCGCGGACCGAGTTCCATGGTCTTGAGCACGGGCTGGCCAACCGGGGTTTCCGGCCCCATGCCGTAATCCTGCAAGTAACGCCGCCCGTTCTTGTTGACCAGGATGCCCCCCTCGCCGCGACAACCTTCCGTGAGCAGAATCCCGTTGTTCGGCAAGCCGGTGGGATGGTATTGGACGAATTCCATATCCTTGAGAGGTGCGCCGGCGCGGTAGACCAGCGCCATGCCGTCGCCGGTCTTGATGGCGCCGTTGGTGGTGAACGGGAACATGCGTCCGGCGCCGCCGGCCGCGATGATCACTGCTCCGGCCTTGAACTGCCGCATCTGCCCGCTGCGGATTTCCAGAGCAATCAGGCCCTGACAGCGGCCGTCGTCCACCAGCAGATCGGTGGCGTAGTACTCGTCGAAGCGCTGGATGGTCGGGTACTTGAGCGAGGTCTGGAACAGGGTATGGAGAATGTGGAAGCCGGATTTGTCGGCCGCGAACCAGGTTCGTTTGATTTTCATGCCGCCGAAAGGACGCACCGCTACCGACCCGTCCGGTTCGCGGCTCCACGGGCAGCCCCAATGCTCCAGTTGGAGCAGTTCCTTGGGGGCTTCGTTGATGAAATATTCGACCGCGTCCTGGTCGCACAGCCAGTCACCGCCGCCGACGGTGTCGTTGAAGTGCAGGTCGAGGCTGTCGTCGGATTTGATGACGCCGGCGGCGCCGCCCTCGGCCGCGCAGGTATGGCTGCGCATGGGGTAGACTTTCGAGATCAAGGCGATGCGAAGCTTTGGATCGGCTTCGGCCAGTGCGATGGCGGCGCGCAGTCCCGCCCCTCCCGCACCGACGATGGCAATGTCTGTTTGGATGATCTCCATTAATTTGGCTCCTCGGTATGACGCCTGTCAGAGTTGTTGAAGCTGGTTTGCATGCGGTTCGGCGATTCCAATGTACCATCCCATGAGGTCATTGGCAGCAT
>JAVMKL010000037.1:0-8109 GCA_031732875.1 Candidatus Competibacter sp. | reverse complement strand
CACCCTACCCCAAACACCTTCAACACCTCATCCTGACTGATCACCTTGACGGCGATCTTGCCAGTCGCTGGCTGGCCGTCGGCTTGGAACCGGAAGCGGCCGTAGTCGAGGAGAAAAGCACCGTTCACCGCCCAGACCCTACCGCAGCAACTCCCGCTCGATGGCCTCCTGGATTTCCTGATGGGTCAGCGGACAGCCGCGCTCCCGCAGCAGCACGGCACGGATTTTGTTCAACACTTCCTCGTTGAGGATCGCCGCGATCAAGCTTTCTGGACTCAGCGCAACCTTCTTGCGCCAGAGCTTTTCCAGCAGCTCGCAGCGGGCGATGCCGGCCTTCGAGAGCAGCATCAATCGGTAGGCGCTCTCGTCGTCCAAACCGCTTTGCAAGTCCAGGGCAAACACCAGATCGGCTTCCACCTTGCCCTCGGTGGCCACCCGGTAGAGTTGCCAGTTGACCACGTTGGTCAACAACGCCCAGCGGATACCCGAGTAAGCGGCGTAGGAGGTAGCCTGGAAAATCTGCTTGTCACGTAGTGGAGCGCCCAGCCGTTTGGCTTCGATCACCAGCGCATCGACCCCGCCCGGCGCCAGCACGTAATCGGCGGCCCGTCCCTGGATTTTCTGCTCGGTCTTGATCTCGCCCAGGGCGTAGCCGAGCACGTCTTGCAGGATGCGATCGAGCAGCAGCCGGCTCTGGCTCTCGTTGGGGCTGTCCTGTAGGGCGCGTTTCAACAGCGGCTGGATCGCGCGGTAGCGGGTTTTGAGGTCTTCGACTTGGGCGGCGAGCACGTCTTGCAGGGTGCGGCGGCGACGGCGTTTTGACCCGCCGATTGCCTCCGGATCGGTGGTGTCCTTATCCAGCGTCAGCCCGATGGTCGCGAACGCCTCCTCATCGGTCGTCGCCACGTTCGCGCTGGGCGAATCCTCGTCGGCGACCAAGATCCCGAAATGCGCGGCCAGCGCCCGCAGACCACCTGCGAAACCCTGGCCCACCGCTCGGAATTTCCAGCTGTCGCGGTAGCGGTAGAGTTCGGCGATGATGAGCGCGGTTTCCGCACCCAACTCATCGCTGTGGTAGTGGAAAAGCTCCTGCCCGCTGTCGCGGTTGACGATGCGCGCCCGCACCCAGGTCACCGCGCCGAACGTGGCGTCGGGGGCGCTGGCGACATCCAGCGTCAGGCAAAAAACCAATCGTTGCACGTCTTCGGCCAGATCCGGCAGGACGACGACAAAGCCGTCCCGGTCGCGGGTGGGGTCCAGTTCGGCAGGGGAAACCCGACACGCCGCGCCGCTGGCGTCGGTTTCCTGGTTGTAGAACACGAAATCGCGGTCGTCGCGGACCAACCCGGACGCATTGAGCAAGAACAGGCTGGCGTCGATTTGCCAGGGTTGAGCGGCGGATGGCAATTCCCAGTTCAGGCCGACGAAGACCGTGCGGGCGGTGGGATCGGCTTGGGCCAAAACCGCGTTGCCGCCCTTGGGAAGGGATCGGGTCATGATCGGATACGATCAACAGTAAACACGATTTTCATCATAATCGTATTTACTGAAAATGCTTTTCCAGCAACTCTCTCACCTCATCTGCCATCTTGACGCCCCGGATAGCGCATTGGCTCTTGATGCGGGCGTGCAGGCTGGCCGGCACGTCGATGGTCAGCCGCTTCATGGCTACCGCGTCGCGATTGTTCACCCAATCGTCGGCCTTGGCGGCATCACCCGCCCGCGCCGCGCTTGGTCGGGTTCCGAAAGATACTTTCTTGCTCATACCGCCGCCTCGTTCATCGTCTTCCGACCCAGTAGTTCATCAGCGAGGGCCATGATTTCCCGGCTCGCCAGACTGGTAGGGTCGTCTTCCAAAACCGTGCTGCCGCTTGCCGCGCTTTCGGCGAACGCGACCCGTTGCCCGACATGCGTTTTCAGTACCGGGATGTCGTAGCCCGCGAGGGCCTCGGCCACGTCCCGGCCGATTGCCGTATTTACGATTCTACGATTAATCACAAATGCGCTTTTGAGGGTTTCCCGGTAAGTGGTCGCTTCCGCAATTAAATCCACGATGTCCTTGGCCGCCCACACGTCGTAGGGGGAGGGTTGCACCGGAATGACCACCAAATCCGCCGCCATGATCGCCGACCGGGCCAGCTCGTTCACGCGCGGCGGGCCGTCGATCAGGATGTACTCGTAATGCGGGACGTGGGCCGGGATTTCCTTGTGCAGTTTCGGCTTGGGAAAGCCGATCACCGGAAACAGGGGGTCGGCAGTCCGGCACGCCGCCCAGTCGAGGGCGCTGCCCTGCGGGTCGGCGTCGATCAGCAGCACCCGCGCGCCGCTCCGGGCCAGCGCCGCCGCGACGTGAACAGCCAGGGTGGTTTTACCCACGCCGCCCTTCTGATTCAGAAACGCCAGAATCATCTTATTTCCGTATTTGCGATTTCACGATTCATCGTAGAATCGGATTTCCTTAAAGTCAATTTCCTGCCTACCGGGCTACCTACAATGGTCGAAAAAACCTACCCCGCCCCGCCCGACCCTCGACGATCTCGACCCCGAAAGCGCCACCACCGACGCCCTGGTCGCGCTGGTGCGCGGCCACCGAGAGGGACAGGAGTACCCCACCGCCGAGGCCCTGCTCGCCAACCTGCCCGTGATACTGCGCGCCCTGTGCGATCACCTGCTGTCGGGCGAAGCGACCGCCCTGGAGGTCGCCTACCGGATCGCTTCCCGCATCGACGCCATCGAAGGCAGTCAGAGCCAACCCGAACCGCCCCGGCGCACGCACTAACCCGCACAAAAATGCTTCGTGTAAATTTTCCTGTGATCAGAACGGCGGGGCGGGCGGGCTAAACAAACATCACTCAACAGGATCAATGGGTTGGATGCAGTTCACACCCTGGCCCCACGCTGCCACCCCACGCCATCACAGGAAAATTTACAGGACCAAAAAATGCGACCAGGGGGCTCCGCCCCCTGGACCCCCGTAAAGGGAAAAAGAAGAAAGGTCAAAGGGTTAAGGTCCTGGCCAGACGGAAACCCAAGTAGTTGCCCCAGTCCCGCGGGACGACCCAGTTGCGCGCGGCCGACCGCAACCCCCCCGGTCCGTCGTGCCACGAGCCGCCCCGCACCACCCGGGGACCGCCGCCTGCTTCCTCCCAAGCCGAACCGCCCACCGGCGCGCCCTGATAATCGTCATGCCAGGAATTCTGCACCCATTCCCAGACATTGCCATGCACTTGGTAGAGCCCAAAGGGGTTCGGCTGGAAATCGTCCACCGGCACCGTCTTTTTTCGATACTCACCCTGCGTTCCATTTCGATAGGTATAGTTGCCGTTATAGTTGGCTTGAGTCGGGTCAATCTCGTCGCCCCACCAAAAGGCGGTCCTGGTCCCCGCTCGCGCCGCGTATTCCCATTCGGCTTCGCTGGGTAACCGATAAGACGCTCCCGTCTCGCTCGAAAGCCATACGCAGTAGGCGACGGCATCTTCCCACATCACGTTGATCACCGGCCGCCGCCCACGGCCCCAGCCGCTGTCATCTGGCTTTTTTCGCCCGGTCGCCTCACAGAAGCGGTCGTACTCCTCGAAAGTGACCGCATAACGACCCATCGCAAAGGGCTGCGCGAAAGCCACCAAGTGCGATGGCCCTTCGTTTGCTTGGCGCTCCGATTCGTCTGCGGGAGAACCCATGAGGAACTCGCCGGCGGGTATTACCACCATCTCCGGCCCCATGCCGCCATCCCGCAAACGCTCCTGAAAGCGGAACCATTCAGCGAATTGGCTAGGCTTGATGTCGCTCCAATCCAGCCGCTTCAGAAACTCCAGCTTGTCGTTCTCGGAAACACGGCAAAACGCGAACTCCAACATCTGCGCCGTGGCTCGCAGCTTCAACCCCTGAGTGGACGCCGGACAAATCCTCTTCACCGCTTCCAACTGACCCTCGGCGATGGCATGAACCACCAGGAATTCCTGGGTGCTGTAATGGGAAAACCGATATTCGTGGTTCGAGGTGCGGTTCATCAGCGAACGGCCGCCAAAATCGAACTGCTCGATATGGGCGATAGACGGTAACCCAACCACCAGATCCCGCAGCTCGGCCTGGGATAGCGTGCGCTTCCCGAGCGATTGCAGGTAAACCGCGACGGCGGTGCAGCTTGTCCACAGGTCTTCCTGGGTCAGCTTGATTCCTTGCTTCGCCAGCTTGCTCACCTCCCGCAGCAACCACGTTTCCGTGAGCGCGTCATAGATGGCGTACTCGTCCCACTGCGGCCGGTTCGCGTCCAGCAAGTCCTGGATGTAGGCCAGGAGCAGCGGCCGAAAGCGCAGGGAGCGCATGGACGTGAGGAGCTGCTCGGCGCGGCGCCGCAGTTTGTTCTTGCTTCCCGTTAGTTCGTAGTGCCAGGGGTCGGGAAAACGCTTGCCCAGGTATTCGCGCACCTGACGATCATCGAAGAGCGAAAGAAAGAGCATGGGGCAGATGAAACCGCCCACGGTCACCCGGCCAGGGCTTCCAAATGGATCAGCCCCGGTTTCGGGAAAAAACTGCGTGCGGCACGAAATGAGAACGCGCCGGAAGTGGGTGGTCTCGTGCAGCAACTCGATCAGCCGCCGTTCGATATGACCCCAGGCGGTCGGGTCCTCGTCCAAGGCATCGAGCAGCAGTACGGTGTTCGCCTTATTAGGGTGCTTGCGGACCGCATCCAGGGTATCGGGGCCGAGTTTCAACAGCAGGCAATCGTACCCCGGGGGCCAGAACGCCAGGAGATGCGTCAGCTTGAGCATGACCAGCAGGGAGGTTTTGCCCATGCCGGCGTCGGCCAGGATAAACAGTTGAGTGCGCCCGTCCCGTATGGCGACTTCCTTGTTCAGAAAGTCGTTGATGGTGGTGAATGCCGGCGTTTTCACATACGAGATGGACGCTTCGTCTTCGTGGTAATCCGCCGGGTTATGGTGCTGGCATTTGGGTTCGACGTAATAGCGCGCCAGCTCCTTGGGATCGCCGAAGGTATCAGCGATCCGGCTGATTTCTTTGATTCTGTCATCCCGGATCGCCTTCAACTTCTTGGCAAGGGGCTTGATCCAGTCCATGGAAACAAAGGTGAGCACTTCGGGCAACACAGCGGGGTTCCTCCCAATTCATAGATCCATGGGGGCAAAGTGAAAACCACGCTGGCAGCGCCTGGATGTCCACCTATTCGGCTGGCCGGCCGCAAGATCGAACCACGCAGCGTGTTTTTATTCAGTTTATCACCGCGTCAACGGCGATTGAGCCTTCAGTCATTGTTGCACCCTCGCGCGATGTCACCGAATGTAGGAGCGCCGCCCCGGCGGTGGCGGTGCCGCCGCCTTCGAGGGTTCGGGCGCCAGTGCTGGCCCTTGGGCGCGGCGGCTACGGTCGTAGCGTTATTCCCGGTGGTGTCGCAAGTGAAAGACCCATTCCCGAATCCGCTGCACTTCCTCCTGCAAGGCGCGGACGGTCTCCAGTTCTCGCTCGGCTTTCACGGCCAAGTCATGGGCCGGGTTGTGCGTTTCGTGTTCCCATTCCGCCTCCCGGTCGTACAGTTCGGCCAGGCGGGTTTCGAGCCGCGCGGCCAGAGTATCCAGTTCGATCATGGGGGGTTCTCCACAGAGGATCGGATTCGCGGCGGCCTAATGCACCGTCGCCCGCCGCTCGGGCTGGAACGCCGGGGCGAAGCGGCCGCGGCGAAAGTCGGCCATCAGGCGCATCACGCTCCGGAATTCGTAGTCGGCCACCTCGCGGCAGATGTCGCCGGCGATCTCCAGCATCAACTCCACCTCGTCGGGGCTGAAGCCGTCGTGACGGCCGAATTCGAAGATGAAGCTCCAGCCAGGCTGATTGCCAAGGGTATAGGGAGTTGTAGAGGGTTGTGCGCCCAAACCGCCGAAATGCTGTGGCCCGATGACGAGACAGCATTTTCGGCGGTTTGAGCTTACCTCCCCCGCAGGAAACCCAAAATTCGCAATGGTGTGATAAAGTATGATTTATGAATACCATCGAACGCCTTACCATCACCCTGACTCCCGAAATCGCCGAAGCGGTGCGCACCGCCGTCGCGGCAGGTGAGTACGCCTCCAGTAGCGAGGTGGTCCGTGAAGCCCTGCGCGACTGGCGGCACAAACGGGCACTCCAGCGCCACGAACTGGCGGAGTTACGGGCGCAAGTCCAACGGGGGATCGACGATCTGGATGCCGGTCGGGTCCGGGATTTCGATCCCGAGCGGATCATTCAGACAGGACGCCAGCGATCGACACCCCCCGCCGCCTCCGCCTCACCGAGCAGGCCGAAGAGGATCTGATCGAGATTTGGACGTTCGTCGCCGAGCGGGGAGGTTCCGCTACCGCTTCGGCGTTCGTGCGCAAAATCCAGTCCCGCTTTCAGCCGCTGCTGGTTCAGCCGGAGTTGGGACCGCGCCGGGAAGATCTCGCGCCCGGTTTGCGGGTACATTTTCACCAGAAGTACGCCCTCTACTACCGCTACACGGACCGCGAGGTCATCATCGTGCGGGTGCTGCACGGTTCCCGCGACGCGCGGGCGTTGCTGGGCGAGGGAGAACGATAACGCGGGCGACTGGCCCGATCCACCGACTGGCCTTTACCGCCGCGTCGGCCGCCCTGCCCGTCCGGTAGGATGTATTCCTCGTAGCAGACGCCGCGTTCCCCTCGCAGACGCCGGTCGTTCGCCTGGCGATGACCAGACTGCCGACTGCCAGGTTCGATGGCTCGCGCATGTTCGATCTCCTCTCGGGTTGGCCCCGGCTGGCCGGGGCGGGCAAGGTTTCAAAATACGATATCGCAGTCCCCGGCGTCGGGGTCGGGCGCGTACACCCGCACCCGCCAGGCGTGGTGCGTCCAGTCAAGGCAGGCGGGCAGCGGGACGTCCCGGTCGGCAATCCTCGCCTGGAGGGCGTCCCGGCCGGGATCGGCGGGATGGATGGCGCCCAGCCGCCAGCAGTCGCCGGCGCGGCGCTGGCGGTCGCCCACCGTTGCCGGCGCGGCGCCCAGCAACCGGCACAGGTTGCGGCTGTCCAGCAGGATCGCGATCGCCGGATGGTCGTCCGGTGGGTTCGGCTCGTAACACAGGCCCACCGGGAGGCCTTCGCCGTCGGTGTGCTCGCACAGCGCGCGTAACAGGGGCTGGTGAATATCCGGCCCGATCGCGGCCCGGCAGGTCGTGGGAAAGCGCACGAGGTTTTGGATCATCGGGTTTCGCCCGGCCTTGCAGCCGGGCGCCTCTCGGTTACTGGATCACCAGCCGGGTCGTGGTTTGCAGGCGGGCGCCGGATACCGGCTCGCCGGCCTTCAACGCTCGGGCGATGTCGCTTTTCAGCAGTTTGATGGTGGTCACCGGCTGCTTGAAGCGGTCGGGCAACAGGGTTTCATCCTCGATCGCCACGCTGGGCGGGTTGGGCTGGACGCGCACGGATATCCAGGGGTTCTTCACGCGGGGGATGCCGGTGCGTTCCATCTGGCCCTTCAGGTAGTCGCGCAAGCGCCCGGCGTGGCGTTCCAGGGCGCCTTGCCGCCGTTCCATCGCCTGGCGGGCGTCGGCGATGGCCGCGGCTTCGGCTTCCAGGGTGCGGATGTAGGCGGCGACGTGGGCGGCCTTGTCCTGGAACGTGCCGGCCAGACCTTCCAGCGTATCGGCGATGGCTTCGGGCGGTAGGTCCTCCATCTCGGCCAGCGCCTCAAGGGCGTTGAGGTAATCATCAGCCAGTTCGTACAGCCGCAAGGTACTCAAGCTCAAAGGTGCGTTCATGGCGGTCTCCTGGGGGGGCGGGTCGCCCCGCCCCGGTGGTGGTCAGGCGGCTTGCTCGGCGGGCACGGCGGCGGGGGGCGCGGCGCGGTCGTCGCCGTTGCCCTTGCCCTTCCGCTTGCCTTCCGGCTTGGGCTTGAGCGCCTCCAAAACGGCGGCCTTGCGGATCGCACAGTGCGCCGTCAGCCGTTCCCGGTCGATCGGCAGCAGGGCGGCGATCTCGCCCAGACGCGCCCGCCACCAGTGTTCCAGGTGGGGAACGTTGTCGAGCGCGGTCGCCTGCGCCTCGAGCGCATCCAGCAGCGCCCGGCTGGCTTCGACCGGATCGACGCCGCTGTCCAGCCA
>JAVMKL010000036.1:4519-8208 GCA_031732875.1 Candidatus Competibacter sp. | reverse complement strand
ATGAACCGTGCGCGCCTCGGCGGTCCAACCGAAACCGCGGCTCGCCGCTTCGATGTGGACGATACGGTGCGCGCCCATCATCGCGGCCACCGCCGCGGTGATGACCGCCAGGTGTTCCTGGGGGATGCCGGCAATAACCGGCTGCGCGATGGCGGGCTTGGCCGGTGCCTTCGCCACTTCCTGTTTCGCCTGCCGCGACAGCACCAGAACGATGCCGCGAATGACCACGGCGACCAGCATCGAGATCACGATCACGATGCCGTAGATCACGAACATGTCGCCGATGGCGTCCAGCGTGGTGTAGGTCTTCATTCGGTGAATTCCCGTTGGGTTGGGTTCGGCGGATCGGTCAGAGCGGGATGTCGCCGTGCTTCTTGGCCGGGCGCAGCTCGCGCTTGGTCAGCAGCTTGCGCAGCGCCAGGGCGATGGTGGCGCGGGTGTCGGCCGGCTCGATGACGTCGGTGATATAGCCGCGCGAGGCCGACATGTACGGCGAGGCGAACTTGGCCCGATACTCTTCCACCAGTTCCTTCGCCTTGGCCTTGCGGTCCTCGGCGCCTTTGAGTTCGCTGCGATAGAGGATGTTGACCGCGCCCTCCGCGCCCATCACCGCGATTTCGGCGGTCGGCCAGGCAAACACCATGTCGGCGCCCATTTCCTGGGCGCACATGGCCAGATAGGAACCGCCGTAGGCCTTGCGCAGGATGATGGTGATCTTCGGCACCGTCGCGGAGGCGTAGGTGTAGAGCATCTTGGCGCCGTGGCGGATGATGCCGCCGCGCTCCTGCTCGATGCCGGGCAGGAAGCCGGGCACGTCCACCAGCGTCACCAGCGGGATGTTGAAGGCGTTGCAGAAGCGGATGAAGCGCGCGCCCTTGTCGGAGGAGTCGATGTCCATCGCGCCGGCCTTGACCAGCGACTGGTTGGCGAGAATGCCGACCACGATGCCCTGGATGCGGGCGAAGCCGACCACGATGTTGCCGGCCCAACCGGCGTGGACTTCCAGGAACTGACCGTTGTCCACCAGGCGATTGATGACCAACTTCACGTCCATCGGCTCCGAGGACGTTTCCGGAATCAGCGCGTTGATGCCCTCATCCGGGGACAGGTCGAGATCGGGATAGGGCCGGTGCGGCGGATCCTCGGTGTTGTTGGACGGCAGATAGCTCAGCAGCGCCTTGGCGATCTGGATGGCGTGGCGGTCGTCCTCGGCCACGAAGTGGACGTTGCCGCTGATCGTGGCGTGCATGACGGCGCTGCCGACCTCGTCCAGGCTGGTTTCCCGCCCGGTCACCGCCTTGATCACCTCCGGGCCGGTGATGAACATGTAGGCGTTCTGCTTGGTCATGATGATGTAGTCCATCAGCGCCGGTGAGTACGACGCGCCGCCGGCGCAGGGGCCGGCGATGATGGCGATCTGCGGCACCACGCCCGACAGCAGCACGTTGTTGTAAAACACCTCGCCGTAGCCGGACAGCGCGTCCACCGCTTCCTGAATGCGGGCGCCGGCGGAATCCTTGAACGCCACGACCGGCATGCCGGTTTTCAGCGCCATCTGCATGGATTGCACGATCTTCTTGGCGTGCATTTTACCGAGCGTGCCGCCCATCACCGTGAAGTCCTGGCTGAACGCCGCCACCGGCCGGCCGTCCACGAAACCACTGCCGACGATCACGCCGTCCGAGGGCAGTTCCTTGTCGGCCAAGCCGAAATGCTTGCCGGCGTGTTTGGCGTGGGTGGCGATTTCCTGGAAAGTATCCGGTTGGAACAGCGCCAGCAACCGTTCGCGGGCGCCCAAAAGACCCTTGGCGTGCCGTTCCTGAAGTTTGTCCTCGCCGCCGCCGGCCAAAACCTTGGCGCGGCGCTCCCGCAGGATTTCAAGTTGTTTCTCGGAGAGCATGACCTTACCTCTTGGTGATCGTGTTGGATGGCAAATTGACAATCAAACGCTTTCCACCGGCCCGCGTCCGGGAAACGCGGGGCTGATAATTTTTAGATATGCACGGGGGAAACGGCCCAGATTCGGGGTGGACGGTCGATGGGGCTAGCTTCCGTCCATCCCGCGATTATCCAGTTCTTGCGTGATGCTTCCGCATAAGGGTAGCCGAAATCCGGTCAAACGCGATAGCCGACAATTTTGATCGAGAAATGACATGGACAAAACCGCGAGCATGTCCCACGGGAAACCGGAACCGTGACTCGCGGTTCTGGATCATGGATGGGGCGATGTTTTTGCTCGCTCGTCGGTCTGTTCCGACTCGTCGACCGAGGGCGGCGCGGATTTCGCGGGTTCGTCATCCGAGGCAAGCCGGATCAGATCGCAGCGGCGGTGGGAACGCTTCATGGCTTCCTGGCCGAGCGCGCGCCGGGTTCGTTGGGTTTGCGAGCCGGCATAGTGTCTCATCGCAGCGCCTCCGCCGTTTCCCGCAGGGTCTGGCTGTTGATGGCCGCGTGGTAGTGGGCGCTGAAGTCGGAACCCCGCAGGGCTTTCTTGATCATCCCTTCCAGATTGGGACGCTTGTCCTCGGGTGCGGGACCGCTGCCCAGACCCCCGCCGAATTCGATGATGGTATTGATGCCGTCGTGGAAAGCGGCGTTCAGGTTGTCGATCCAGTTGACCGGGTGAAACAGTTGGAAAAACAATCGAGTCTTGATGGCGGCGGGATCTGGATCGTGATGCGTGCCGCTGCAGTTGGAGAGCACGCGGACGGTCGGGGTATTGAACTCGGCGGCATCCAGTATCGCCCGGAAGTGCAAGGCGGCGGTGATCATGTAAAAGGTGTGAAAGGCGCCCTCGGTCTTGAGCCGGGTCGGCCGTTTGCGCGGGAAGTGCGCGTGGGCCTCCTCCGTGAGCCGGTCGAGGTCTTCGGCAAGACCGCCAACCACGGTCTGGTCGGGCAGATTGCGGGCGGAGATGACGCAGTAGTGTTTTTCCGCCAGCGGCTGGATGTTGTCGAGGTGCAGCGGGAAGGCCAGCATTTCCCCGGCGCCGTAAGTGCCCATGTATTCACCACGCTTTTGCACCAAACGCAGCGCGGTTTCGAAGCTCAGCGCGCCGGCAGCGACCAAAGCGCAGTATTCGCCCAGGCTGTGGCCGGCGGTCAGAACCGGTTGTATGCGATCATCGGTCAGCTCGCGGAATATCGCCAGGCAGGCCAGCGAGTGGGTGAGCAGGGCCGGCTGGGTGTGGCGGGTGAGCCTCAGATTCTCTTCCGGCCCTTCCAGGCAGAGCTTGACGAGGTCGTAGCCCAGAATGTCGCTGGCTTGCTCGTAGGACCGCCGAGCGACTGGAAAATCCCGGAGGAGATCGCTACCCATGCCGACGTATTGGGAGCCTTGTCCGGGGAAAACGAACATGATCTGTTGGTCCTGACTCGACATGACTGGCGTTCCTCCTTGGGGGTGGCGAAAGGGACGCGCAAAGATACGGGGAAGTGACCGGCAAGGCAAGGGTACGTGAATCGGCGGCGGAGCGGTTTATACCAATTCCATATGGGTTTTATGCCCTTTGGCGTAGGGCGTGGGTTGGGCAAAAGCGTAGCGTTGCCAACAACAGGTCGGGATGTTGGGCTTCACGACGTTCACCCAATCTACCAAAAGCCACCAAAAGCTCGATATCCATTCGGAAATAGCATTAATCCCTCGCCGCGCGTCAATCCGCCACGGCGCGCACGGTGAACGGCGGTTTC
>JAVMKL010000036.1:0-4419 GCA_031732875.1 Candidatus Competibacter sp. | reverse complement strand
TTAATCCCTCGCCGCGCGTCAATCCGCCACGGCGCGCACGGTGAACGGCGGTTTCGCCCACCAGATCAGACCGATCAGGCTGATCATCAGCATACCGCTGATGCAAAGCACGGCGTCGGTGGACAGCAGATACGCTTGGGTGGTGAGGGTGCGGTCAAGTTGCGCCAAGGCTTGGTCGGGGGTCAGACCGGTCGCTTGCAATTGGTCGAGATAGCGCATCGCCAGCGGATTGTAGGCGGTGACGTGCTCGACCAGCCGGGCGTGGTGCTCGATGCCCTTGTGATCCCACAGCGAGGTCATGATCGCCGTGCCGAAGCTGGAGCCGAGATTGCGCATGAAGTTCTGCAAGCCGCTGGCGGCGGCGATCTGATTCGGCGCGAGCCCCGACAGATTGATCGTGATCAGGGGCAGGAAGAAACAACTGATGCCCACGCCCATGGCCAGCCGCGTCAGCGCCAGCGTCCAGAAATCGACATCCGGCGTGAAACGCGCGCTCCAGAACGCCACCAGGGCGAACACGCTGAAGCCGAAGGTGGCGACCGCGCGAGCGTCGATGCGGTGGATGTTGGCGCCGACCACGGGACCGAGCAGGAGCGCCAGCACGCCACCGAACGCGACCACCTTGCCGGCCCAGAGCGGGGTGTAGCCCTGGTAGCTTTGCAGCCAGAGCGGCAACACCACCACCGTGCCGAAGAAAGCGACCGCGCCCAGCATCAGGCAGGTCACGCCAATCGCGAAATTGCGCCGCCCGAACAGGCGCAGATCGACCACCGGATGGGCGTCGGTCAGTTCCCAGGCGACGAAGAAAGCCAGCGCGACGACCGAGAGGAAGGCGAGGCCGACGATGAACGACGAACCGAACCAGTCGAGCTCGTTGCCTTTGTCGAGCAGGATTTGCAACGCACCGATCCCGAGCACCAGCAGGCCGAGTCCGACGAAATCGACCGGCAGGCGGCGGCGCGGCGTTTCGCGGCCGCGAAACAGCGCAGCGACCAAAACGGCCACGATGATGCCCACCGGCAGGTTGATCAGGAAGATCCAGTGCCAGGACAGGTTTTCGGTCAGCCAACCGCCTGCCAGGGGACCGGCGATGGGGCCGAGGATCGTCGTCATCGACCACAGCCCGAGCGCGAGGCCGCGCCGCTGCGGCGGATAAACGCTGGTCAGCAGGGTTTGCGACAGCGGAATCATCGAAGCGCCCACCACGCCTTGCAGCACCCGGGAGGCGAGCAGCATCGGAAAGGTGAAGGCGAATCCGCACAGCGCCGAGGCCAGCGTGAACAGCAGCGTCGAACTCAGGAACATCCGCACCGCCCCAAACCGCTGCGCCAGCCAGCCGGTCAAGGGCAGCATGATGGCTTCGGCCACCGCATAAGAGGTGATCGCCCAGGTTCCCTGGGTGAAGCTCACGCCCAAGTCGCCGGCGATGCTCGGCACCGACACGTTGGTGATGGTCAGATCGAGGATGTTCATGAACGAGCCCAAGCCCAGCGCGAACGTCGCCAGCGCCAACATCCCGCCCCGCATGGTGGGCGATGGCGGGGGGGTGGATATGGATGCCGGTTTCACGATTTGGCGCCGCCGCGCCGGTTCGCCTCGATGATCCGCGCGATTAAGGCATCGGCTTCGCCGGCTTGCGCGTCGAAAACCGGGGTTGCGTACCATTCCCGACCGTTCGGCTCGGTCGCCAGCACGGCGCCGTCGCGCTGGTGGGTGTCCACCGTCACCCGCATCGACAGGCCGACCCGCAGCGGGTGCTGGGCCAGGGCGCCGGGATCGAGCGCGATCCGCACCGGTACCCGCTGCACGATCTTGATCCAATTGCCGGTCGCGTTCTGCGCGGGCAGCAGGGCGAAGGCGCCGCCGGTGCCCGGCGCGAGCCCGACCACGCGGCCGGTGTATTTCACCTCGTCGCCGTACAGATCGGCGGAGAGTTCGACCGGCTGGCCGATGCGCACGTTTTCGAGTTGGCTTTCCTTGAGGTTGGCGTCCACCCACGGTTGGCCGAGCGGGACGACCGCCATCAGCGCCGTTCCCGGCGCGACGCGGGCACCGACCTGCACGTTCCGCTTGGCCACATAACCGCGTACCGGCGCGACGACGGTGGCGCGAGCGAGTTCCAGATAGGCTTCCTTGACTTTCGCCGCCGCCGCCGCCACTCGCGGGTGGGTTTCGACCGAGGTGTTGTCCACCAGCACCTCGGTGCCGGTCCGCTGCTCGCGCGCCTGTCGGATCGCGGCGCGGGCCTGCTCGACGGCCGCACGGGCGCCGTCGCGTTGCGCGATGGCGGCATCCAGTGCGGTTCGCGCCGCCTGCAAGGTTTCGTCGGCAATGTATTTCTGGCGGAACAGGGCTTTGCGCCGGGCGTATTCCTCCTGGGCGCGGCGCACCTCGGCTTCCATGCGTTCGACCTCGGTGCGGGCGCGATCCAGATCGGCCGCGCGCTGCGCGATCAAGGCTTGCGATTGGCTGTCGTTCGCGTAGAGGCCGCGCACCGAGCGCACCGCGTCGGCCAGATTCGCCTGGGCGAGTTGCAGTTGTACCTGGGCATCGGTGGGGTCGAGTCGCACCAGCGGCTGCCCTTGCTCGACCAAGTCGGTGTCGTCGGCCAAAACGCTCACGACCGTTCCGGAAACCTGCGGGGTGATCTGGACGACGTTGCCGCCGACATAGGCGTTATCGGTGGTCACGTACCAGCGCCCGTGAACGAACCAATAACCGCCCCCTCCGGCCGCGACCGCCGAGAACAACAAAGAGAGGAGGAACAGTGCGCGACGGCGTTTGCCGTTCGGCGTCACCGATGGGAGATCATTGAGATTTGGGGCAGGCGCGCTCACTTGCTTTCCCTCCGGAAGCGGGAAGCGATCCGCCGGCGCATGGGTTCGGGTGCGGGCGCCGACCCGCATTCCGGTCGACCTTCGCTCTCCAGGTGCCCGAGCCAGCGGCGTAGCAGGGTTTCCAGCGCGGTGGCTTCGTCTGCCGAGAAGATGGCGAGCGCCGCCCGATATTCGGTCCAGGTCTCTGGTAGCAACCTTTTGACGAGATCCGTTCCGCTGGCCGTTAGTTGCAGCACGACGCGGCGCCGGTCGATCTCGTCGTGTACGCGCTCGATCAATCCCGCCGCGACCAGATCGTCGGCGACGCGCGTCATGTGGGTTCGCGATTGCACTACCGCCATGCTGGCCTCGGATGGCGTGATGGCGCGTTCCGGCGTGCTGTAGATCATCATCAGCACGGCCCAAGCCGAAGTGGACAGGTCGTGCGCGGCGAAAAAGCGGTCGAACCGTTCGTGCAACGTACGAAATACGTGATGGGCGAGCCGCATGAGTACCACCGACTGGTGGGGCATGTCGGGATGTTGGACCCGGACGGTGTCGATGCAGCGCTCGAAGTGAGAGAAAGTCGGGGTCATACTTGATAACCTATAAAATAATAACTCTGGTTATCATAACCGAGAAAAGTTCCTGGCTATCGTCGAAGTTTCCAATTTCTGCGCGAAGATGATCTGCCAATGGGTTCGGTCAGCCGAAATCCTGGCGGAATTGATATAATATTGATGGCGATTTCAGTAATCGCGAGGATTCTCATGGCCACGGCCACCATCATCGACGGCAAACAATTCGCTGCCCGCTTGCGCGCCAGCATCGCCGCGCGGGTCGCCCGAATCAAATCGGATCACGACCTCATCCCCGGCTTGGCGGTGGTGCTGGTGGGCGAGGATCCCGCCAGCCAGATTTACGTCCGCAACAAGGGCCTACAGGCGCGAGAGGCCGGCATGAATTCGTTCGAGCACCGCCTGCCCGCGACTGCGACCCAGGCCGAACTGCTGGCGCGCATCGCCGAATTGAACCGGGATCCAGCGGTCAATGGCATCCTGGTGCAACTGCCGCTGCCGAAGCAGATCGATCCGGAGGCGGTGATCGAGGCGATTGCGGTCGATAAGGACGTGGACGGCTTTCATCCGCTCAATGCCGGCTTGCTGGCGGTGGGTGGAACCGGCATGGTGCCCTGCACGCCACTCGGCTGTCTGATGCTGCTCAAGGATCATGTCGGCGAACTGGCCGGCAAGCGGGCGGTGGTGCTGGGGCGTTCCAACATCGTCGGCAAACCGATGGCAGCCTTGCTGTTGCGCGAACACTGCACCGTCACCGTCGCCCATTCCCGCACCCGCGATTTGGCCGAGGAATGCCGGCGGGCGGACATCTTGATCGCGGCGGTCGGCAAGGCGCAAATGGTCGAGGGCGACTGGATCAAACCGGGAGCGGCGGTGATCGACGTCGGTATCAACCGCATCTCTACCCCGGATGGCAAGGGCCGGCTGGTGGGCGACGTCGATTTCGCATCGGCGGTCGAGGTGGCCGGCACCATCACCCCGGTGCCGGGCGGGGTGGGGCCGATGACGATCGCCTGTTTGCTGCT
>JAVMKL010000035.1:0-8233 GCA_031732875.1 Candidatus Competibacter sp. | reverse complement strand
TGATCGAGGAGTTCGTTGTCCTGGAACGAGAACGCCAGATCGCGGCCTTCGGGATAGCCGATGATGTAGACCTGCGGGGTATCCTCAAGAATCGGCAGGGCCTTGGCGAGCGGCAGCGGTTCGATCCCCGTCACCGGACTCTTGAGTCGGAGCAGGCTGGCGTCGCGGCGCTCCACCGGCGAGGTCCACAGGATTCGCTCGACGAGATAGGCCCAATTTGGATCTGCAACCTCGAAGACGATCTCGGCCACCGCCGGGGGAATGCCATCACCAGTACCATGCACGTTGACGACGTGAAAGTTGGTCAGCACCAGCAGTTCGTCCTTGGGATCGAGTCCGAAATCGCCGGCGCGGACCAAAAACCCCGTGCCAATGCGGCCGCCGAGCTGTTGGCGGATCGAAGCGACGGCGACCGCCCGCTCCAGGCCGGTCTTCCACCACCGGAACGTTTTGGGTCCCTGCACGCCGAGCATCGCTTGGAGTTGGCCCTCGGCCGGCAGCGGCGCCGTTCGTGCCTGATGCAGTTCGGTCGGGCTGAGATCCAGACCGCCGCCCGGCAACTCGAGCAACCGCGCGCGGAGTGCGGCCACGATGCCCCGACCCCGGTCGTCCACGTTCTCGAGATCCCAGACCTCCCGGAACTGGCGCAAGGTACTCGCGATCAGGAACGCCTTCGTGTCCCGATTGGCCACGTAGGCCTTGATGTTGCGCTCGACGGCGTCCCAGTCGCCAAGACCCAGCGAGGCTTCAGCCAAGGTCGGCAGGAACCACTCGTCGCGCTGGTTCTCGGGCGTCGCTTCGAGCGCCGCCGCCACCTTCCGCGCCACCTCCTGCGATTTCAGATCAAGCGCCATCCGCAATCCGAGCCGGCGGGCGGCTTGTTCGAAATGCCGTGGATGAAAGTCACGTGTGGCATGGTGCTCCTCCAGAAAGGTGGATTATTGGAGATCGAAGTCCGGGTTTTTCCCGAGATCGGGGATCTTTGCGACTCATCGACCCGAGCAAAGGCGGTGCCAAACCGCCAGTCGATCCTGCCCCCAGATGACGCCCGGTTCGATTGGGAGCGCCCTCGATCGCTGGCGGGCGCGGCGCATGTATGGAAAGGCATCGCCATCGAGCTGAAACCGCGCAACCGCGCGTAATCCTGGCAGCCAGTTCAATCGCATTTCATTAACCCAGCCCGGTCCGTTATCCCAATGGATCTGTCTGAAAAATGACCGCTTTCAAGCAGACAAGATGTTTCAGGATGAAACGCGCGGAAGCTCGTCTGTTCCAACAATTGACGATCTGCCCCGTTTCCCTCCTGCCCATCGCCTTCCGCACATCCTCGCGTAGCACGCCATTTCCCTAAATTGGCTGAATAAATACTCCTGAACAGCCTTCAACAGTAAAGGGGGTACCGCTCGCTCCAAATGCTTGGCTTTGAATTTGCTCCCGGATTTCGCGCGGGGACGCCGCCGTGTCCTCGATCGCGACGCGCAATTCGCAAACTATCCTTCATCAATCCACAGGAGACCGCCATGACCAAGAGCGCGCTTTGCATCGGCATCAACAATTATCCCGGCACGCACATGGACCTGAAGGGCTGCGTGAACGACGCCAACGACTGGGCGGCCGAACTGGCCGCACGCGGTTTCACGGTAAACAAACTGCTGGACGCGCAAGCGACCAAGGCGGCGATGGTCGACGGCTTCAAGACTCTGATCGGCGGTGCGGTCAGCGGCGATGTGGTCGTCATCACCTACTCCGGCCACGGCACCTACGTACCCGATCTCAACGGCGATGAGATCGACGGCCTCGATGAAGGACTTTGTCCCTACGACCTGCAAACCGGCGGCGAGGCCTTGCTCGACGACGAGATCCACGCCCTCTTCAACGCGCGCAAGGCTGGCGTTCGCCTGGTGCTGATCTCCGACAGTTGCCATTCGGGCACCGTGACGCGCGCCGCAGGCCCGGATCCCGACACCGACGCGGCACCACGCCCGCGCTTCATGCCCATGGGCAACTGGTTGCCGGCGGACAGGCTGCCGCGCGGCGCCAGCGGCAACCCATTGGCATCGGTGGCGGTCACCTCGGGAATCTCGCCGTTCGCCAGCGCCCTGTCGCGCGGCGTGGGCGATCTGCTGCTGGCCGGGTGCAAGGAAGGACCGAACAACTACAGCTATGACGCCGTTATTCAGGGCCGCTCCTGCGGCGCCTTTACCTACTACGCGCTCAAGGCGCTGAAAACCCTGAAGCCCACCGCGACCTACGCCGACTGGCACGCCGCGATCAACCCCGGCTTTCTGCCGTCGGCGTCCTACCCGCAAAGCCCGCAGATCGTGGGCAATGCCGCCACCCGCCAGCGGAAGATTTTTTCCTGACGCATCCTGATTAAGGAAAATCCTCATGTCCCTTCGCATCTACCGTATCCGCGGCACCCTACGCAAGCTCGACCCGCAGACCGTAACAGGGATCGACAGCATTGCCATTACCTCAAGCCGTCGTTTGAGCCCCGGCAGCGCCCGCGACGGCGCCGTGGACGAACTGGTGGTCGCCGCCGACGAGGTGGCGCGCGTCGAGCTGGAGAACGGTTTCGTGCTGTGGACCCGGGCGAGCGACCTGGTGCGGGAACATGGCCAGCGGGCGCTGGGGCGGGACGGCGACGAGGCCTGGGAATTCGGCGGACTGGCGCCGCGGCGGGGAACCTCGCGCGACGAGCGTGGGTGGCTCGGGCTGGGCATCAGGATACTGGATTTTTTCGGAGTGGATCTCGCGGGCATGGCCGCCAAAACGCTCGGCGCCAAGCTTGAGGAGAAGCAGCTCAAAGGTAACCCCAGCTTCCACCGCTGCGACCTGGGCGACACTTTCGCGCTGAGCCCGGCCCCGACAGCGGAAGCGATTCCGGCCGACCAGGGGCCTATCCTCGTTTTCCTCCATGGCACCGCTTCCAGTTGCCAAGGCAGCTTCGGCAAGCTTTGGGACGCCGGGAACCCGGACAGCAAGATGGCACGGACGCGGATGAAGGCGCTTTATGGCGATCGCGCCTTCGCCTTCGAACATCGCTCGCTGACCGAAAGTCCGATCCAGAACGCTGTCGATCTCGCCCGTGCGCTACCCACGAAGGCGACGCTCGACCTGGTCAGCCACAGCCGGGGTGGGTTGGTGGGCGAACTGCTGTGCCTCGGCCAGCGGAAAAAGGATGGCGACCCGCTGCTGCCGGAATTCATCGGGAAGCTCTTCGCCGCCGACCGCATCATCGCGCAACAGATCGGCCTGTCGGCGCTCGACACGGAGGCGGCGAAAGAGCGCGACGCGGCCTATGAGGCCGATCGCAAGCGGCTCGTCGAACTGCTCGCGCTGCTCGAGGAAAAGAACTTCACGGTCCGTCGGTTCGTGCGCGTCGCCTGCCCGGCGCGCGGCACCACGCTGGCCTCCGGCCGGCTCGACCGTTGGCTGTCGGTGCTGAGCTTTCTGCTGGAAAAATCGACCGGCGACGGGCTGATTTCCGACGGCGCCGACTTTCTGTTTGCGGTGGTCAAGGAGCGCACCGATCCGCGCACGCTGCCCGGCCTGGAGGCAATGATGCCGGGCTCGGCGCTGACCCGCCTGCTGCATCATCCGCTGCTGTCGACCCGCGCCGACCTGACGGTGATCGCCGGCGACATCGAAGGCGAGTCGCCCTGGCAAAAGATCAAGCTGCTGGCGACCGACTGGTTCTTCGGCGCCGATCACGATCTGGTGGTAAATACCGGCTCGATGACCGGCGGTATCGCGCGGCCGGCGAAAGGCGCGCGTTTCCTGCGCGATCAGGGGCCGAAGGTCGATCACTTCAGCTATTTCGAGAACGGTAAGAGCGTCAGGTGGCTGATCGCCGGCCTGATCCGCGACGATGCCAGCGACGGCGGCTTTATGGACATCGCCGCCGCCAAGCGGGAAGAACCGCGCTGGCGCGAGGCCGTGCGGCGCAGTCGCGCCGTCACGACGCCGCGCCCGCTGGCGGTGGTGCTGCCGGGAACGATGGGCAGCAACCTGAACGCGAACGGCGACCCGGTGTGGCTCAAATACCGCGCGCTGCTGCTGGGCGGTCTGAAACGGCTGCGCATGGGCGAACCGGACATTGTTCCGATCGACCTGATCGACGACTTCTACGGCCCGCTGCTCGAATTCCTCGCCCGCACGCATCAGGTCGAGATCTTCCCGTACGACTGGCGGCTTTCGGTGCGCGACGCCGCCCAACAGCTTGCCGACGCCCTGGAGAAACTGCTGCCTGTCACCGAGCGCGCCGGGCAACCGGTGCACTTGGTGGCACACTCGATGGGCGGACTGGTGGCGCGCGCGATGATCGCCGACGGGGGGCGCGGCACCGCGGTGTGGCAGCGCATCGTCAGGCTCCCCAACAGCCGACTGCTGATGCTGGGCACGCCCAACGCCGGCTCGTACGAGGCGGTGCGCTGGCTCACCGGCTTCAATCCGACCCAGGCTAAGCTCAGTCTGCTCGACATCACCCAGGGCACCGACGACATCATCAACCTGGTCCGCCAATTTCCCGGCTTGCTGGAACTGCTTCCCTTTGGGCCGAAGGACCCGGACTTCAGCGACCCCGCGCGCTGGGAAACGATCAAAAAGACCACCTCGGCGGAATGGGAGGTGGCCGAAGCCGTCACCCTGCGCGCGGCGCGCGCCGTCTGGGAGTTGCTTCGCGCCGCCCCGCCCGACCCCCTACACATGCTGTACGTGGCCGGCTGCCAGCCGGCGACCGTGGTGGACTACCGGTTCGTCGAGGAGGATGACCTCTACCGCTTCGGCCGTAAGCGCCTCGGCTTCATCGCTACGCCGGAAGGCGACGGCACGGTGCCTTGGGCCTCGGGCGAATTACCCGGGGTGAAGATGTGGTACGTGACCGACACCGCCCACGACATGCTGTGCGCGCAAAAGCGCGCGCTGCCGGGCTATCTCGATCTATTGATGGGCGGTGACACCAGCCGTTTGTTGAAGGAAAAACCGACGCGGACGCGGGCGGGCGGCGAGCCGGCGCTTTTCCTCTTGCCGGCGGAGCCGCCGACCGACGGCATCCCGAGCGAAAACGATCTGCGCGGCGCCAGTTTCGGCGGAGCCGGGCCGACGGCGGAGAGCGACGCGGAGCCGGGCCCGACGATCATTGAGGTCAGTCTGCGTCACGGCAACCTGGCGTATGCCAGGCATCCGGTGCTGGTCGGTCACTACATGGGCGACATGATCGTCAGCGCGGAAGCGGCACTCGACTTCCGGCTGGACGGGGCGCTGTCGCGCCGGTTGCGACTCGGCCTCTATCCGGGCCCGCTCGGCACCCATGCCCTGTTCTTCAACGACGCGCCGCGGACCAAGCCGGCCGGCGCGGTGGTGATCGGACTCGGGCAGGTGGGCGAACTGTCACCCGGCCTGCTGGAGGAAGGCACGCGCGCCGCCATGCTCGACTTTGCATTGCAGGTGGCGCGCTGGGGCGACGACCGGTTCGGTCCGGCGGATCGTCCCCGCTCGGCGGCGCTGAGTTGTCTGCTGGTCGGCACTGGCGCCGGGGGCATGCCGGCCCGCGACTCGGTGGAGGCCATCCTGCGCGCCGCGGTGGCGGCGAACAAGCGCCTCGAACAGGTGGAACTCAACCACAAGGTGATCATCGACCGGATCGAATTCCTTGAACTGTTCGAAGATGTCGCGCTCGCCGCCGCGGAAGCTCTCGACCTGGTGCTCCGGGATGGCGAACTGGCAACGTCGGCGGTTTGGGCGGCACGGTCCGTCGAGGAGGGCCAGGGTGGGGTTCGCCGGGTACGCTTCGATGAGGCGCCGGAATGGTGGCATCGGCTGGACATCACCGAGGATTCCAAGACCCGTGCCGTGCTGCGCTTCAACTTTTCGACCGACCGCGCCCGCGCGGAAGAAACCCTTGCCACCGGCCAACTGGCCCTTGCCGAAGCCTTCATACGCCAGGCCTCGCAATCGCCCAGGGCCAACCAGGAGGCGGCGCGCACCCTCTTCGAGATGTTGCTGCCGTTACGACTGCGCGAGATGGCCCCGCGCCAGACCGATCTGGTGTTGCTGGTCGACGAGCGTTCGGCCCGTTATCCGTGGGAGTTGCTGGAAGACCGCTGGAGCCAGAACGGTCGTCCGCCCGCCGTCAATGCCGGCCTGGTGCGCCAGCTCAAGACGCCCGATTTTCGCCCGCGCCCGGCCCACGCCTTTGACTCCAGCGCCTATGTGGTCGGCAATCCGGACCTCTCCGGCTGGGAGCTGTTCGCCGACCTGCCCGGCGCGCGCCAGGAAGCCCGCCAGGTCGCCACGCTGCTCGGAGCCGGCGGCTATCAGGTGCGAGACTGCATCGACGAAAAAACCGATGCCATCATCGAAGGACTGCACCGCGCCGCCTACCGCATCCTGCACCTGGCCGGTCACGGAGCCTACGACTATCCGCTCCCGGCTGGCGCGGCCGGCGCCTGCGAGAGCTGTCGCCAGCCGACCCCCATGCCTGAACGGAAGGTCTCGGGCATGGTGATCGGCAGGGAAACCTTCCTCACCCCCGGCGACGTGGAACAGATGCGCTGGGTACCGGAACTGGTGTTCATCAACTGCTGCCATCTGGGCCGGATTGGGGGCGCACGGGATGTCGATCGTGGAGCCCTGGCCGCCAACCTCGCGGTGCAGTTCATCCGGATGGGGGTGCGCGCCGTGGTTGCCGCCGGCTGGGCGGTGGACGACGGCGCGGCGACGGTCTTCGCGGAAACCTTCTACCGGCGACTGCTCGACGGTGAGTCCTTCGGCGAAGCCACCCGAGCCGCGCGCGAGGAGATCTGGCTGCGCTTCCCCGACTGCAACACCTGGGGAGCCTATCAATGCTACGGCGACCCAGGTTATCGCCTGCGCGGCGGGGAGAGCGTCCGCGGATCCAATACGACGAAATTCCACGCCCCCTCGGAGTTGGTGGTCGAGTTGGACAACCTTGCCCGCCGCCTGCGGGTGGAGAACCCGAAAGGCGATGCGGATGAAGAGACCCGTCGCATTGAAAGCGAGATTTCCGCGCTGGTCGCACGCATTCCCGAAACACGGCAAGAAGAATGGCTGAAACGCGGGGACGTTTCCGCGGCGGAAGGACTGGCCTGGGGCGAGGCCCGTTGCTGGCCGCGCGCGATCCAATGTCTGGAGCGGGCTTTCGGAGCCACGAAAGGCGACTGCCCGCTGAAGGCGGTGGAACAATGCGCCAACTATCAGATTCGACACGCCGCAGCGGAGTGGCTGGCGCTGCGCCCGGCTCTCGCAGCGGCGCGGGAGAAGCGAGGCGACACCACGCGGGAAGCGAAAAAGGCCGGGAGCGAAGCGGAAAAGGCCGCGCTCGAAGCGGTGCTGACCAGACAGGCCGAGGTGCTGGCGGGACTCCAGGCGCAACATAAGGAACTCGTCAGCCGTATCAACAGCGCCATCGACCAACTCGATGCCCTGTGCAAGCGCGCCGCAACCGAGGAGCGCCTGAACCTGCTGGGCGGCGCCTGCAAGCGGCTCGCTCTGGTACAGACGAATAAAGACGCCCGCATCAAGGCCCTGGGCGACATGGCTCGCCACTATCGCGAAGCCTTTGATTTCCCGAAGGACAAGCAGGATGCCTATTATCCCTTGACCAACTGGGCGACGGCGAAATTATGCATGCAGATCCTTGACTCCAAAGCTGACACATCCTGGCAGGCATCGCTGGAACGCGAACTCACGCACGTTGCCGAGACCATGGCGGCCGCCCACGAGGCGGAACCCAACTTCTGGCGCGGCGCGGCCCTGGCCGACTGCCAACTGGTACGACTGCTTGTGTTGCACGTCGCCCCGATGGCTGACGCGGAACCGCGGGCGGCGCAACGGGCCGGGGATGCGCGAGCCCTTGCGAACGAGATCGTCGACCTCTACCGAACCGCCATCCGGCGAGGCGCCAGCCCGCGCGAGGTGTCGTCGGTCGTCGAGCATCTGGACTTTCTGATCGAGGTTGCCGGCGATGCCAGCGAGCCGTTGCGCCAAGCGCTGGCCGATATCCGCGCCGCTCTGGCGTGAATCCTTGCTGCGTCATCTCAACATGCCCTTGAAGCCGATACTTCGTCAGCCACTACCCGTGCCCACAACTCCACAGTGCAAACGCACCACACGCCAGAATCCGTGTCCACCTAAACCCTGACCGAAGGAGTCCATCATGGCCAAAACCTATGTCCTGCGGGAAGGCGACACCCTCGCCCAGGTTGCCGAG
>JAVMKL010000034.1:0-8273 GCA_031732875.1 Candidatus Competibacter sp. | reverse complement strand
ATCGCGTGTCGACCTCGTGCCCAACGCATCATCGCCTCATGTCCGGCTAACGGGGTGGCGGATAAGCCGCGACGGGCGAGAAAGCCGCAGGCTTGTTCGCCTGAAGTCGGCTTGATCCGCGTGGTGTACGCCCGGCACGGGCATGAACTGATGGGGTGAAAGTCCCCTGTAGGAGTACCTGAGAGGTCCGCCAAACGGACGGAGACAACTACGAGCCGACGGCAAGGGCATCCCCGTGAGGGGCGGTCTGGAGGAAGCCCGAGCGCAAAGGTGCGAGCCGACGGACAGAAATCGCATGGAAGGCTCGGTCCCCGGGCGAGTCAGCACCCGATGATGAAGCCCGCCAGGTGCGGGGGATAGGGTCAATGCGGCGGTTGTGCGCGGAAAGTTCATGTCCTTATCCGGGGAGATCTGTCCCGCGGGCGGTCCGTGCCGCGAGGAGAGTCGAACGGAGGCCCAGTCCGAAAGGACTGGACAGGCCATCGAACCCTACGGGGGGCTGTGGTCGCCAGGGGAGCCGGACTGAGGGCCAGCCCGAAAGGGCCGGACACACCACCGGACCCTGCCGTGACTCGGGCAGCGCGCCGGACGGCAACGTTCGGCGTGACGGGACAGACGTCAGCAGACGGCGTAGTAGCCCCACGCCCGCCGTAATGGGTGGGACAGGGTGAAGGCACGAACCTTCGGCAACGCGCGAGCCGGGCGGACCTCAACGGCCGGACCGCACCCGACCGGGTGAAACGGCGTTGGCGGCCCGTACCGTAACCCGCGTTGGAGGTCGTCATCTTATTACGGTAATCCTTTCCAATCCGGAGGAAGCGCCCCGTGCGGACCCGCATGCGGGGTGCTGTGGGAGCCGGGGGAGACAAGCCCCCGGCGACCCGATTAGCCGGTCCGCTCTAAGAGACTGTCTAAAAACTAACTTGTTGATTGTAGGAGCCAGCTTGCCGGAGATAGCCCGCTGAAATCGCCCACAAGCGGGCTTCTACACCCACAAGGCCTTGATTTTGCGAGAGCAGTTTTTAGACAGCCTCTAAGAGCCCAGCGTCGCTTATGCCCACTATAGTAGCAGCCCGAGGTCGTCGAACGTTGCAAGGTCGAACCCTACAAGCTCGAGGGCACGCCCTTTCGATAGCGATGCGAACGGATCTTCCGGAGTGAGGTCGGTCGGGGTGAGGTAACGCTCCAACTTCAAAGGCGCGCGGTCGTCTGATGACCGAAAGCCCCACGTTCGGGGAGAATCAGCCTGCCGCGCCACGGCAACGACCACTTTGTCAGATGTGTCGAGCGCGGTCAGGACGCCTGTGGCAAATCGGATCGCGAACCATCCCTTCCCGGTGATGCCCACCGGTCCCTCATACGCCAAGAGGCTGCTCAGACGCTCGGGAAGCGGCGGCGGGAGCGCTGGAAAAAGCCCGCTTCGCCTGGCGGCACGACGCAGGATCCACAGGATGCTTCCGTCGCACCAGGCCCTCTCCGGCTGCCTGTCGTAATCTAGATCGTCCGCTTCTTCTAGGAACCCGGCCGCGCAGAGGCTTATCAAGATCCGTCGGGCGCCGGCGTCGCTGACATCGGTAGCGTGACGAATCGTCTTCACCAGGTCGCCTTCCCACTCTTTGTACACCTGTCCGGACCACCTTGACCCGATACGGACGGCGGCTTCCAGTTCGTCGGAGCGAAGCTCGCGGATGGCCTCTGCTGCTTCACTCTGCCTCCATTCGTCGCGAGATCCCGCACCAGCGGAGAGACGGGTCCACAGTTCGTGGTCAGCGTTCTTGATCATGTCGGCGAGAATCGTCTGCTTGGGAGTGGCAACGGCGCGTTTGAGCCCTTCTATGTGGTCTGCAAGCTCCGCCAGCGCTGCGTCGAACCGGCCGCGAAGGTCCAGATAGAGCTTGTGCTTGAGTTCAATCGGCACCTCGCAGCCATCAAGGCGTAAGACGACTACCTTCGGGCGTCCTTTCTCGATCTCGGCGGTGAGCGCCATGCGCATTTCCGTGAGTACCCACGGCTTGGCCAGCGCGGTGCGCGAGAGCAGGATGGCAAAGTAATCCGCTTCGGCCAGAACTGCCGCAATCGCCTTCAACAACTCGTCACCCGGGCGAAGCTCCTGAACATCCAGCCACGGATCTAGCCGCGCCTTCGCCAGTGCGGTCGTGATTTGATGTGCCGCGTCCCTGTCTTCATGAGCGTGGCTAACGAATATCTTGGCCATCAGGCGCTCCGGGACAAGAAGATCGATCGTTTGAGCCGGCTAACGGGGCGGCGGATAAGCCGCGAAGCGTCCGCTCCAACGGCTGGTTAGGGCCAAAGTGACATGTTTCGCAATACATGGCGATGGATCGGGGCTTTGCGCAAATCTTCGGCCAATTTCAGTAGTGGTAGCAACTCAAGCATCACACTAATGGAGCGCTCTGCAATCTCGATGGCCGCTTCGCGGTAGTCAGCGGCGTCGAAGTTTTCGCTCACACGCATTGTGATAGCAGTGCTGTGGGTCAAGTGCACGATTTTCTGGAGATGGCTTCGAAGTGCAACAGTCCGTTGAGTGCCACACTAAACTAGCCGCTTCGTCGTCGGTTATCAAGGAGGTTCCGGTCACTAGACTTTGGGAGAAGGCATCCCATTGCTTTTCCGTGTAGGCGAATGCCTTCTCTGGCATTTCCCGGTAGGCTGCATATAACTTTTTTAGAGACGCGTCCACTTCCTCGTTGCCCGCCTCTAATTCTTTTCGAAGTTCTGCTAAGCGTACTTTGTATTTCTCTTCAACTTCCTGGTATCCCGTCACGCCGTCAGTGCGGATCGCTTCTAGCCGTTCGCTGTGCCACGCAAGGCCTATCATCAGAAGGTTGCGAGTATCGGGCTTTTCAAGGAGCTCACCTCGTAATGCGCTGAGTTGCGCGTCGAATTTAGACGCGACTGCCTTTTGCTTGTACGCGGCGCGAACAGCTTCGCGAAAGTACACACCGAGTAATGCTCCGAGAGCACCGATGACTACTGCTATTGCGGTCGATTGGTTTGGCACAGCGGTTAGCCTTTGGCCATAAAAAGTGATTATGCAGTTTCCGCCTATCTTCGGTAAACTGCCGTGGTTGACAATAATTATTTGATCTTGTTAGCCTTTGTCAGCCGTATAACATTCATCACAAGCTCGCAACCTCTGTAAATCCCGCCATGCTCGCCGCCCCCGAGCTGACCTCGTCGCTACGAGGCGCGGTTGGCGCAGCAGAACCTATCACCAGTGGTTGCGCTATTCCCTGGATTTCTGTCACAAGTATAGCTTGACGCCGACCAATCGCCTGAGAGGCGTTTTTTTACAGCCTCTGGTGAGCTAAGTATTTGAAAAAACGCCCTCACCCCCAACCCCTCTCCCAGAGGGAGAGGGGAGTTTTTGTACAGGGAGAGTTTGCCCGCCTTTCGAGAAACCGTGCCGGCGAACGCTAGCGCCCCTTGTTCAACACCGCCGCCCCGCCCAATTCGCCCAGGGTCGCTTTTTCCAGATCGGTCCACAGCGTGCCCGGGCCGGCATGGAAAATGTTGACCCGTATATCCTTATTCAGATTGTTGGCAAACTCCCACAGGGTAAACGCCGAAGGATCGCCGAACGCCGCCGCCTTGAGTTCGAAGCCCTTGGCCTTTTCGCCTTCTACCAGGGTCACGGTGCCGGCCTGCGCCTGGCCCAGCTTGCGGGTCTTGTCGGCGCGGACCAGCGCGGTTTGCTTGTCAATCTCGGCGGCTTGCCGCTGGGCTTCCGCCCGGAGTTGCGCCACCTGTTTATCCTGATCGGCCAGAATTTCCGCCTTGAGCTTCTCGGTTTCCTGGGCGACCTGTTGGCGGCGCTGCTCGACCAGCCCCAGTTCGGTATTGAGTTCCGCCTGCTTGCGGGCGGTGTTCTGCTTCTCCTTGTTGGTCAAGTCCTGCTCGACGGCGATGCTCGCCTGCTGGATCGGATCGAGAATCTGCATGGGCACGTTGACGTGCCGGATCAGGGCATCGTGCACGATGATGCGCTTCTCCTCGATGGTTCGGGCCAGCGCCTCGGTCAGATCGTTCTGAAATTTCTCGCGCCCTTCGCCGACGATGAAATCCTTGGCGCGATACGCCGAGCCCTTCAGCCGCGAGACCGAGAGGATTTGCGGCATGATGATCTTGTCCACCACCGCCGGCAGATCGCCGTAGCTTTGATAAATCCAGGCGATGTGTTCCGGGAGGAACTCGAACTCCACCGTCATGTCCAGGCTGATCTCGAAACCGTCGCGGGACGGAAATTCGACGAACTGATTCAGACTCAGCACGTTGCTGTAATCCGGCGGCTTCGGCGGGGCCGCCTGGAGCGGCGCGGCCGGAGCGGCGGGCTTGGCCGGAGCGGCTTTGCGCGCCATCACGCTGCTCTCCATCCGGGCTTTGTCCGCCGCCGGCTCCTGCGCCCGCTGCTGGGTCAGATAATCCAGCCGCTTTTCCTGCTGTTCGGCCAGCGCCCGCTTCTGCAGGTTCTCCATCGCCACGTTTTGCGACGCCATCTGCGCCTTGGTCACCACCTCGCCGCCGGACTTGCCCAGCAGCGAGACCTGGTTGACGCCGATTTCCAGCAAGTCGACCTGCAGGGCCTTGGGATTGACGTAGTACAGGCCAGGCTGCAGGATGTCCTGGCGCACGCCCTTTTCGCCGGGACCGGCGAAAGCGTCGGGAGTCGTCTGCTTGCCGGACAGGCTGGTGACCACGCCGACGTAACCGATGGGAATGCTGACGGCATCGACGATATCGATCTGATAGCCGTAGGGATTGAACCGGTACTTGCCCGGACCGAGCACGTTGCGCCAGATGCCTTTCTGGCCCGGTTCGGCCAGAAACTCGCCCGGCGGCAGTTCGGCGCCAACCTTGGAGGTGACCACGCCCACCTTGCCGGTGGGAATGGTCACCATCGGCATGATCTTGTACTCGTACAGCCAGGGATTGAGAAAATGCCGGCCCTCGGCCAGCACCTGCTCCTGAATTCCCTTCTGGCCCGGCTTGGCGAGAATCTGGCCCGGCGGCAAGGACTCACCGCTCTTGGCGGTCATGATCGCCATGGAACCCGGCTCCACGTAGAACCGGCAAAACCCCCATTGCCAGACGACCCAGCCCCCCGCCGCGACCGCGACCGCTCCGACGATGACACCCAGCTTGCTCATGGTCTGGCCTCCTTCGACAGATAGGGCTGAAACAGCCCCCCGAAGCTGTCCGGGGTATCGCTGCCGAGCAGCGAGACGATGCGCGGGCCGAGCTTCTGATAGAAGGCGTAGCGCGCCAGATTCATCCCGGTTTTGAAGGCGCGCACCTGCGAGGCGATGACGTCCGCCTGGGCCTTGTTGTTCAGCGCGATCACGTCGCGCTCGGCTTCCGCCCTGGACAAAATGGCCGCGGCCTGGGCGGCGGCGGCCTCGTTCTCCAGCCGGGCCACCTCCAGCTCCCGGTTGGCGGCGGTCACCTGCACCGCCAGTTCCTGTTGCGCCCGGATCACCGCCTGGATGCGGCTGGTTTCCGCCGCCACCTTTTCCTGGTTCTGTTTCGCCAGCATTTCCTGCCGGGTCAGCTCCGCCAGCGAGCGGGCCTGTTCGATCTGCTGCTCGTACTTGCGGGCGTTCTGCACGCTTATCTCGCGGTCGCGGATGATGCTGGAAATGGCGTCTGGGGTCACGATGTTGCGGATCAGCACCGACTTGATCGCCACGCCCCAATCGGCGGCGTTGGCGCGCAGGTGCTGCTCCAGGTTGTCCTGAAACTTCTGCCGGGTTTCGCCGACGATGAAGTTGATCGCCGGATGCTTGCTGCCCTCGATCCGGCTGAAACCCCGCGCGCGCGGCAGGATCAGCTTCTTGAGCACGTCCTCCATGTCCCCGACCTGATGGGTGATCAGCGCCGCCTTGTCGCGCTCGATGCCGAACTCGATGGTGCCCTCGACATCGACGTTGAAGCCGTCCAGGGTCAGAAAGCTGATGGCGTCCTCGCCACCCAGCACGAAACGCTGGCTCTGCAAGGTCACTTCAACCACGTTGTAGAGATAGGGATTGAGATAATAGGTGCCGGGATCGAGCACTCGGGGCACCACCCCCTTCAGCCCCTCGCCCACCAGATAGGTGTTGCGCGCCTCCGCCGGCAGATCGTCGTTCAGCACATCCTTACCCACCAGCGAGGTCACCACCCCCACCGCGCCGGGGCGAATCGACAGGGCGTCGAACAGCTCCACGCTGCATGCGTAGGGATTGATGCGGTATTTGCCCGGGCGCAGCACGGCGGCAATGATGCCCTTCTCGTCATTCGGCCCGGCCTTGCCGCAATCCCCCTGGGCCAGGATCTGGCCGGCTGGCGGTTCCCGGCCGTAGAGTCGGGTGAGCACGCCCAGCTTGCCGGCGGGAATGTCGGTGATTTTGGCGATCCGCCAGCCCCAGGTATAGGGATCGCGGAAATAGCGGCCTTCCGGCAACACTTCGAACTGAATGCCTTTCTGGCCGGGCTCCAGGGCGATAATCGCGCCCGACGGCAAATCATCGCCGGTCTTGCGGATCAGGACCGCGATTTCGCCGGTACCGGGTTCGATGCGGCAGAAAAACCAGACGAACGCCAGCAGGCACAACAACAGGCCGATGGCAAGACCGAAGGCGCCCAGCCGTCCCAGGTTGCCGGGCAGGGGTTGCTGGGACACTTTGCGCCAAATCTGTTGGGGGTCGGGTTTGGGGATATTCATGGGGTCAATTCCCAGGCGAGCGAGATTGCTATTCTACCCCCAGCCCGCCGAACGGCAGATAGTCCACCTTATCGCCGGGCGCGACGCCGGCGCAGTCCTCGGGCAGTTCCACCAGACCGTCGGCCCAGGACAGGGACGACAGGGCGCCAGAACTGCTCGTGTGGTAGATGCTGGCCAGCAACCCCCGGATTGGATCGGACCGCAACCGGGCCCGCAGCCACTCGCGCCGGCCCGGCTTGCGCCGGAACTGGAAATCGGCCGCCACCGACAGCCGCGGCGGGTCCGTCGGTTCGATTCCCATCAGCTTCAACAGCAACGGCCTGGCGAAAAACAGGAAGGACACCATCACCGACACCGGGTTGCCCGGCAGGCCCAGCACCATGCAATCCTGAATCCGTCCGAAGGTCACCGGCTTGCCCGGCTTGACCGCCAGCCGCCAGAATTCGATCCGTCCCAGTTCGGCGATGACATCCTTGACCAGGTCGGCCGTGCCGACCGACACCCCGCCCGAGGTCAGCAGCACGTCGTGGCTGGCCGCCGCGTAGCGCAGCGCCGGCAGTACCGCGTCTCGCTCGTCGCGCAGGATGCCCAGATCGGTCACCGCGCAACCCAGCCGCCGCAACAAACCGATCAAGGTGTAGCGGTTCGTTTCGTAAATCGCGCCCGGCGGCAGTTCGACTCCCGGCTCGCGCAACTCATCCCCGGTGGACGCGACCGCCACCCGCGGCTGGCGTACCACTTCCAGGGCGGCGACCCCCTGACCCGCCGCCAGCGCCACATCCTGCGGGCGCAACCGCAAACCGCGCGACAGCAGCACCGTGCCGGCCCGCACGTCCTCGCCGCGCCGGCGGATGTTCTCCCCAGGTTTGAGCCGGGCAGCGGCCTGAGGCTCGATCTCGATCCAGCTCTCGTCCGGGGCGATCAGACACTGCTCCTGCACGATCACCGCGTCTGGCCCGTCCGGCATCACGCCGCCGGTGGTGATCCGAACCGCCGCGCCGCGTGGAATCCTGTCCGGATACGGATGCCCGGCCAGCGCCTGTCCCACCACCGGCAACCGGGTCGGCTCGTCCGACCGCGCATCGGCCAGATACAGGGCGAAGCCGTCCATTGCCGAATTGTCGCTCGGCGGCACGTCGAGCCGGGCCGGCAGGTCGCTGGCTAAGACCCGACCGCAGGCATCAAGGAGCGGGATGAAGTCCGAATCGCGGATCGGCTCGACCGAATCCAGGGCGGCGGCAAGAGCCTCCGCCAGCGTCAGCAGACGATCGTCAGGGCCACAACAGTCAGTTGGAAACATCAATCGATTCCTCGCGGGCGCGGCGCCGGGCCGCCTCCGGGTGATTGAAAATCGTTGTTGAAAATGCGGATCCGCAATACGGTCATGTTTCGAGAACGAACCCTTAACGTTATGGTAGCGTTCCGTACACTTCTCATCCCCGGATGTCGATCCATCCGAAGGAGGTTATCGCCATGTCAACGACCACTCAAACCCTGGATATCGGCGCCCTGCAACGGTTGAAGATCCGCTGCATTTCCGAAACCGGCTGGT
>JAVMKL010000033.1:0-44874 GCA_031732875.1 Candidatus Competibacter sp. | reverse complement strand
TTTGCATGCGGTTCGGCGATTCCAATGTACCATCCCATGAGGTCATTGGCAGCATTGGGTGATGGTTGGATGGCGCTCGGTTGTTCCCGTTCCAAGCAAGCTTGGTGTCAATTATAGCCTCGAAATATTTTGAGAGCTTTGTAGGTCGGATGGCATGACCCACCCAAGCGGTTTCACGGCGAATCGGATGAGGTTTCGATGCCCTGGTGCTTGATAAGCCCGCCTTGCAACAGCTTGTCGGCGGCGGCGCGTTGCGTGATGAAATCCATGAAGGCGCGAACGCGAGCCACCTGCCGCAAGTCGGGATGGCCGAGCAGCCAGATGTCGGTATCGAATAGCGGTTCCGGCTCCGTCAGGCGGATCAAGTCCGGTTCGCGTTCGGCCAAAAAGCATAATAGCGGCGCGATGCCGTGACCGTCCTTGACCGCCGCGACCTTGTGCAGCAGGTTGTTGAGCCGCAGCACGATCCGCTCGGGGGGGACCCGCCGCTCCAGCCAGCGGTATTCGGGCAGATGGGCCAGCGTTTCGTCCAGACCGATCCAGTCGTGTCGGTCGGAGGCGAGGTCGCGACCCCGTTCGCGGAGATATCGCGGTGTTCCATATACCGCCGAACGCGCCAAGCCAATTTTGCGGCCCAGCATGTTGTCCGGCGGTTGGTTGGTCGCGCGAATGGCGACGTCGGCCTCGCGCCGGGTCAAGTTGGCGAACTGATTGGAGCCGATCACCTGCAACTGGATGCGGGGATGCAGTTCCCGAAATGTCCGCAGGTGCGGCAGCAGCAGGCCAGCAGACAGCGTGTCGGTGGTGGCGACCCGCACGACCCCCGATAGTTGCAGGTCCTTGCCCGACAGTCGATGTTCGGCGTCCAGCAGCGCCTGTTGCACGCGCAGGACCACATCGCGCAGTTCCTCGCCGGCGGTGGTGGGGGTATAGCCGGTACGCAAGCGCTCGAACAACCGGACTCCCAACCGTCGTTCCAAACTGGCGATCCGCCGCAGAACGGTGGTGTGGTTCACGCCCAGCCGCTTGGCCGCGCCCAAAACCGATCCCGCTTGTTCTATCGCCAGGAAATGGCGGTAGTCATCCCATTCCATAGTTGTGCGTCGATGCAAATTGTAAGTTGCGGTATTGTCTATTTATGTGCGTTTCCGCAAAGATTACCATAAAACCGTGAATTTCATGTAATCGAATCAGCGAGGAACACGTCATGAAAAAGCCGGTGATTCAGGCCGCGGTCGTTGCCGCGTTGTTGAGCGCGACTTTCGCACCGGCCGTACAGGCCGCCCCCGAGAAATTCGTCATCGACAGCGCGCACACTTACCCGTTCTTTGAGATCAACCACCTAGGCTGGTCCACCACGCGCGGCTTGTTCCGCAAGGTGATGGGTAGCGCGACCCTGGATTTTACCGCCAAGACGGGTTCGGTCGAGATCACGATCAACGCGAACAGCCTGGATACCGCCGATGCCAAGCGCGACGAACACCTGCGCGGCGAGGATTTCCTCGATGCCGCCAAGTATCCGACCGTGACCTTCAAGTCCGATAAACTGGATTTCGCTGGTGACAAGCTGGTCAAGGCCGAGGGGCAATTGACCCTGCGCGGCGTCACCCGGCCGGTCACTCTGACCTTCACCCAGTTCAAATGCGGCGAGCATCCGGTCTACAAGAAATATTATTGCGCGGGCGACGCCGCGACGATGATCGAGCGCGGTGATTTCGGAATTACCGCCTATCCGGGCGTGATCGGCGAGGAAGTGAAATTGTCGATCCAGGTCGAGGCCGCGCGGGAAGCCAAGGTCCAGTGAAGGTCGGAGGCAAGGCTCGGATGGAGCGAGGCGAAATCCGGGATCACAAGTATTGAGGTGGAGCGACATGGCGCAAAATACCGCGACGCGTTATACCGGCATGGTGATCGGGCTGCACTGGCTGACGGCGGTGCTGATCGTGATCGCCTTCGCTCTGGGTCTGACGCTGGCCAATATGGAAATCAGCCCTCGAAAACTGCGCTGGATTGCCTGGCACAAGTGGCTGGGAATCACCGTGTTCGAACTGACCGTCCTGCGGCTGGCGTGGCGTCTGACTCATGCCGTCCCGTCGTTGCCGGCTTCCCTTCCCGCCTGGCAACGGCGGGCGGCCCGTGCCGTCCATGTTTCGTTGTATGCGCTCCTCTTCGCCATCCCGCTCAGTGGCTGGCTGTACAGTTCCGCCAAGGGGATTCCGGTCGTGTATCTGGGAGTACTGCCGTTGCCGGATCTGATCGGCGCCGACGAAGCGCTGGCAGGTCGGCTCAGGACGCTGCACGAGTGGCTGAACTGGACGCTGTTGGTTCTGGTGGTCGCTCATGTCGGCGCGGCGCTCAAGCACCATTTCATCGAACGCGACGACGTACTGGCGCGTATGTTGCCGCTGGCTAAACGTAAGGAGGGATGAGAGATGATGGCAAGACGCAGCCTGTCGATGATGCTGGTGGCGCTCGGTCTGGCGTTGGTGGTCCTGGAGACGCGAGCCGGCCAGGTGCTGGTGCCGGACCAGAGCGAGATCGCGTTCGCGGGCAAGCAGATGGGCGTGCCGGCCGAGGGGCGGTTTCAGAAATTCGCGGTGGACGCCGTACTGGATCCGGCCGCCATCGAGAAAAGTCGCGCTCGCATCGTGATCGATATGAACAGCATCGCACTGTCGGCGTCGGACTTGACGACCGAAGTCAAGCGCAAGCGCTGGTTTGATACCGCTGCTTTCCCGGAAGCGACCTTTGAGGCCAAGCAGTTCCGAGCGTTGGGCGGTGGCCGTTACGAAATCGGTGGGACGCTGGCGCTCAAGGGCGTCAGCCGGGAGATTATCGCGCCGCTGACCATCGGGGCCGAAGGTCAGGATTTGATTGCGGCGGGGCAGTTTGAGATTAAGCGGCTCGACTTCAACGTGGGCGACGGTCCCTGGGCCGATACCGACACGGTCGCGAACGAAGTACTGGTTCGGTTCAAGCTGCGGCTAAAGCCGCAGCCCTGAAATTCAATCCAGCGCTGCCGCTTTCAGCACCCCCGGTTCGACTTGCAGCGGCACGACGTCGACGCTGTCGATCCGGGCGCAGTAATCCAGATCCTCCTCGCAGCCCAGCGCCGCCAGACCGCGGCCGTGGTGGGCGTAGCGCAGCAGGCGGGGCAAGCGGGTCTGCCATTGCTCGAACAGGGCCATGGCGGCGATGGATTCGTCGTCCCCCGCGCAGTCGCTGTCGCGTTCGACGCTGAGCGCGCAGGCGATGGCCCCGGCGCAGATGGTGTCCTCCAGCGAAAACCCGCCGCGCCAGCCGGCCGCGACGATCCAGATGGTGTGCGGTTGCTCCCGCAACAGATAGCGCGCCACCGCCGCCCGGTTGGTCAGCGACGCCGTCAGCAGGATCGGTACCCGCTGCACCCGCTCCAGGGCGCGGGTGCCGTTGGTGGTGCTCATGAACAGGCGCTTGCCGGCGACCCGCTCCGGCGTGCATTCCGCCGGCGAGTTGCCGAGATCGAAGCCTTCCAGCTTTTCGCCGCCGCGCTCGCCGGCCAACAACCGTTGCTCCGCCGGCCAGCGCTTGCTGGCCTTGAATAATTCATCGAGGTCGTCGAACACTTGAATCGCTTCGGCGCCGGATTCGAGCGCCGTCGCCATGGTGGTGGTGGCGCGCAGTACGTCGATGACGATGGCGCAGGCGGGGAGGTCGAGGCTGAGTCCGCCCTTGCGGGCCTTCCGGCTTAGATCGGGGACTTGATCGGGAGTGTGATAGACGAAGATTTCCATGGCGGTCTGGTTCGTGTTATTGGTTATTGGCGGGTTTATATGGCCGGGCCAGAGAAAATGGGGCCGGCGCCCTTTGTTTTTTGGCTCAATATGGATTCCAGACTGTTGAGGCCGGATCGCGCCGGCGGAGGTTGGCGGGTACACTGAACGGGTACCGAACCCCTTTGACCGAAGGTCGCCGATGATGATCCCCCTTCAAACCCTGCTGGACGACCATAAATGCTATGAGGTGATTCGCCAGTTGCGGTGGGCCGACGGGGTCCGTTGTCCCCACTGCGGCGCGGCCGCCCTGACGAAGCAGGGGCGGGATACGACGCAACCGGCGCGGCGGAAATATCGCTGTCGGGGATGCGAGCGCTACTTTGACGATCTGACGGGGACGGTCTTCGCGGGGCATCATCAACCGCTCTCGGTGTGGGTTTTGTGTCTGTATTTCATGGGGTTGAACCTCTCGAATGCCCAGATCGCCCGGGAATTGGGGTTGGACCCCAGCGATACGCAGCGGATGACCGAGCAACTGCGGGACGGGATCGTGCTGCGCCAACCCGAATCGGTCCTGTCGGGGGACGTGGAATGCGACGAGGTTTACGTCATCGCCGGCCACAAAGGACAGCCGGAAGCGGTGCGAAGCGCTGGCCGGCGGGGTCGGCGGCGCCGGTTGCAGGGGGCGCGGGGTCGGGGAACCTTGGCGACCGAAAAGCCACCGATTTTCGGCATGATTCAACGGGGTGGCGCGGTGGTCATCCGGATGGTCGAGAATGTCCGGCAGGCCACGATTCGCCCCCTCATCCAGACGTTCATCGCGCCGGGAACGCGCGTCCATACCGATGAATATGCCATCTATAACCCGTTGAAGGACTGGGGCTTTGATCATCATACGGTGTGTCATGGCCGGGGTGAATACGCCCGTGACGAGGACGGGGATGGCTTCCATGCAATTCATGTCAACACCCTGGAGGGCTTTTGGTCCTTACTCCGTTCCTGGTTGCGACCGCATCGCGGCCTCTCGCAGGAGAAACTGCCGCTGTACTTGGGCTTCTTTCAGTTCGTGCATAACGTTCGCATCCGGGGTAAAGGCCTGCTCAGCCCCCTCTTAACGTTGCTGGTCGCATAACGCACCGAACTGACTGGAATCCATATTGAGCCTAAGGTTAATCCACCCTGGCGCAAAGCGCCATACGCACCGGATTTGCGTCGCGCGGGACCTTGCGGGACGGGCTTGAATCCGCCCCGCGCCTTGCGCAAAATCGGAGCGACCGTTCACCTGACAGGAATCCACCATGTCCGCTTTGGCGCTGGAAGTCCCCTTTTTGGAAAACGGCGACTGCTTGACCCGCAAGGAGTTCGAGCGGCGGTACCACGCCATGCCGCGACTGAAAAAGGCCGAACTGATCGAAGGAACCGTCTTCATGCCCTCGCCGCTGCATTTCGAACAACATGCTGAACCGCACGCGCTCGTCATGGGTTGGCTGGCTGTCTACATGGCCGCTACTCCCGGCGTTCGCCTGGCCGACAACGCCACGTTGCGGCTGGACGCCGACAACGAATTCCAGCCGGATGCCCTGCTGCGCCTGCCGGAACGGGCGGGTGGGAATTCCCGCGTCAGTCGGGACGATTATCTGGAAGGCGCGCCGGAACTGATCGTCGAGATCGCATCGACCAGCGCTTCCCACGACCTGCACGACAAGCGCAAGGTGTATCGCCGCAACGGGGTGCGGGAATATCTGGTGTGGCTGGTGCGCGAAAAGCGGATTTTGTGGTTCGTTCTGGAGGAAGACGACTATCAGCCGCTCCAGCCGGCAACGGACGGACTGTTACGCGGCCGGATATTTCCCGGATTGGTGCTGAACGTCCCGGCCCTGCTCGATGGCGACCTGGCCCGGGTTCTGGCCGACCAGCAACGCGAACTGGGGGGCGGGGAACACCGGGGATTCGTGGAGGCATTGCGGCAAGCCGCGCCTTGATCCCCATGGCCCGCCGAAGCTATTGCAGCAACCGCTCGAACAGCTGCGCCTCGTTGGTTACCAGTTCCTTGCGCGTGAAGTCGCGAATCGCGAGCGCCAGCGGACTGTACTGAAGCGCCAGCGCCCGTTCGGCGGCTTGGCGCGCTTCGAGCAGTTCGCCGGCGCACAGCAGGGTCACCGCCCGCCGCTCCAGCGTCACGGCTTCGGCTTCGATGGCCAACAGCGGACTCAAATCCGCGCCGCAACGATAGCAGATCGGCGCGTCCCTGAACGGGGCGCGGCAGACCGGGCAACGTTTCATCACGATTCCAGGTAGAACAGGATATCGGCCAGCGCGGCCATCGGCTCGGCCAGCGCGGCGAGGTTGCCGCCGCTCACCGCGTCCTTGATGGTCTCGATCAGATTGATCATCTCCTCGCGATCGTCCGCGGCGGCGCTGTCCAGCAGCCGTTCGGCCTTTTCCACCAGCGCCCGCACCTGCACCGTAAGCTGGTGATCGGTAGCCCCACTCGCTGTTGCCGCAGGTTGCCCCGCATCGGTTTCTTCGCTCGCGAACAGGGCGTTGACCCGCGCCCGCGCCGTTTCCAACTCGCCCTCCTGGAAGCGGGACAGGACGTTGTCGATGCGGATGGATTTCTCCATTCCGGTGTTCTTCTCGCGCGCCGATACTTGCATGATTCCGTTCAGGTCCAGCGCGAACTGCACGATAATCGGATTGCCGGCCGGCACTTTGCTCAGGTTTTCCACCATGAACTCGCCGATTGGAATGTTGTTCAGAGCATCCGGATCCTCACCCTGATAGACATCTACTTTCACCGCTTTCTGCTGGTCTACATGGGTGTAAAACACCTCGCTCTTGGTGACCGGGATCGGAGTATTCTTGTGAATGATCGGTACGTAGGTAAACGGATAGAGCATACCGTTCCGGTCGCTGAGGGCGCTGGTGCCGAAGGTGTAGGGCGTGACGTCGACCAGCACCGCCGAGACCGTCTCGCCGGCCAGCACCGCCGAGACCGTCTCGCCGGCCAGCATCGCCGCCTGGATGGCGGCGCCGGTGGCGACGCACAAATCCGGGTTAACCTCGGCCCGCACCGTCAGATCCAAATCCTCCTCCAGCCGCCGGGTGATGATCGGCGTGCGGGTGGCGCCTCCCACCAGCAGGACCTCGTCGATGTCGGACACGGTCAGGTTGGCGCCCTTCAGCGCCACGTGCACCGCCTCCAGGGTTTCGTCGATGTAGCCGGCGATCATGTCTTCGTAGTCGTCCCGCGACAGTTCCAGGGACAGGTTGACCGGCGCGCCGGCCTGGTCCAGCAGGTATTCCTCCTCGATCCGGGTGTAGGGCTGGTCGGACAGGGCGATCTTGGCGGTTTCCGCCGCCCGGGTGATGCACGCCATCGCCCGCCGCGACGCGGTCGGGTCCGCTCCCCGTCCCTTCAGGTGTTCGACGATGTGCTCGACGATCTGGGCGTCGAAATCGTCGCCGCCCAGATGGTTGTTGCCGTGGCTGGCCAGCACCTCGACCACGTTGTCCTTGATGCCGACCACCGACACGTCGAAGGTGCCCCCGCCCAGATCGTAGACCAGCACCTTCTTGTGGCCCTGATGGTTGGCTTCGTAGGACAGCGCCGCGGCGGTCGGTTCGTTGATGATCCGCACTACCTCCAGTCCGGCGATCTCGCCGGCTTCCCGGGTCGCCTGGCGCTGGGCATCGGAGAAATAGGCCGGCACGGTGATCACCGCCTTCTGAATCGAGCCGCCCAGATGGGCCTCGGCGATGGTCTTCAGCCGTCGCAGGATGATGGCGGAGATTTCCTGGGGAGTGTAGTCGCCGTCGCCCATTCGCACCCGGTCGGCGCTGCCCATCCGCCGCTTGATGGACTTGATGGTGCGTTCCGGGTAGAGGACATACTGATTCTTGGCCGGTTCCCCACCAGGATCGAGCCGTCGTCGGCGAGGCTGACGAAGGAAGGCAGGATCGGGTTGCCGGGGCTGGCGTCGATGACGGTGACGCGACCGTTTTCCACCACCGCCACTTCGGAATTGGTGGTGCCCAGGTCGATGCCGATGATTTTTTCAGTCATGAAATTGCGACTCGCTTTAGTTTGAGGGAGGGACATCCGGTGGGGTATCGGTGTCCGGTCCGCGATTGACCCGAACTTCCGCCAGCCGCAGCAGTTCGCCCCGCCAGAGGTAGCCCTTGCGCAGTTCCTCGGTGACGATGCCGTTAGCCAGATCCGGCCGGTGGTCCAACTCGGCGGCGCGCATGATGTGAGGGTCGAGCGGCTGGCCTCGGGCATGCAAGGCGGTCACCTGCTGGGCGCTCAGGATCTGGTCCAAACGGCGCAGGCTGATGTCCTGGCCCTCGGTGATCGCTTGCAGCAGCACGCGTTCCCGCCGCCCCACCCCCAACAGCCGGCCCGGCAGCGTGGGGCGGTAGTTGTGGAGGACGCGCAGGCCGGCTTCCAGGCGGTCGCGCAAATCCACCAGTTCCAGCAGCACCGGCTTCAGGGCCGCCCGCCGCTGTTCGGGCAGCGCGTTGCGGGCGCGATCCAGTTCGCCGGCAAGCTGGGTTTGGCTGGCTTGCAAGGTTTCGAACACCGCCCGGAACTCGTCCAGCGCGGTCTTGACCTGGCGCGATTCCAGCCGGACCTCGTTCTTCAGCGCCACCAGTTCGGCAAACAGCGAATACAGGTCGGTCCGCCGGTTGTCTTGACTCGTTTCGGCCGGGACGGCTTCGGGCTCTTCGTTCAGATAGGCGCGGAAGCGATCCAGCATGCGTTCTGTGGTTTCGGTGTCCATGAGAGGTCTTTATTTTTGGCCGGTCAGGCGGCCGTTCAAAAATTGTCGCAATTGTTGCTCGGTCGGGCGGCGGCGCGGGCCGGGTTGCAGGGCGAACGCCATCAGCCCGGCCAGATCCGGCATTTCCTGCCCGAACAGGCGGTAGCGGAGGCGATCCCGTCGGGTCTTGATGGCTTCGTAGGCGGCGCGGATGGCCTGGAAGCGTTCGGAATCGCGCTCCGGGGGGTGCTCGCGCACCTGTTGCAGATAGGCTTTCTTGATGGCGGCGTCGTCGGCGGTTTCGGCGACGCCCAGTACGGCGAAGGGACTCGGCATGATCAACTCCGGCGTTTTCGGGGACCGCCCCGACCCGGGAGCGGCAGGGGGATGCCGCTTAACTCGTCCAGAAGGTCCGCAAGACCTTGGCCGCTGAGCAGCATGGCTTTCATGAGCGCCCTTTGCAATTCAGGCGGAAAGTCCTCGTCAGGCGGTAGGGTATCCAGTATTTGGTCCAGCATCCGGTCCCGCAGCTCCGGTGGCAGCCGCTCCAGTTCCTTGCGGATGTTTTCCATTTCACTCCGCATTTTGGGCGGCATCGGCATCGGCATCGGCATCGGCATCGGCATCGGGCCGCCGCCGATCCCGGGGAAGGGCAGGGAGAGCGGCCCTTGGCTGAGGAATCGTTCGATCTGAGTGACGGCGCGGTGGTCCTTGGCGGCGGCGGCCTGGTTCAGGGCCTGCTCCAGTCGGTCGTAGTCGCGATTCTTGACCGCCTCGATGTCGCCCTCGGCGCGGCCAACAATCTGTCGGTCGTAGTCGCGATTCTTGACCGCCTCGATGTCGCCCTCGGCGCGGCCAACAATCTGATAGTAAACGAACAGCGGTCGGTTCGGGTGCCGTTCGAGCGCCTGAGTAGCAGCGTGCTCCAGCAGTTCGTGATGCGGCGTCCGATGCAGGCACTCGCAGACCGACATCAGGTCGTTTTCGTCGGTCAGCTGCTTGATCGCGCGTTTCAGCGGTTTTTCCAGATCTTCCAGCACCGCCCTGAGATCCTCGACGCCTTCCTCCCGGTAGGCGTTGACCAGTTGCGTCAGGGCCAGCAGATCGGCACGGCTGACGGTCAGTTTGCGCGGATCGCCGAGACCGAGATCGCGTTGGAAAAAGGTCGGCTCCAACCTGAGGCGGGATGTTTCCACCGCCAGCCGCAGCCATCCCAACAGCGGATTGCCGGCGAGGCGGACGCCTTCCTGGAGCCATTGCCTCATGCGCTCGCGCTGGTGTTGCTGGTAAGCCAGCAGACCCCGGTTGAGTTCGACAATCCCGCTGCGGGCGTTGTCCCGCTCCAGTTGGCTGGCGCTATCCAGTTCCTTGCCCGCCAGCGCGTATTTACCGGCCCGGATCTGTTTGCGGGCGTGGGCCAGATGAGAGTTGATCAGGATGTTGCGGGCCTTGCTGTTGATCGGGTCCAGTTCCAGCACTCGCGCGGCGAAGCCAGCGGCTTTTTTGTAGGCTTTGCGGGCGGTGGCGGTTTCCACTGCGGTCAGTAGCACCTGGGGATCGTCGGGAAACTGTCTGACCGCGCGTTCCACCCACTGGTAGTAGTCCTTGTCGTCGCCTTCCTGCTGGCGCAGCTTGGCCAATTGCAGGTAGGTGTCGCGGTCGTCCGGATCGAGCCGCAGGCTTTCTTCCAGGTATTCGGCCGTTTTCGGCGGCGGGCCCCAGGGGACGTCGTCGGCCTGCTCGGCCAGTTCCGCCATGTGGCGCAGGACGAGCGCCGCCATCAGGCGACCATCCGGGTTGCCGGCATCGTTCGACAGGGCGTCGGCGCAGACCCGCCAATGGCGCAAGGCGCCGTCGAGGTCGTGTTCCCGTTCCGCCCGCAGGGCATGGAAGCGGCGCGTTTCGAACGAGGGCAGCGGCCCAAACAGCTTGGCGTAGACGGATTGCCCCGGGGTGTAGGCGGGCAGCAGCGCCAGACAGGCGCGGCGGGCATGCTCGCGGTCGAACGCCGCCAGGTTGGCCGCGATGAAGTCGAATATCGCCTTGTCGCCGGGTTTTTCACCCAGCCGCGCCCATTCCCGGAATAGTTTGAGCTGACGCGGATCCAGCCCGAGCAGACCGCCGGCCAGTTCGCGCTGGGTCGGATCGAGCACCAGCAGCGCGCGGATGGGCTCGCCGGCGGCGCAGGCGCGCACGACTTCGGCGAGGTCGTGATAAGGAGACGTCGGGGAAATGCGTTCGACCAGAGCCGGGGCGCCGGCCGGATCGGTTTCCAGTTTCGGCAGGCCGGCAAGGATCTGGCGCAGATCCCGGAAGGGCGAACGAATGGAGATCGCTTGCAGATGTTCGCGCACGACGGCGTCGGCCTCGCCCTGGCCATAGGCGCGCAGCGCGGCCTGGGCGGCGGTCATCTGCCGGCGCAGCGGTGTCTCCGGGAGCAGCGCTTGCAGCACTTCCCTTTGCCCGGCCAGGGCCAAGGCGGCCAACAGCGTTTCGAGTTCGCCGGCGGCGGGCAATGCGGCCGCGTGGTGGGCATGGGCGCTCATCGCCTTGGCGTATTGGCCAGCGCGCAGCAGCCAGTCGATGTAGAGGTCGGGTCGCGGGGCTTGGCCGCACAGGCTGGGGATGTTTTCCCACAGAACGGCGGCTTCCCGGTACATCGTTTTCTGGGCCAGTTGCTTGGCCCGTTCCAGGTAGGCCGTGGCCAGCGATTCGCGCCAGCCGGCCTCGAGTTGTGGTTCGCGCTTCAGCAGCAGTTTGTAGACGTCGATGGCGTCCTTGTAGTTGTGGGCCGACAGCAAGGCTTCGCCGCGGGCGATCAGTTCCCGGGTGAGCGGTCGTCGAGGCGGAAGCGGGGCGGCGGGGGCGGTTTACGCATTCCGATGAACCTTGATGGCGTCGGCGAGAATCAAATCGCCGTGATAGCCCAGTTTTCCTGTTCTGCCAGCGTCCGCGCGTCGCTGAGCACCGCGCAATGGGCCTGTTCCGGTCGGAGCCAGGTCGTCGCGACCCGCCTGAGATCGTCCAGCGTGACTTCGAGCACGCGTTGCCGGTAGGCGCGGCGCCGCTCCGGGGTGCGGCCGAACAGAGTACCGAAGAAGGCGCCGATCGCCTCGCCGGCGGGCGAGCCGGGCTTGTCGATGGCGGCGATGACGCCGAGAATGGCTTCCTCCAGAGTCCGCGCCGGATGGTCGTGGGTTTGTAGCCAGTCCAGCGCCCGGTCGAAATCGGCCAGAGTATCGGTCAGTCGCGGATCGCGGTAGGAATGGAAGCGGAAGGCGCCGCTGTCGGGGTGATAGCCCGCGCCGCCGCCGTAGGCGCCGCCCTGTTCGCGAATGGCGCGGTGCAGGTAGCCGTTGCGCAGGAAATCGCCCAGCACGTGCAGGGCCGGGGCGTCGGGGTGGTTCTGGGCGACGGTCGGATAGGCCTTGGCGCAGAAATTGACCTGGGTGTTGACGCTGAAGCCCTGCCGTGAAGGTTGCGGCTCCGGCGCGGTGAGGGTGAAAGGTTCGACGGGGGCGGTGTGACCGTCCCGCCAGTGGATGGCCAGCGCCCCGGCGATGGCTTCCTGTCGCGCGGCTTCGCTCACCACCAGCAGTTGCCGGGGAGCGTCGCGCAGGCGGTCGCGCAAGCGTTCCAGCCGGGCGGCGAAGGCGGCCAGCGCCCCGGCATCGTCCAGCGCGTCGTCCAGCGCCTTCACGGCGCGCAGCCCTTGCAAACCCTCCCAGCGATGGCTGAGCGCCGCCACCGGACTCAGGCTGGAACAGGCGGCCGCGAGCGCCAGCATGTGGCCGTGATCGGTCACTCCCTCCTCGCGCTGGGCGCGAATTTGCGCGATCAATTCGCGCAACCGGGGCAACTCGTCGAAGCGCGGGGAGGTCAGGGTTTCCCACAGCAGCTCGGCCAGCGCGGCGTGGTTGCGGGCCAATGCCTTGCCGGCCAGCACCAGCACGCCCTGGACCCGGTTGACGTCGTCCACCCCGCCGCGCACGCTGGCGCGGCCGCTGAGGCCGCCGGTTACCGCCGCCTGCCGGGCCTGGGTGGTTCGGTAGTCGCGGCCGGCGCTGCCCACTTCGCTCAGGCAGGCGCAGAACAGCGGCAATAGATCCAGCTCCTCGGGTTCCAGCGCCGGCAGGTCGAGCACGGCTTGCAGGTAGACCATGCCGTTGGTGCCCTGGGCGTACCAGGTGGCGGGGAGCGCGCCGACGGGACGGGCGACGCCCTCGGCGATTTTCAAATCCGGCGGAACATCTTCCAGGCCGACCTTGGGCAGAAGTTCGGGATCGTCCTGCCGTTGCTGGCGTTCGGCCAGCGTCCGGGCCTGTTCGACGATGCGGGTTTGGTCGGCTTCGGCCAGCGTCGCGCGAAGGACCGCCAGCCGTTCCCGTTCCGCCGCCGCCTGTTTCGCGCTCAGTTCCGGATCGGGGGCCATGGTCAGCCGGACCCGGTGTGGGTTGTCCAGCAACAGTTGCCGGGCGAGGCGCGGGATGAAACCGGTGTCCCGGCTTTCGACTCGGAGTTGCTCCAGCAGCGGATCGCTGTCCAGCGCCGGCAGCGGGTCGCCGCCGTGGATCGCCGGGGTCAGCGCTTCCATCAGCAGGCGCAAGCCGTAGGGGAAACCGTCGCCGGTGATTTCGCGCTCGCTCAGTTCCAATTGATGGAGGGCGGCGTCCACCGCGTTCCGCGGCACGCCCTCGGCGGCGACCTGGCGCAGCACGTCGAACACCAGCGCATCGACCGCCTCGGCGTGTTCGGGGTTGGAACCCTCCAGGCCACAGACGAAGGTGGCCTCGCGCGTGGAGGTATCGAAACCGCACAGCGGCGACGGCGCGGCGCCGAGTTCGGAGGTTTCCAGGGCATTGCGCAGCGGCGAACTGCTGTTGTCCAGCAGCACGTCGCTCAACAGCCGCGCCCGCAGGGTCGCCAGCGGGTCGGTGATCGGTCCCAGCAGCCAGCCCAGTACGACGTGGGTCTGATCGCTCGGGTCTTCGACGCCATCCAGGGGATAGTGGATGAGATCGGCGACCGGCGCGGTATGGCGGCGCTCGTCGGGGATGGCCAGGTCGAGTTTCAGTGCCTGGAATTGATCCAGCGCCCGGGTCTCGAAGCGTTCCTGATGGTCGGCGGCGGGGATGTCGCCGTAGGTCAGGAAGATGGCGTTCGACGGATGGTAGTGGCGGGCGTGGAAGGACTTGAGCTGTGCGTAAGTGAGATCGGGTATCGCCTCGGGATCGCCGCCGCTGTTGTAATGATAGGTGGTGGTGGGAAACAACCGGCTTTGCAGCGCCAGTCCCAGTCGTTGTACTGGCGAACTCAGCGCACCTTTCATTTCGTTGAACACCACGCCCTTGAACAGCAGTTCCGAGTTCGGATCGCCGGGCTGGGCGAATTCCAGCCGGTGGCCTTCCTGGGCGAAATCACGCTCGTCCAGCAGCGGGAAAAAGGTTGCATCCAGGTACACATCCAGCAGGTTGTTGAAATCCTTTTGGTTCTGGCTGGCGAACGGGTAGGCGGTCCAGTCGCTGCTGGTGAAGGCGTTCATGAAGGTGTTGAGCGACCGGCGGATCATCATGAAAAACGGATCGCGCACCGGGTAGCGTCGGCTGCCGCACAGGCTGGTGTGTTCGAGGATGTGGGCCACGCCGGTCGAGTCCTGCGGCACGGTCAGGAACGCCACCATGAAGGCGTTGTGCGAATCGTCGGCGGCCAGATGCAGGTGCCGGGCGCCGGTGGCAATGTGGCGATATTCCTGAAACTCCAGCCGCAGAGCGGGAACGGGGTGGCTGCGCAGGTGCTGAAAGGCGGGATGGGTCATGGTTTGGATTCGGTTTGGGTGGGGTCGGCTGCGTGCTGCTTCAGATACCAGTCCACGGTCTTGGCGATGCCGGTCTGGAAGGTTTCCTGGGGTCGCCAATCCAGTTCTCTGGCCATCTTGTCGGCGTCGATGGCATAGCGCCAATCGTGGCCGGGTCGGTCGGTCACAAAGGTGATTAACCGCTCGTGCGGCGCATGTTCCGGGCAGCGCTCGTCCAGCAGCTTGCAGATCAACCGGGTGATGTCGATGTTCGCCCATTCGTTGCAACCGCCGATGTTGTAGGTCTCGCCCAGCCGGCCCTGGCAGATTACCGCCTCGATGCCCCGGCAGTGGTCCTCGACGTAGAGCCAGTCGCGGATGTTGCTGCCGTCGCCATAGACCGGAATCGGTTTCCGCAGCAGGCAGGAATGGATCACGGTGGGGATGAACTTCTCGCCGTGCTGGAAGGGGCCGTAGTTGTTGGAGCAGTTGGTGGTTACCACCGGCAGGCCGTAGGTGTGGAAATAGGCCCGCGCCAGATGGTCGGAACCGGCCTTGGAGGCGGAGTAGGGCGAGTTGGGCGCGTAGGGGGTAGTTTCGGCGAACGGCGGATCGTCGCGTCGCAGCGTGCCGTACACCTCGTCGGTGGAGATGTGATGAAAGCGGCAATGCTCGACCATTTTGCCATTGTCCAGCCAGAACTGGCGCGCCGCCTCCAGCAGAGTGAAGGTGCCGACCAGGTTGGTTTGCACGAAGGCCGCCGGCCCGGTGATGGAACGGTCCACATGGCTTTCGGCGGCGAAATGGGCAATGGTGTCGATCTGGTGTTCGCGCAGCAGTCGGTCCACCAGCGGCCGGTCGCAGATGTCGCCCTGGACGAAGACATGCCGGGCGGGATCGGGCAGATCGCGCAGCTTGTCCAGCGAACCGGCATAGGTCAGCAGGTCGAGGGTGACGATGCGAACTTCCGGGTCGATGGCCAGCAGATGACGGACGAAGTTGCAACCGATGAAACCGGCGCCGCCGGTCACCAGAACGTTGCGGGGATGATGTTCCATGAAGGCTCGATTCAGTTGAGGTTGGTGGCGAATTCAGCGATGACCGGGGCGTGATCGGACGGGCGTTCCAGCCGGCGCGGTGCCTTGTCTACCAGACAGGCGGTACAGGCCGCCGCCAGGACCGGACTGGCGAGAATATGGTCGATGCGCAGGCCGAGGTTGCGACGGAAGGCGGCGGCTCGATAGTCCCACCAGCTAAAGGCGTGGTCCTCCTGCGGGAACAGGCGGAAGGTGTCCGTTAACCCCAGATCCAGCAGTCGCTGGAACGCGGCACGTTCCGATTCGCTGCACAGCACTTGACCGGCCCAAGCCTCGGGATCGTGTACGTCGCGGTCGTCCGGGGCGATGTTGAAGTCGCCCAGCACCACCAGTCGTGGATATTGGGCCAGTTGGGTTTCGAGCCAGGCGGCGAGCCGGTCCAGCCAGGCGAGTTTGTAGGCAAACTTGTCGGAGCCGACCGCCTGACCGTTGGGGACGTAGAGATTCAATACCCGTACATCGCCGATGGTCGCGCCCAGCACCCGCCGTTGTGGATCGGTCGTTCCCGGTGGATCCGTGACGATGCCGTCGGCGGGCAGGCGGCTGAGAATCGCCACGCCATTATAGGTTTTCTGTCCGGCAAAGGCAGATTGATAGCCGGCCTCGGCGATGTCCAGCGTCGGGAAATCGGGATCGGTCACCTTGGTTTCCTGCAGGGCCAGGATGTCCGGCTGCCGGTCGCGCAGCCAGTCCAGCACCTGCGGCAGGCGCACGTTCAGAGAGTTGACGTTCCAGGTGGCGATTTTCAGCATCGATGGTGATCGGATCCAACCTCTCTCGCTCGCTGGTGGGCGGGGGAAGCGAACGGTTGCCCTCAGCGCATCGGCTCTTCCAGGAAGGCATCCACCACGGCGACCCAGGCTCTGCCGACATTCCGCATGTCGTAACCGCCGCCGCCCACGCCGAGAATGCGACCCTCGGCGAACTCCTCGGCGATCCGGCACAGACCGCGAGCGGCGCGACTGTGAGCGCGGGTCGAATAATGCAGGTGGGCCAACGGGTCGCCGTCCAGGCCATCGGCGCCACAGTTCATGAAGATGAATTGCGGTTCCCATCTTTGGAGGAAATCTTCAACCTTGTCCCACATCATCAGGAAGTCTTCGTCGGCCGACAGCGGCAGCAGCGGGATATTGAGCTTGCGGCCCTTGGCCTCGCCCTTGCCGATCTCGTGCGCGAAACCGCTCTGGGGGAAGTTGTAGCGGCCGTCCTCGTGGATGTCGGCGAAGATTACGGTCGGGTCGGATTCGAAGGGATAAAACACGCCGTCGCCGTGGTGAGCATCGATGTCGACGTAGCCGATGCGCTCCAGCCCGTAGTCCCGTTGCAGGATCTTGATGGCCACGCCGACATCGTTGAACACGCAAAAGCCGGAAGCGGTGTCGGGCATGCTGTGATGCAGGCCGGCGATGGGTACGAAAATCCGCCGGGCCTCGTTGTTCATGATCTTGCGGGTGGCATCCACCACCGTGCCGACCACCACCGCGGCATCCTCGAATACCCCCTTGTAGGCGGGGGTATCGCCATAATCCAGCAGGCCATCGCCGGTCTCGGAGTGGATTTTAACCTTCTCGACGTAACCGGCGGTGTGAAACAGCCTGATCTGTTCCTCGGTCGCGATCACCGGCTGAAAGAGGCGTACCTGGTAGTCGAGGTGGCGAATGTGCATCTCGTCCCAGAAGGCGTGGATGCGTTCCTCACCGAATGGATGATCGTCGAATCCGTAGCGGCCGAGTTCTTCGCCAGTGTAGACGGCCACCGTCCTACTTCGTGCCATTACGCTCTATCCTCAGTCTAGGGGGTTAACGGCTTTTCAATAAGCTATCATAGTCGCAGTCGAGTTTGCAGCGAGTTTGCAGCGAGTTTGCAGCGAGTTTGGCGCGCTGGCGAGCGAAAAATCCAGCCAGGGTCGCTCGACATGTCCGTCTCATGGCTCCGCCGCGGTCCTGGGGTCGCGGCTCCATCTTCAGGTTTGGGAGTTGTCATGTCCGCAATCGAACCGCGGGACCCGCGGGACGTCTTTCCGCGCGATCGCCAACCGACCGTTCGCATTCTGGCGATGCCGGCCCACACCAATCCAAACGGCAACATTTTCGGCGGCTGGATCATGGCGCAGATGGACGTTGCCGGCAGCGTGGTGGCGGTGGAGTACGCCGGCGGCCGGGTGACGACCGTGGCCGTGACCTCGATGGAGTTCCACAAACCGGTGTTCGTGGGCGATCTGGTCAGCTGCTTCGCCCGGATTCAGAAGGTGGGTTCAACCTCGATCACCGTCAAGGTCGAGGTCTTCGTCCAACGCGCCCGCGACGGCAAATTGCTGTCGGACAAGGTCACCGAGGCGGTCATCATCTATGTCGCCATCGACGACGAGGGCAGGCCGCGCAAACTGCCCGAACGGGGACCGGATTTCGGACGGTATTGGTGATGGCGGGCGTGCTCCGCGCGGTCAGGATCAACATTGTATCTGGTCGCGTCCCTGCTGCTTGGCGCGATAAAGCGCGTTGTCGGCTCTCGTCAACCACTGGTTGGGGTTGGTGCTTGGATCGAGTTCGGCAATACCGACTGAGACGGTAATGCTCAGCCTCTCTGCATGATCGAGGGCGATGCGGAGCGTTCGTATCGCTCGTAAAAACCGCTCGCACAGCATGGTAGCCGTCTTGAGGGTAGTTTCCTGCAGGATGATGACAAATTCCTCGCCGCCGTAGCGGGCCACGAAATCGTCCTTGCGCGGGAAGGTATAGAAGCAGCAGTTGGCCAGTTGCTTGAGTACCTGATCGCCAGCCGCGTGGCCATGGCGATCGTTGACGCTCTTGAAGTGGTCCACATCCAACATCAGCAGACAAGCAGGCTGGCCGGAGAGCTTGTTCAGTTCGAAGACGCGGGCCAACTGTTCGTCGAAGGCCTTGCGGTTGTAAAGGCGGGTCAGCGGGTCCAGTTCCATCTCGTGCTTGGCCGCGTCCAGTTCGTTGCGCATGGCCTTGAGTTTGCCGCTCAATTCCTCGAGGAGATTCTGGTGGCGCCGGTTGTGTTCCTCGGCGATCTGGCTGATCAGGCCGACCGCGTGCATGGCTTCCCGCGACAGGATGTCGAGCGGGGCATTGTTTTCAATGACTTTTTTCAGATCGTTGAGGGCGGCGTTGATCTGGGCCTGTTCTTCCCGGTCGTCGGCGAAGATCTTGCCGATGGTCTGGACGAAATCGCCGATGACCTGGCGGATCTCCTTGAGATGGGTGGTAACGTAACTGTTTTCCTGGCGCCGCAATCGCGTGACGAAGTCATACAGTCCCCGCCAGTTGCGCTCGCTCTCGGGGTAGGGCTCCGCCGTCTCGGGTGGGATGGTCCGTCCGGGGCTGCCGGGATCGGGAGCGCCGTTCAGAATGTGTTGCGCCCATCGCTCGCAAGTCTGATCGATGGTTCGGGCATCCAGTTCGCCCATGTCGAAGGCGTAACGGCCCAAAATTATTAACATTGTGCTGATCGCTTCGAGCAGACCACGCGTGTTCGTCGCCGCAGTCCCGTTGAGAGCCGATAACGGTTTCTGGGATTCAGCCTTTCGATTCCAGACCATGGCAACCAGCCCTATCGATCAAGAAGTGGATACGAACCGTCACTGGTTTTCAGCGCGGGAGCGCATCGATGGAGCATTCTGCATAATTCACGCTATTCTGCCAATATGATGTGGGTTTGTGGGGAAATCGCAACCCCCCCCGCCCGGTGTTTCGATCACGAACACATCGTCGGGCCGCATCGTCACTTGCTCCGTGCCCGACAATTCCTCAACCGCACCATCGGCCCGTTCCACCGCGTTGCGCCCGACCCTGCCCGATTCGCCGCCGTTCAGCCCGTAAGGTGCGATCCGCCGCCGTCCCGAGAGAATGGCGGCGGTCATCGGTTCCAGGAAGCGGATGCGGCGGACGACCCCGTCACCGCCGTGCCAACGGCCTGCGCCGCCGCTGTCCTCGCGGATGCGGAATTCCTCCACCCGCACCGGAAATCGCCACTCCAGTACTTCCGGGTCGGTCAACCGGGAATTGGTCATATGGGTGTGCACCGCCGAGGCGCCATTGAATCCGGGTCCGGCGCCGCCGCCGCCGCAGATCGTCTCGTAGTACTGATAGCGGTCGTTGCCGAAGGTGAAGTTGTTCATGGTGCCCTGAGCGGCAGCCATGACGCCGAGCGCGCCGTACAGCGCGTCGACCACGCATTGCGAGGTTTCGACGTTGCCCGCTACCACCGCCGCCGGCGGGCGGGGATCGAGCAGGCTATCTTCGGGGATGGCGATCTCTAGCGGTCGCAGGCAGCCGGCATTCAGTGGGATATCGTCGTCCACCAGGGTGCGGAACACGTACAGCACCGCCGCCAGGCACACCGCCCGGGGGGCGTTGAAGTTATTGGCCTGTCGCGGCGAGGTGCCGGTGAAATCGATCCGGGCCGAACGCCGTTCCCGGTCCAGACGGATGGCGACCCGGATGATCGCGCCGTTGTCCATTTCGCAGGCGAACGCGCCATCCCGCAGCCGGTCCAGCGTCCGGCGGACCTGTTCGGCGGCGTTGTCCTGCACGTGCCCCATGTAGGCATGAACCGTGTCCAGCCCGAAGTGCGCCACCATCCGCCGCAATTCCCGAGCGCCCTTCTCGTTGGCGGCGATCTGCGCTTGCAGGTCGGCCAGGTTCTGACGGGGATTGCGGGCCGGCCAGGGGCCGGCGGCCAGCCGCTCCAGCAGCTCTCGTTCGCGGAATCGACCACCGCTCACCAGCGGGAAATTGTCCAGTAATATCCCCTCCTGCTCGATGGCGACGCTGTCCGGCGGCATCGATCCGGGCGCGATGCCGCCGATGTCGGCGTGATGGCCGCGCGAGGCGACGTGGAACAGCGCTTTCCGTCCGGCCTCGTCGAACACGGGGGTAATGACGGTGATGTCCGGTAGATGCGTCCCACCGTGATAGGGTGCGTTCGTGGCGTAGGCGTCGCCGGGCTGGAACCGGCCGCCGTTGGCTTGGATGACCGCCCGCACCGCTTCGCCCATCGAGCCGAGGTGGACCGGGATATGCGGCGCGTTGGCGATGAGTTCGCCGTTTTGGTCGAATAGGGCGCAGGAAAAATCCAGCCGTTCCTTGATGTTCACCGAATGCGCGGTGTTGGCCAGGGTCACACCCATCTGCTCGGCGATGGCCATGAACAGATTGTTGAACACCTCCAGCATGATCGGGTCCACGGCGGTGCCGACCGCCGCTTGGCGCGGGCGCGGTTGGTGGCGGCTCAATACCAGATCGTTTCGCGCCGTGACCTCGGCTTGCCAGCCTGGGTCGATCAGGGTGGTGGCGCCGGTTTCCCCGACGATGGCCGGGCCGACGATGCGGTCGCCGGGCCGCAAGTCCTCGCGCCGGTGGAACGGGGCGGCGATCTCGGCCCCGGCGATACGCAAATTCACCGTCGCCGCAGGTTGCGAAGCCGGCCGTGCTTTTCCCTCCCTTTCGAGGAGGAGTGGCGCGTCGGTGCCGGGGGGGGTGGCATCAAACCCACCGCCGATCACCTCGACCGCCGCCGCTTCCACGATTAACTCCTTGTCCGGCATGACGAAGCCGTAGCGTAGTCGGTGAGCGGCGGCGAAGCGGTCGGCCAGTTCGCCCGCTTCACCGGCGGCCACGCTCAGCGCGGTATCGCTTCCGGCGTAGCGCAAGCGGACGGAACGGACGGTTTGAATTCGCGCGGCGGGGATGTCCTGCCCTTCCATCTTGTTGCGCCCAGCCCGTTCCAGTTCGGCGAAAACCCGTTCCAGCATCGGCGACAAATCGACGTTCAACAGCGCTTCAATCGCGCGTTCCTCAAGCAACCGGGCATCGGCCAAACCCATGCCGTAAGCCGAGAGCACGCCGGCAAAGGGATGGATGAAGATGGCCGGCATTCCCAACGCATCGGCCACCGCGCAGGCGTGCTGGCCGCCGGCGCCGCCGAAGCAGCACAGGGTGTACTCGGTCGCGTCGTGGCCGCGCTGGGTCGAAATCTGCCTGATGGCGTTCGCCATGTTTTCGACGGCGATTTTCAGGAAACCCTCGGCCAACTCCACCGGGGTGTAGGCCTTACCTGTCGCAATCCGAATCTCTTCGGCCAACTTCTCGAACTGGCCGAGAACCGTTGCGCGATCCAGAGGCTGATCCTGGTCGGGGCCGAACACGCGCGGGAAGAACTCGGGCTGAATCCGTCCCAGCAGTACGTTGCAATCAGTCACGGTTAGCGGTCCGCCGCGCCGGTAGCAGGCCGGGCCCGGATTGGCGCCGGCCGATTCCGGTCCCACCCGCGGTCGGCTGCCGTCGAAGCGGCAGATCGAGCCCCCACCCGCCGCTACGGTGTGAATGTGCAGCATCGGTGCCCGCAGTCGCACACCGGCCACCAGCGTTTCAAAGGCGCGTTCGTACTCGCCGGCGTAGTGGGCGACATCGGTGGAAGTACCACCCATGTCGAACGTGATGATCCGGTCGAAGCCGGCACGGGCGGCGGCGCGCGCCGCGCCGACGATCCCACCGGCTGGGCCGGACAGAATGCTGTCCTTGCCCTGGAAGCGGCGGGCGTCGGTCAGTCCGCCGTTGGATTGCATGAACAGCAGCCGGACGTTGCCCAGTTCGGCGGCGACCCGGTCGACGTAGCGGCGCAGGATCGGCGACAGGTAGGCGTCCACCACCGTGGTGTCGCCGCGCCCGACCAGCTTCATCAGCGGGCTGACCTCGTGCGAGATCGAAATCTGGGTGAAGCCGATCTCGCGGGCGAGTTCCGCCGCCCGCCGTTCGTGTTCCGGATAGCGGTAGCCGTGCAGAAAGACGACGGCGACGGCGCGAATGCCGGCCCGCCAGGCGTCCTCCAGCGGCGCGCGGGCGCTGGAAGGCTCGAACGGGACGAGAATTTCACCCTGCGCCGAGACTCGCTCGCATACCTCCGCCACCCGCTCGTAGAGCAATTCCGGCAGCACGATCTGGCGGGCGAACAGCTTGGGTCGGTTCTGATAGGCGATGCGCAGGGCGTCGCGGAAGCCGCGGGTGATCAGCAGCAGGGTGCGATCGCCCTTGCGCTCCAACAGGGCGTTGGTGGCGACGGTGGTGCCCATTTTCACCGCCGCGATCCGATCGGTGGGAATCGGCTGATCCGCCGGCACGTCCAGCACGTCGCGAATGCCTTGCAAGGCGGCGTCGGCGTAATGCTCGGGATTGTCCGACAGCAGCTTGTGCGTCACCAGTCGGCCATCCGGGTGCCGGGCGACGATATCGGTGAACGTGCCGCCCCGGTCGATCCAGAACTGCCAGCGGGCGGAAGCAGGGGTGGGAGATTCGGACATGGGGGTTGTTTTCTGATGTTCCCTATTTTTTTGATATTCCAAGAACATAGGGGTAAGGCGGAACAAAATCCATCATCCGCCGCCGAGGCGCTTTTGGTAAGCTGGGCGCCGTACGGAAACCTCTCGCCCGCAGGTGGGAGAGGGGCGGGGGTAAGAGTTTTTTCAATCGCTTAGCTTACCGGGGCTGTGGAAAAACGCCTCTGGGTTTCCACGAGAGGCGCGACAGAAGACCATGACTGTTTGCCCCCGCTGCAACGCCGGGTTTGGATGAGATCCTCAGCCCGATCGACCAGAAGAAATATTTTCTGCTGCACGCCTCCACTCAGACCGGCAAGACCAGGATCTCCTCGCCCGCTCAATCCTCTCGCTTGCGCAGCAGAAAATAGTACCGTCCGCCATCCTCGCGCACTTCCAGCAGGGCATGGCCCAACTGTCGGCCGAACACCTCGAAATCCCGGATCGAATCGGGGTCGGTGGCGACGACCCGCAATACCTGCCCGCCGCGCAGGCTGGCCAGCGCCTTCTTGGCCTTGAGAATCGGCAGCGGGCAGTCCAGCCCGGAGGCGTCCAGTTCGGCGTCGATAGTGGTCATGGCAGGTTCCGACACGAAGAGGGAAAGATTCGGGAAGAGCGCGATATGGTCATTCAAACACGCACGACCCGCTGGCGCAAATCCCGGAACCCCTGACCCGATGCCGAGTCTGATGACAGACCATAACCCGTTTGTGGAAATCCCATGCCCCGTCGCCTGACTCCCCTGATCCTGTGCCTGATCGTCGGTATGACTCCCTTCGTCCGGCCGTCCGCGCAATCCATTCGTCTGCCCGATATCGGCGATCCTTCCCAGGTTGACTTCGGTCCCGACGAGGAGCAGAAATTGGGCCTGGAAATCATGCGGAAGCTGCGCGAGCGCGATATGGTGATGGGCGACGTGCAACTGAACGAGTACCTCAATTCCATCGGCCAGAGTATCGTCACCTATGCCGATCGAAGCGACGCGCCCTACAATTTCTTCATGGTTCGCGATTCCGGTATCAACGCCTTTGCGCTGCCGCACAACTTCATCGGCGTCAACGCTGGCCTGTTGCTGGCCACCCAGCGGGAAGACGAACTGGCCGGAGTCATGGCCCATGAGATCGCCCACGTTTCGCAGCGCCACATCGTGCGCGCCATCGCCGACATGAAGCGACTGACGCTGCCGATGGCGGCGGCGATGATCGCCGGGGCGGCGCTGGCGGCGGCCAGCAAGCAGGCCGGCCAGGCAGCGATGGTCGGGACCATGGCCGCCGGCGCCCAACATCAGATCAGCTTCACCCGCGCCAACGAGCAGGAGGCCGACCGCATCGGCATGCAACTGCTGGCCAAGGCCGGTTTCGACCCCAGGGGCATGACCGACTTCTTTACCAAGCTGGAACGCTTGTCGAGCGGCGAGGCGCGCAATCAGGTTCCGGAAATGCTGCTCACCCACCCCCGGCCGGAAAATCGGGTCGCGGATACCCAGGATCGGGTCGAAATCCCACCGATCCGGCGCGCCCCGTCCCGCGACCGCAAGGCCTACGATCTCGCCAAGGCCCGGGCGCTGGTGTTGGCGACCGACGACACCCACACGCTCATCCGGAATCTCGAGATCACGCTGGCCAAGGAAGATGCCGCCAACGAAACGGCTACCCGTTACGCTTACGCGCTGGCGCTCAGACAGGCCGGCCGTTACGACGATGCCCAGCAACAAATCGCACGCCTGCTCAAAAGCGATTCCGACCGGCTGGCGTTCCGGATCGAAGCAGCGGAAATCGCCTTGGCCAAGGGCGACCGGGCCCAGGCCTGGCGGCTGTTCGAGGATGCGCGCCAGCTCTATCCGGACGACTTCACCCTGGCGATGCATTACGGGCAGGCGTTGACCACCCAGGGCGACCCGAAGCTGGCGATGCGATTGCTGCAACCGCACTTGCGCCGCCGTCCCAACGATCCCCAGTTGTATGCGACCTACGCGCAAGCGGCGCAACGGGCGGGCGACATGGCGGCGACCCACGCCACCATGGCCGAATATCATTATCTGAACGGCGAACTGCTGCCCGCCATCGAGCAACTCGAACTTGGGCTCCGGAATCCCGGCATATCTCCGAATCAGGAAGCCCAGTTGCAGGCCAGGCTCAAGCAATTCAAGGCGGAAGCCATCGCCCAGAACCTGCCGGTTTCCAAAAAGGTCTCCCCCTGAAGGAATCCCGGCGGAAGCGGCAGCCAGCGACTACACTTTTTATCTACCTCCAATATACGAAAACCCAAGACGCCACCCAATGGCCGATCAAACCGACAAATTCGATTTCGGCATGTTCGACATCGAACTGCTGCTCAAACAGGCGCGCACCTATCTGGCCTTCGGCGAACAAACGCGCCAGTTCGCCGAGCGGTTTCAGGACACCCTCCGCGCCGAAGCCGATTGGGACACAGCCCTGCGCCGGCATTTCGACCAGTTCCGGGAGACCATCGCCCAGTCCGCCATCGATCCGGGCGCCAACCCGGAACTGGCCCAACTATGGACTCTGAGCCTGGACACCTGGCGGCAGGCCACCGCCGCGCTGGGAATGTCCATCCCCGCGCCGGATGACCGGAACGCCTCTGCCTGGGGAGCTTATCAACGTACCCAGAACGAATACCTCGAACTCCTGCGGCGGGCGGCCCTGGAAGCGCTGGATTTGATGGAACAACGGCTCGGCGAGCGGGCGGCCGCAGGTGAATCGGTCGGGAGCCTGCGCGAGTTGTACAACCTGTGGGTGGACTGCAACGAGGAGACCTACGGCAGGATGCTGCGCGGCTCCGAATACAGCGATATCAGTGGTCGCCTGTTCAACGCCCTGTTCGCCTGCTACTCGAAAGGTGAAGCTCGCTCATGATCAACCTTAGTCCCGAACAGATCGCCGCGGAACTCCAGGGCTTTAGCGCCCGGATAGCGCAGGGTGCCCGAATGCTGGGCGAAGTGGGCGAGATCGAAACCGGCGTGTCGCCCCGGGATCCGATCCACCGGGAAGACAAGCTCACGCTGTACCGCTACCAGCCCCGGGTCGCGGAACCGCATCCGGTGCCTCTGCTGATCGTTTACGCCCTGGTCAACCGGCCCTACATGATGGATTTGCAAGAAGACCGTTCCATGATCCGGGGGCTGCTGGACGCCGGGCTGGACGTCTACCTGATCGACTGGGGCTATGCTGATGCCGGCGACCGGCATCTGACGCTGGGAGACTACGTCCATCGCTACATCGGCCATTGCGTGGACGTTTTGCGCGAGCGCGGCGGGCTGGACGCGATCAATCTGTTGGGGGTGTGCCAAGGCGGCGCGCTGAGCCTGTGCTTCGCCGCCCTCTACCCGGAGAAGATCCGCAATCTGATCACCATGGTGACGCCAGTCGATTTTCACACTCCGGACAACCTGCTTACCCATCTGATCCGGCACGTGGACGTTGATTTGCTGGTGGATACCTTCGGCAACCTGCCGGGCCAGTTGCTAAACTTCACCTTCCTGTCCCTGAGCCCGTTCCGACTGACCGGGCAAAAGTACGTGGATCTGGTGGATATCCTGGACGATGCCCAGGCACTGAAGAATTTTCTGCGGATGGAGAAGTGGATCTTCGACAGCCCCGATCAGGCCGGCGAGGCGTTCCGTCAGTTCGCCAAGGAGTTCTTCCAGCAGAACAAGTTGGTCGAGGGGGAGGTGGTAATCGGCGACCGGCGAGTCGATCTGACGAAGGTCACCATGCCGGTGCTGAACGTGTATGCAACCCAGGATCATCTGGTGCCGCCAGCCGCTTCCAAGGCTCTCGCCGAATGTTGCGGTAGCCGGGACTACTCGGAATTTTCCTTCAAGGGCGGGCACATCGGTATTTACGTCAGCGCCCGCGCCCAGCGCGAGGTTCCGACGACCATCGCGTCCTGGTTGCTGGCGCGCTAGGGGGCATCGATCTCGCGCGCCACCGCGATGGCGGTCGAGCCACCCAGGGTAATCAGCCGTCCCGGTCCTTCCTGGCTTTTCGTTCCTTCGTGGCTTTTTCCCGTTCGACGACCGGGTTCGGATTGTTGGGTTGAGCGGCTTGCTGGGGCGAAGGGGCTGGGTCGGCGGTTGTCGCCAGGGGATTGAACGGCTTCTGGAGTTGCTCGTTGACGTTCTTCCACAGCGTCAGGTTGTGTTCCACCAGCTCGGTCATCATCGCCAGCGGATTCTTGCCGATGAACGTGCGCATCTGTTCTCGAAACAGATGCTGCTGGTCCACGAACGCCTGCAGGCTTTTTTCCAGGTAGTTACCCATCATGCCCTGCAGCGTGTCGCCGTAGAAGCGGATGATGTGCGCCAGCACGTCCGAGGTGAAGATCGGAGTGCCCTGTTCTTCCTGTTCGCTGATGATTTGCAGAAGGATCCCGCGCGTGATGTCGGTATTGGTCCGGGCATCGATGACATGGAAAATGGCGCGGTCCAGCACCAGTTGCTTGACATCCTCGAGGGTGATGTAGCTGCTGATGGCCGTATCGTATAGACGGCGATTCGGGTATTTCTTGATGACGCGCGGTTCGCTCATGGCAGGCGTATGTTGGAACGGCGCGGCGCTGGCCTTCCCGGCGGCGCCGCGCGGTTCAGGACTTAGTGGTAATAGAGACCGCCGTTGACGGTAATATCCTCGCCGGTGATGTAGCCAGCATCGTCGGCGGCCAGGAAGGCGACGGTACGCGCGATCTCGGAGGGTTCGCCCAGCCGAGCGGCCGGAATGCCGGCGATAACCTTCTGCAGGACGTCCTCACGGATGGCCCGCACCATTTCGGTGCCGATGTAGCCCGGAGAAATGGAGTTGACCGTCACGCCTTTCTTGACGCACTCTTGCGCCAGCGCCTTGTTGAAGCCGTAGACCGCCGACTTGGTGGCGGAATAGTTGCTCTGACCGGCCTGGCCCCTGAGGCCGTTCACCGACGCGATGTTGATGATGCGGCCCCAGCCCCGCCCGACCATCCCTTCGTAGACCTGCTTGGTCATGTTGAAGAGGCTGTACAGGTTGGTCTTGAGAACCGCGTCCCACTGCTCGGGCGTCATCTTGTGGAACATGGCGTCGCGGGTGATGCCGGCGTTGTTGACCAGGATTTCGATCGGGCCGATTTCGGCTTCGATCTTCTTGCACACCTCGGCGCAGGAATTGAAGTCGGTGACATCGGCCAGATAGACCGGAATATCGAGGCCTTCCGCCTTACGAGCGGCCTTCCACTTGTCGACGACCTCCTGGCTGAGGCCGTTGTAATCGACCGCGACCGGTCGCCGGCCCTGTTCGGCCAGCGCCTTGCACATGGCCGTGCCCAGACCACCGATACCACCGGTAACGACTGCGACTTTTGACATGAAACTCCCTCCTCGGGTTTGTGGTTATGAATCAAGCGCGTTCGACGGCCAAGGCGACCCCTTGGCCGCCACCGATGCACAGGGTCGCGAGACCCTTCCTGGCGTCACGGCGGACCATTTCGTGGAGCAGAGTCACCAGAATGCGGCAGCCGGAGGCGCCGATCGGATGGCCCAGCGCGATGGCGCCGCCGTTGACATTCACTTTGCTGGTATCCCAGCCCATTTCCCGGTCGACGGAAATCGCCTGCGCGGCGAACGCCTCGTTGGATTCGATCAGATCGAGCTGATCCACAGTCCAGCCGGCTTTCTTCAGGCAGGCGCGGGAGGCCGGAATCGGGCCGGTGCCCATGATCTTCGGATCGACGCCGGCCTTGGCGTAGGCAGCGATGCGGACCAGCGGCCGGAGGCCGAGGTCGCGGGCGGCGCTGGCGGTCATGACCAGCACGGCGGCGGCGCCGTCGTTGATGCCGGAGGCGTTGCCGGCCGTCACGCTGCCGTCCTGCTTGAACGCGGGCCGTAACTTGGCCAGCGCTTCGACGGTGGTGTTCGCGCGAGGGAATTCGTCGGTGTCGAACTCGACCGGATCGCCCTTGCGCTGCGGAATCTGGATCGGGACGATTTCATCCTTGAACCGGCCGTCGCGGATGGCGGCGACGGCCTTGGCTTGGGAGGCGGCGGCGAAGGCGTCCTGATCTTCGCGGGAGATGCCCCACCGGGCGGCGATGTTCTCGGTGGTGATGCCCATGTGGTAATGATTGATGGCGCACAGCAAGCCTTCGCTCAGCATCGAATCGACCAGCTTGGCGTCGCCCATGGTGGTGCCGCGCCGCGATCCAAGCAGCAGGTGGGGCGACAGGCTCATGCTCTCCTGTCCTCCGGCGACTACGATTTGGTTGTCGCCGTCCCGGATGGATTGATAGGCCAGATGAACCGCCTTGAGGCCACTGCCGCAGACCTTGTTGATGCTCAGGCAGGGTACTTCGATGGGGAGGCCGGCGTTCAGCGACGCGGTGCGGGCGGGATTCTGACCGGTACCGGCGGTTAGGACCTGACCCAGGATGACCTCGTCGATCTGCTCTGGCTTGACTCCCGTTCTCCGCAGTAGATCCTGGATGATCTTGGCGCCCAGGACGTTCGCCGGAATCGCCGACAGCGAACCCATGAAGTTGCCGATTGCGGTTCTGGCGGCGGCGACGATGACCACGTCTTCCATCAAACTAACCTCCGATAGCCTTTATAAGGATACGAAAAATGTAATTATTGCTTGGAAAAGGCGCCTTGTATCGTGAAAGACGGCGCATGGGCGGCGAGGATGAAGAGACGAACACCCGGGCACCATGCCGTTACGACGGTTGCTTCCGTGGAAGCCGCTAAAAAGAGTTCCCAGTAATTTAAGCGCAGCATATTGAAGCCTGCCATAATTCTTGTCAACTTTCTGCATTGCAGCATAACCCCGCGACGCGACGCGTCGTCGATTTCCGGCTGTGGGATGCCGCGCCAGGCATCGACCTTTCAATGGGGGGCGATTTTCGGAACCGGTAGCAACTCGAACTGCACCAGCAGGGTCGACTGCCAGGAATTGCAGTTGTCGTCGCTGACCATGAAAAACCGCCGATCCCGGAAGCGGGTCAGTCCTTCGAAGTTGTCCAGCAACCAGCCCTGACCGCTGTCGAGAACCGCCACGTCGGCGACCGACAGTGGCACCGTCGTCTGCGTTGCCGGCAGTTCGGTCCGACGCAGGCTGATAACGAGGGGGCGCAGGGGGGCGACAAACGCGCGCTCCAGCGCGAGCAGGCTGCCATCCGGAAGCGATTCCATGGCCACCAGGGCGCTGCCGGGAGCGCTGCCGAGCGGATAACTCCAGAAACGACCGTCGAGGGCGAAGATGCGCACCCAGCCGGCCGGGTCGCCGCGCAGCGGCGTTTCGGTTCCGACCAGCACGCCCCGGCGCGGATCGGTGGTGATCGATTCGAGCGCCTGGTTGGAATCGCGATAGCTGCGGATGTCGCGCAACAGGGCGGGTAGCGGTTCCTCGCCCCGCCACAGGCCGGCGGGGCTGTAGCGCGCCACGCGCGGCTTTACCTCGAACGAGACCAGCAGTTCCGTATCGCCCGGTATTCCGTTATCGCCGTTGCGGATGGCCAAGCCCTCGGAATCGTCGAAAGGTGCCCGCACCGGCTGGCCGGCTTCATCCTGCAACGGGTAGGCGGCGGCCGGGCGTATTCCGCTCAGATAGCCCCGCTCGTCGAACGCCGGTCGAAGATGAAACAGCCCGCCGGAGTCGGAAATGGCATACAACAGACCGGCGTCCTCGTCCCAGGCCAGTCCCGACAGACCGCACAGCCGTAGGCCATCGATCCGGGCGTTGTTCAGCCGCAGAGCGCCAAGTAGCCGAATGCCGGCGTAGCTGTCTCCGGGGCCAACCTGATCGGCCAGCGAAATGGATTCCGCACGGAACTCGGTGGTGGCACACGCACAGCCATGCAGTCCGAGCACTATCGCAAGGACGGTGATGAAGCGGGACATGAGCGCTCCGACCAGCAACGATGGCGACGATGACAAGGCCGACCATGTTACCATCTCAAAATGCGTTCGCGGCTTCCGGTTGCGCGGGCGCTCGCCAACCTCAACCCTTCCCCCCTCGCGAGAATCCGCGTCCGAACGAGAAGGCAGAGACATGAACGTACCGGTCTGGAACCCGGCGATTGAATTCATGGATCGAGATGCGTTGGAACGGTTGCAACTCGCCAATCTGCGCAAGACGGTCGAATGGGCGTTGAAGACGCCGTTTTATCGGCGCCGGCTGGCCGAGGCCGGGTTGACCCACCCGGAGGACATCGTCGGCCTGCGGGATTTGCGGAATCTCCCCTTTACCACCAAGGACGACCTGCGCGAAGCTTATCCCAATGGCTTGCTGGCGGTCGATCTGGAGCAGGTGGTGCGCTTGCACACCTCCAGCGGCACCACCGGCATGCCGACCGTGATCTATCACACCCAACGGGATCTCGACGGCTGGACCGAACTGGTCGCCCGCTGCATCGCCGCCACCGGCGCCACCGCCCGCGACGTGTTCCAGAACATGACCAGCTACGGGCTGTTCACTGGCGGATTGGGTTTGCATTACGGCGCGGAGCGGGTAGGAATGCTGGTAATCCCGGCCAGTTCCGGCAATACCAGCCGTCAGATTCAATTGATGAGAAATTTCCGGACCAGCGTGGTCCACGCCACCCCCAGCTATCTCCTGCACCTGCACGCATCCCTGATGGAGGAGGGCGTGTCCTCGAACCAGCTTTGCCTGCGAAAGGCCTTCATCGGCGCCGAACCGCACTCCGAACAGACCCGTCGCAAGATCGAGGATCTGTTCGGGATCGAGGCTTATAACTCCTATGGCCTGAGCGAGATGAACGGTCCCGGCGTCGCTTTCGAGTGCGTTTACAAGACCGGCCTGCATCTTTGGGAGGACGCCTACATCCTCGAGGTGATCGATCCCCAGACTCTCCAGCCCCGCGCCGAGGAGGAAGACGGAGAAATCGTGTTGACCACTTTGCGGCGGCGGGCCACGCCGCTGTTGCGCTACCGCACCCGCGACCTGTCCCACCTCGTGGGCGGCAGTTGTCCCTGCGGGCGCGGGCATCGCCGACTGGCCCGGATCAAGGGTCGCAGCGACGACATGCTGATCATCAACGGCGTCAACGTTTTTCCATCCCAGATCGAGGACGTGTTGATGAAGGTGCCGGAAGTGGGCACCAATTATCTCATTCAGGTTGAAAAGAGAGGATCCTTGGACCGGCTGGTGGTCAAGACCGAGATTTACGCCAAGCTGTTCACCGGCGATCCGCGGACGCTGGACGATCTGCGCGAGCGCATCGGCGAGCTGTTGCGTTCGGTCATTCTGGTCAAGCCGGCGGTCGAACTGCACGAGCCGGGGAGCCTGCCGGTGTCCGAGGGCAAGGCCAAACGGGTCGCGGATTTGCGGCCCGCGTTCTGAAAACAGGAGCGAGGAATCCGCCATGGCGGAACAGGTCAGCGTCTTCATCGACAACAAACCGGGGCGACTGAACGCCATCACCGAAGTTCTGCGCGATCACCGAATCGACATCCGGGCGATGACCATCGCCGACCACCGGGATTACGGGGTGGCGAAACTGCTGGTGAGCGACCCGCGCGCGGCGCATCGGGTGCTGGTCGAGCAGGGTTTCGCCGCCGCGCTCAAGCCGGTTCTGGCGGTCGCCATCGAGGACCGGCCGGGTGGTCTGCACGAGTTGCTGGAAATCCTGGCCCGGCACCAGATCAACGTGCTGGATGCCTACGGTTTCGTGGTCGTGCCGGGACAGCGGGCGATCTGGTGCACGGAGGTCGCCGATCCGGCGGAAGCGGCGCGTCTGGTTGGCGCGGCCGGCCTGCGGGTGCTGGACGACCGCGAGTTCTACCGGTTGTGAGCCGCCCGCCGGCGCCGCCGGGCGCGCTCACTCGCTGTAGAACCCGCTCTTGAGATACCGATCCCGGGCGTGGCGCAGCAATACCACGATGACCGCCGCGACCGGCAGAGCCAGCAGGATACCGAAGAAGCCGAACAGGTGGCCGCCGGCCAGTACCGCGAATAGGACCGCGACCGGATGCAGGCCGATGCGGTCGCCGACCAGCGCCGGCGTCAGCAGGAAGTCGCTGATCATCTGGCCGGCCCCGAATACGATCAGTACCGGGATGATGCTCAGGAAGCTGTGAAACTGGAGCAGCGCGGCGATGCTGGCGACGAGGATGCCGGTGATCAAACCCAGATAGGGCACGAAACTGACCAAGCCGGCCAGCAGGCCGATCAACAGCGAGGAATCCAGACCGATGATGGCCAGTCCCACCGAATAAATAACTCCCAACGCCCCCATCACGATGAACTGACCGCGCAGAAAGGCGCCGATCACCTCGTCCGATTCCCGGGCCAGCTTGCTTGCGGTCGGTTCGATGCGCCGCGGCAGCAGGTCGCGGACCCTGGCGACCAGCAGATCCCAGTCGCGCAGCAGATAGAAGGTCACCACCGGGATCAGTACCAGATTGGCGAGCCAGACGAAGATCGCGGTGGATGACGCCCGGAACGATTCCAGCAAGCCCCCGGCCAGATCGCCGATCTCCTGGCTGTACGATAACAGCTGAGTTCGCAGGTGACTCAGGTTGAACATTTCCGGGTTGATGCCCAGAGTATCCCGTAGCCAAGGTAGAATGCTGGTTTGAAACCAGTCGATGTAAGCGGGCAGGCGCTGCATCAATCCCCTGAACTGATGCGCCGACAGGGGGATCAGCAGCAACAGCAGCAGCATGAGTCCCAGGATGAGCGCGCCGAACACCAGCGTCACCGCCCAGGACCGTGAAATCCTGCGCGCTTCCAGTCGGTCGATCAATGGATCGCCCAGATAGGCCAGCAAGGCGGCGACCAGGAAGGGCGTCAGCACCGGCGCCAGCAGGTAAAGCAAACCGATGGATACCGCCCCGAAAATCAGCCAGAAGCGCGCCTGCGACTGGCGTTGCGTTTGTTGCATCTCTGAAAGTTTCCTCTGGAGTTCTTCTGGGGATTGGTGGGAACCATTCAATGGTCCGAGCGAGGCGGGGGACCGGTCCGGCGCCGGTTTTTGTGCCAGGTCAGCCGTCCCCACCGCCAAATATAGGCAGCGCCGCTCCAGAAGGTGGTCAGGGCGGTCACCTGGATCAGGATATCCAGCAGTCGCTCGGGTAGCCGTGCCATGCCGTAATTGACGATCACCGCGCAAACCAGCACCAGTTGCATGAGAGTATTCAGTTTGCTGATCATCAGGGGGGCGGCCTGGAAACGTTCGACCAGAAGGTGATAGCCGATCGCGCCGCTGATGATCGCCAGATCCCGCAGGATCACCAACACCACCAGCCAGCCCGGGAGTTCGTTTAACCAGCCCAACACCAGGATCGCTCCCATCAGCAGCAGTTTGTCGGCGATCGGATCGAGCAGGCCGCCCAGTTCGCTGGTCCAGCCGAAGTATTTGGCCAGGAAACCGTCCAGCGCATCGGAAATGCCAGCGATCACGAACAGCGCCAGGGCCGCTCCATAACGCTCTTCCAGCAGCAGCCAGAGGAAGGGCGCCACGAGCAGAATCCGCAAGCCGGTGATGAGATTGGGGATGTCTCGGGCTTTCAAGGGGAACGGTGCCACGGTTTCAGCGCCGTTCTCGTTCGGTTGTGGTGGAGTTCGAGGATCCCGGCGAAGTTCGAGCATGGTTTTTAGACATGACTCCAAGCATAACCTAGCGTGTTCGGGCCAAACAACAGCGGGAATTTGCGGCTAGACTTGCTTGATTGGGATGGCCGAAGCAATGATGGCGGCACCGCCGCGGATGGTTGACGGGAGGGAGAGAACACAGATGACTGATGCATCCGGCAACACCAAACTCATTCGGGCTTACCGGCGGATGATGGAAAGGGTGAAAATCCGTCTGGAAGAGCTGGAACAGGCCGAGAAAGCCGCGTTTCCACAACTGAGCGCCAGCATCGAACACGCGGCGGAAAAAGCGGTGGAGTTGGGCGAATTGACCCGCGAGGAAGCCCGGCTGATCGGCGGGTATCTGAAGCGCGATCTGGAGGACGCCGGCCAGTACCTGACCACCACCGGCCACGATCTGCGGGCCTGGTTGCAGTTCGACCTGGAACTGCTCGAGGACCGGTTGTTGGATTTTTTCCAGCGGGGCGTCGATCGGTCGCGGTTGGATCTGCTGGCCTTCGAAGCGCCGCCGACCGGGGCGGATGTGGAACGGTATCGCGGCGGCGAGATTACCGGACCGGGTACCCTGCAATGCGAGGAATGCGGCGAGCAGGTAGTATTCCACGCGCCCGCCGCCATCCAGCCCTGCCTGGCCTGCGGGGGGACGGTTTTTCTGCGCGTCGCCGGAGAATCGTAACGGAAATCAAATGATAAGTATAAACCATGATTGATTTGTCAACCCTCCCGATTTACCCGGTTGCGGATTGCCGTTACCTTAGGCGCGCTTGAGCTGGTTACTACAGCGAAGCGTGTTTTAGCTCAATATCCTGTACCTTGACCGCCAGCCGGATCTGCTGGCGGTTTTTTTATTGCTTGGCAAGCAACCGCGGTTCGCAGCGGGCTAGTTGCGCACCATAGCGATCCGCCTGCTGGCGCACGCGTTTCGCCCGTTCCAGCAACCATGGTTTTTTCCGGTAGGTTCCCTTGGCGAAGCCCTCCTGACCCTCGTGGTAGGCCAGATACTGGTTGTAGGCGTCGCTCTTGGCGATGCCGTTGCGCCGCGCGGTTTGGTTGACGTACCAACCGATGAAATCCACGGCGTCGTCGAACTCGTCGCGGTCGGCGCCGTGGTTGCCGGTTGCGGCGATATAGTGGTCCCAAGTGCCATCGAGTGCCTGGCTGAAACCGTAGGCGGAGGAGGGGCGGGGTCCGGGGATGAAGCCGAGATACCAGGTGCGCGGCGGCTGGGCGTCGGCCCGGAAGGCCGATTCCTGATGGATGATGGCCAGCAGCACCGGCAGCGGCACGCCCCAGCGCTGGCTGGCGGATTTGGCGTCGGCGAACCAGTCGCCGTATTCGGCGAAGATGGCGCAGGCGTCGTCGACGTTGCGCGGCGGGGCAGTGGCGCAGGCGGCCAGCAACAGCATCATGCCGTAGGCGAGCCCGACGGACCGGCGTCCGGGGGAGGGCCGGAAGGAATGCGGAAGCTTGCGCCGGTCGGTATCTGGATGGCGCCAGGCGTTCCGGCAAGGCGGAGAATGCGTGTCGTTCGCGGTCATGCGGTGGTGGCGCGCCTGGGGAGGAACAACCCGAATGCCAGTAACGGTACCATCAAAATCAGAACCGGAAAATCCCCGAACCGCGCGTAGGGCGTCAGCCCGCGCAGCGGCTGTATCTGGCCGCGGATAACCTTCTCCTGGAACTGGGGGCCACGGGCGAGGATGCGACCACGGTCATCGATGATGGCCGAGACGCCGGTGTTGGTGGCGCGGGCCATGTATCGGCCGACTTCCAGGGCGCGCATCCTGGCGATCTGCAGGTGCTGGTGCGGGGCGGTGGAGTCCTTGAACCAGGCGTCGTTGCTGACGTTGATCAGCCAGGTCGCTTCGGGCAGCGCCAGCCGGATCTCGCCGCCGAATACCGCTTCGAAACAGATGGAAACGCCGACCGGCTGGCCCCCGGCGCGCAGCAGGGGCTGATCGCGGTCGCCGGGCGTGAAGTCGGCCATCGGGATGGTGACCCAGTCGCGGAAAAACATGAACAGCGAGCGCAGCGGTAGATATTCGCCGAACGCCAGCAGCCGACGCTTGTGATAGAACCCGAGGGAGCGACCGACGCTGACCACGCTGTTATGGAAGATCTGGGTCTCCCAGGACCCGGTTGGGATACCGGTGATGTAGTCGACCTTGTCCTGTCGGGCACGCTCTCCCAGCGCGGTTACGAACGGGCGCATGTCCTCATAGAACGCCGGAATCGCCGTTTCCGGCCAGATGATGACATCGGTGCGACCATGCTCGGGCAGGCTGAGTTGGACGTAACGTTCCAGGGTTTCATCGATCGCGTTCGGCAGCCACTTCTGATCCTGGGCGATATTGCCCTGGACGATGGCGACGCGCAGCGGCGGTCCGGCTGGTTCGACCCAGTCGATCCACCCCAGTCCCCAGGCGCCGAGCCACAGGACCGCCAATAGTCCCAGCCAGCCCAGCCGCGCGCTCCAGCCGGTCCTGTCGAGCAGCGTCCGGAGCAGGCCGGCGCCGAACAACACCGCCCAGCCGATGCCGAAGACGCCGATATAGGGCGCGAGTTGGCCGAGCGGCGAATCGGTCTGGCTATAGCCGAGCGCCAGCCAGGGAAATCCCGTGAACAGCCAGCTCCTGATCCAGTCCAGCAGGGTCCATAGCGCCGGGATGACCAGCAGCCAGCGAACCGGACCGGACGGCGGTCCCCAGCGGGTGACGAACCAGCCGGCGACGGTGGAGTACAACGCCATCAGCAGCACGACGGCAAAGGTGGCCAGCGCGGCGAACGGCGCCGGGGCATTACCGTAATCGTGCAGGCTGATGTAAATCCAGTAGATGCCGAAACCGAACATCCCCAGTCCGAACAGCCCGCCGCGCCCGGCGGCGCGGCGCGGCGTGGCGCCATCCCAGCCCCACAGCAAGATGGCCGGCGACAGGATCGCCAGCGGCCAGACGCCGAACGGCGCGAAAGCCAGTGGCACGAGCGCTCCGGCGGCGAGAACCAGGAGGTCGGTGACGAACGGACGGCGTTGCGGAAAGTCATTCATCGGCGGCGTCGGGGGTGGGTTCCCCTCCCCGGACGAGGAGGGGTGGGACGAAGCGTCGGGGTGATTCGAACGATCAGCCGTTGGGTCGGGTTGGGAAGTCAGACTTCCTCGGGGGCGGCAGGCGTCGGCTCCTGGCCGTCGCCGAGCGTCATTTCCAGCAGATGGATGCGCCGGTTGTCGGCGCGCAGCACCTGGAAGCGAAATCGCCCCAGATCCACCGTCTCGCCGCCCTTGGGCAGCCGGCCCAGTTCCATCATCACCAGACCGCCGATGGTGTCGGCCCGTTCGTCGCTGAGTTCCGCCTGAAAATACTTGTTGAAATCCTCGACCGGAGTGAGCGCCCTGACGATGAAGGCGTCGCCCTGCGGACGGATGAAGGTGCTCTCGTCCTCGGTGTCGTGCTCGTCGTCGATTTCGCCGACGATCTCCTCCAGCACGTCCTCGATGGTGATCAGACCGGCTACCCCGCCGTATTCGTCCACCACGATGGCCATGTGCAGGCGGTTGCCGCGGAATTCCTTCAGCAGGGCGTTAAGGCGCTTGCTTTCGGGAATGAACTTGGCCGGGCGCAGCAGGGCGTGGAGGTCGAAGTCTTCGGGGCGGTCGAAGGCGTGGGCCAGCAGATCCTTGACGATCAGGACGCCGATGACGTTGTCCTTGCTCTCGTCGATGACCGGAAAGCGGGAATGGCCGGACTCGACGATCGCGGCGATCAAGCGTTCCAGACTCCAGTCGTGTTCCAGAACCACCATCTGGGCGCGGGGTAGCATCACGTCCCGCACCTTGAGCTCCGACACCCGGATGACGCCTTCCATCATCGTCAAGGCGTCGGTATCCAGCAGTTCCCGCTGTTGCGCGTCGCGCAGCATGCCCATCAATTCGTCCCGGTCCTTGGGTTCGCCCATCAGGGCGAGGCCCAAACGTTCCAGCCATGAAGGTTTATGGCTCGGTTCGGATCGTTCTTCGCTCATGGGTCGTTCGGGTCTCCATAGGGATCAGGGTAGCCGAGTCCCGCCAGGATGCGGATTTCCAAGGATTCCATGGCCTCGGCCTGGGCTTCATCATGATCATAGCCCAGCAGGTGCAAAACGCCATGCGCGACCAGGTGGGCCCAGTGCGCTTCCGGCGATTTGCCTTGGACGACCGCCTCGCGCAGCACCACCGGCGCGCAGATCACGACGTCGCCCAACAGCGAACTCTCGACCCCCGGCGGGTTCTCGAACGGGAAGGACAGCACGTTGGTCGGTCCCTGCTTGTGGCGGTAGGTATCGTTGAGGGCGGTGCTTTCGGCCTCGTTGACGATGCGGATCGTCAATTCGGCATCGCGCCGACAGTCCGCGCCGGCCAGCGCCGCTTCCGCCCAGCGGCGGAACTCGGGATCGGCCGGCAGTCCGGGCATGTCGAGGGCGATTTGCAGGTCCAGTTCCAGCGTCATGAGGGATTGTCCTGTTCGTGGCGGGCGTAGGGGTTCGCGCGGCAGGTTTTAGGTCAAAATCGCAAAATCTGTCAACTCGTTTCACTCGCCCGGAAAGCGAGCCGCGGCGGTCAGGTACAGGAGGGCGGCTACGATCACCACCGCGGTGAAGCCCCAGTGAATCGCCAGCACCGTGGCCAGCACCGCGGCCACCACCGAGGCGAAGCCGTTCAGCGCCCAAGCCCAGGGCACCAGCACCGGCGTCCTGGCCGCGACGCTGGCCAGACCCAGCGGAAAGGGCATCCCCATGGCAAAGGCGAGCGGCGCGATCAGCAGTACGGACAGCCCGATCTTGACGCCGTCCGCCAGTCCCATCAACGGCCGGAAGATCGGCGGCAGCGCCAGCACGTACAACAGGGCCAGCGCCGCAATGGCCGCCGCCGCCAGCCCGACCGCCCGGCGCGATCGTCCCGTTGTCTGGAACCGCTCGGCAACCCGGCTGCCCAGTCCGGCGAACAGCAGGAACGCGGTCAGCACCACCGCCACGGCATATACCGGATGGCTGAGGAACAGGACGAATTTCTGGATGAAGGCGATTTCCACCAGCATGAAGGCCAAGCCCAGGGCGGTGAAATACAGCGCCACGCGTCCGGCGCCCCGGCCGGTTTCCGGTTCCCGCCGCAGGAACAGCCACAGCGGCAGGAGGGTCAGCACGAAGCCGAATATCACCGCCTGCGCCAGGGTGGCAACCACCACCGGATAACCCCACTCCAGCAGGGACAGGCCGCCACGGTTCTTCAAGGCGAGGATTTCCGGCAGCGCGTCCCAGCGGAAGAAGTGGAAGAAATACGGCCGGTCATCGGTGGCCGGCCGGATGACGAATTTGTAGCGGTCCATGAAGTCGACCCGCCGGTCGGACAGCAGCGCCGCCGCGCCCTCGTAAAAATACGGCCGGTCCAGGACGTTGTGGCGGTTGGCCACGTCCGGCGTCATGCCGGGGTACCAGACCGGATCGAAGGCGCGGGCCGCGCAGAACGCCCGAACCGCCGCGATCTCGGCGGGGGTGAAGGGGCCGTTCTTCACCAGCAGGGTCGCGGTCTTCCAGCCCCGGATCATCACCAGCCGTGCGCCGGGTTCCAATGCCCCTTGGGTTTCCAGGGCCGCCACCGCCGTCGCGAATAGCTTGAGCGCATCCCGTGGCGGCAGGGTCACCCAGCGGGTGATCGCCAGCAGGCCGCCGGGTCGCAGATGGTCCAGATAGGTCCGCAGGGCTTCCACGGTGTAGAGATAGCTTTCCGCCAGGCCGTGCAGGCCGGCCGCCGCCGCCGAGAACGCGTCCAGCAGCGCGACCTGGATCAGATCGAAGCGCACGGCGCTGGCCTCGACGAAGCCGCGCGCTTCCCCGACATGCAGCCGCACGCCCGGCAGGCTGTAGGGGCGGCCGGAGAAGGCGCCGAATCGTTCTTGCACCAGCGCCACCACCTGAGGGTTCAGTTCCACGGCGTCCACGGTCCGGGCGCCGAGCGCCAGTGCCTGCAGGATATCGGTTCCGCCGCCCGCGCCCAGGATCAGGACTTCGGGATGTTGCAGCAAATGATAGGGCAGGGCCGAGGTCAGAAAATCCAGATAGGCCAGCGGCTCCCAGCGGCCATCGAAGCGGTTGATGGCGGTCAGGCCGTCGCCGTCGGTGAACAGCGCGATCTGCGGCGGCGGTTCGGCGCTGGCCATCAGGCTCAGGCCCGGTGCATGGCGGAACGGCACGGTGGGACTCTCGACCACCGTCACCACGCCCAGCGGGCTGGATGCCTCGGCGACCACCCGCGCGCCCGCGACTTGCAGAGTCTGGGCCAGTTCCTTGTAGGGCGAGGCTTGCAACGCGGTCCAGGACGCCGGCAGCGCGAGAATGGCAAGCGCCGCCAGCGCGAAACCGGCGGCAATCCGGCGCTGGCCGCCGCGCCAGACCGCCAGCGCCCCGGCGGTCAAACCCAGCACGGCGATCAGCCGCAGGGCGGTTTCCGGCCGCATGATCGTCAGCAGGCCGACGCTGCCAGGACCGCCGGCCGCCGCACCGGTGATATCGGCCGCGTACAGGCGCGGAATGTGGGTGGGAAAGCGGGTGAAGCTCAGGCAGATGGCGGTGGCGGCGCAGAAAAAGGGCACGATCAGCAAGGCGTAGATCAGGGCCAGCCGGGCCGGTTGCCGGGGGTCCCAGAGGATTTCCAGGGCGTTGAAACCGACCGTCTGGGCGGCGAGGAAGGCCAACAGCGCCGTCGCGCCGAACAGGCCCGCGGCGGTCGCGAAGGCGCCGGTGAAACGCGCCAGCAGCGGCCGTTGAACCAGGGTCACGAACGCGCCCGCCGCCCCGTAGCCCAGCAGCGCCACGCTGATCATCATGTAGGCGAAGTGATGCCACTGGATGATCGAGAACAGCCGCATGAGGAGGATTTCGTAACCCAGGGCGGCGGCCGAGAGCAGGGCGATGGCCGGGTAGGGGAGCCAATCCGAGACCCAGCCTGCAATACTGGAACGCATACGGTATGGTGTTCCTATCTGACTGGTGTAATCACCGTTTCGAACCACGCCAGCGCTACGCGCCACCCCTTAATTTTTCTCAATACCAGTCTTCACATTGCAGGCCTGGCGTGCGACTGAATTCCCTACACCACCACGGTGGGAATGACGATCTGGGGGGATGACTCAACAACCGGTCGGTGACCTGACCCAGGTCTTGGAAGAAGTAGATCGCGGTGTTGAGACACCAGCGGCTTTTCTGACTCTCGGCGCTTCGGCAGATAGAGGTCAAGTCGATATCGGGGATTGTCGGTGTCGGCGTAGGGGATATCGACTTCGAACTGGAAGGGCTCGCGACGAAGAGCCTCCTCCGTCATGACATCTAAGTCATTGGTTTTGAGAAGCTATAAAAATTCTGCGTTGATTGTCCCATGAAGACGTTAGTCCGCTCATAGTTCAAACTATGGATTTTCAGTCCCATAGGCTTTCAGTCCGTGGTTAGTCCACGGATAGCGCTTTAGCGCCCAATCTATGCACTTTCAGTGCATGGTGGTTGAATTTGCGGTATTTCAGCCGCCTAACGTCGGCCATCAGGGGCCGGCGAAAGCCAAGCGAAATGCCGCTTTCGACGGTTCCCTGCATGGCCTTGCCAGCTGGCGCCATACCTGGCTATTTCTTCTCTTTCGGCTGTTCCGCGGCCGCCATCTCTACCGGCCCAAGCTTGACGGTTAACTCGCCGATCGTGCCGGTGAAGGGGAACGGCACCTGGTAGTCCCGGTCGTCGACCGGCGTGGCGGTGTCGAGGCCGACGTTGAACATCTCGTCCCACGGCAGCACGAGCGGAATGCTGCGCGCCATCGGATGGCTGTCGATGACCGCGCCGTCGACCTTCAGCGTGCCGGTGCCGCCCTTGCCGGGTCCCGGGCCGTCGTATTTCCAATCGAACTCGAGCGTGTGCTTGCCGGCCGCGAGCGCCTCCTTGCCCTGCCACTTGACGCGCTCGAGATCGATCAGGTTCCAGGTGAACACCGGCTGGCCCTTCAGCAGGTAGAAGCCGTAGCCGCCGAAGCGCCCACCGTTGGTGACCAGCATGCCTTCGGCGCCGCTCGTGGGCACCTCGATCTCGGCGGTGATCGTGTACGAGCGGTTCAGCACCGGCGGCGCGCCGGCGTAGCCGGGAAACGGCACGTTCGCGATCTCGCCGTGGTACGTGTACGCGGCGCGCCCCGGCGTGTAGCTCGGCTTGTCGGAGATGAAGCGCGGCAGCCGCGTGTCGTCGAGCGGGAACACGTTGTACTTCGCCGCTTCGATGTCGAAGCGCTGCTTCATGTCACGCAGCTTGTCCGGCATCTTCGCGGCCAGGTCGTTGGACTGCGTCCAGTCCTCGTTCAGGTTGTACAGCTCCCACTTGAAGCCGTTCATCACGTCCGGGCTCGGCTTGGCGGCCAGGTTCCACGGCGGCTGCGGCGGCGGCGCCGAGGCGATCCAGCCGTCGTGGTAGATCGCGCGCGAGCCGAACATCTCGAAGTACTGCGTCACCCGGTGGCCCGGCGTGTTGGCACTGTCCCAGCTGTAGGCCATGCTGACGCCCTCGATCGGCTTCTGCGCGACGCCGTTGACCATCACCGGCTCGGGCAGTCCGGCTGCTTCGAGGATCGTCGGCACGATGTCGATCACGTGGTGGAACTGGTGGCGGATGCCGCCCTTGTCCTTGATGCGCGCCGGCCAGGCCATCGCCATGCCGTTGCGCGTGCCGCCGAAGTGCGACGCCACCTCCTTCGTGTACTGGTACGGTGTGTCCCAGGCCCACGCCCAACCTACGGCGTAGTGCGGGTAGGTCTGGTCGGTGCCCCAGGCTTCGTAGAACTTCATGTTGAGATCCACCGATGGATAAACCCCGTTGGCCACCGCGTACTCGCTGTACAGGCCGTTGACGGTGCCCTCGGGGCTCGAACCGTTGTCGCCGCTGACGTAGATGATCAGCGTGTTGTCGAGTTTGCCGGCGTCCTGCACCGCCTGGATCACCCGGCCGATCTCATGGTCGGTGTAGGCCAGGTAGGCCGCGTAGACGTTGGCCTGGCGGATGTAGAGCTTCTTCGCCTCGGCCGACAGCGAGTCCCACTGCGCCAGGTCCTTCGGCCACTCGGTCAGCGTGGCGTTCTGCGGCACGATACCGAGCCGCTTCTGGTTGGCGAAGATGCGTTCGCGCTGCCTGTTCCAGCCTTCGTCGAACAGCTTCATCGCGCTGATCTTGTCGACCCACTCCTTCGTCGGGTGGTGCGGCGCGTGCGTGCCGCCCGGCGCGTAATAGATCATGAACGGCCGCTCGGGCTGCAGCTCGCTCATCATGCGGATACGCCCGATCGCCTCGTCGGCCATCGCGGTGATCAGGTTCCACCCCGGCTTGCCGAGGAAGGGCTCGATCGGCGTGGTGTTGCGGAACAGGTTGCCCGGCTGCCACTGGCTGGCGTCGTCGCCGAGGAAGCCGTAGTAGTAGTCGAAGCCCTTCACCGGCCCGGTCGGCCAGTTGTGGAACGGCCCCGCCTGGCTGCCCTCCCACTGCGGCACGTTGTGGTCCTTGCCAAACCATGAGGTGTCGTAGCCGTTCTGGCGCAGGATTTCGCCGATCGCGACCGCGTCGCGCGGGATCACGCTGTTGTAGCCGGGGAATCCGGTCGCTTGGTCGACGACGACGCCGGTGGCCACCGAGTGGTGGTTGCGCCCTGTGAGCAGCGCAGCGCGCGTCGGCGAGCACAGCGCGGTGGTGTGGAAGCGCGTGTAGCGCAGCCCCATCTGCGCGACGCGGTCGAGTGCGGGTGTCGGAATCACGCCGCCGAAGGTCGACGGCGCCGCGAAGCCGACGTCGTCGGTCATGATCAGCAGGACGTTCGGCGCACCCTTGGGCGGGACGACGATCTGCGGCCAGTACGGCTTCGACTGCGCGGCATTCGGGCTGATCTCGCCACGGAAGGGCTGCGGCGGGTTCGGCAGGTACCGGCCGTCGATGGTATTCGTCGCGCCGGGTGAACCCGGTGTGCCGGTGGTCTGCTGGGCCATCGCCGCATCGGCAACTGCGCCGCACATACCCAGCAACAAGCTGATCGTTAGGATTCGGTTGATCGCGCTCATAAGTGCGTCTTTTTCGCTTTGGTTGATGACTCGCGTGCTCCGTTCGTCGGCGCGAAGCGCCGACGAACACTAAAGCTCAGCAGCCGGCGGCGCTCCAGCGTTTCAATCTGGTGATCATCATGTCCCGCCGGTCTGCTGCAGCGGCTGTTTCGGCGTTGCATCTGAGGTGATAAGCGGTTTCCACCTATCATCCAGCCGCCACTGAAACAGGGCGTTCTTTCGCTCCGCTTCGTAATCCTGCTATCCCGCCGCTACAATCCCGTCGCACTTCCCATGATGTCCTGAAGGGTTGCGGTTTCGCTATGACAGTATAGTTCGGGTTGAAACAGCAAGGCGCGGAGCCGGCGTTGCTTTCACCTCATAGGTGACCCCCTGACCGGCGACCGGCTCAGCGCTCGCCGCCGGTCAGGGGCACGAAGCGCACCGGCA
>JAVMKL010000032.1:0-8307 GCA_031732875.1 Candidatus Competibacter sp. | reverse complement strand
CCGTTCGCCCGGCCCAGTGCCGGCAAGGCCCGGGTCAGGTGGGGGACCGCGTCCACCGTGTCCTTGCACCGATAGCTCCACCAGATGGAAACCGCCCGCTTAGTGATGGCGTCGATCAAGGCCGCCACCGGGGGCGTGACACGCACCGCCTCCTGAAGTTCGGGCAGGCCCTGCGCCACCACCGCCAAGCGATGATGGAAATAGTCGTCCCGTCGTTCGTCAGCCAGCAATGCCAGCACCGGTCGGGGATCGGCCAGCCGGCCCGCCAGAAACATCATGACCTCCTGGTAGTGGGGGTCCCAAGCTTTCTTGTCCACGAACGCCAGAAACTTCGGCCATCGCTCCGTTTCCGCCCGCCAGGCTAGGTGGCGCGCCGCCAGGTATTCCAGGAAACTGCGGTGCAAAAACATCAACCACCCATCGGCGGGCGAGACCAGCAGCCCGATCCGGTTCAGTTGCGCCAGGATGGAGTCGGTCCCGTGGTGTTTGAGATGCAGCTTTTCAATCGCTTCAATACAGTCGTCGATCCAGTCATCGGCACGAAACCAGTTTCCCGCCGGATTGGCCCGCAACCGGGCGAACGCGATCCGCGCCAGGAGCCGGAGCAGAAAGTCAGGCGACAACGGCGTGGCATTCGGGGATGAGGTTTCCGGTTTCCATTCGCCCTTCGCCATGTCCCCCAGGATCACCTCGTACAGCTCGCCCCGCGTGATGTTCGGAGACAACTCGTGGCGCTCGCCCACCGCGCAGGCCAGCGATAACAACAGCGCGTTGCGGGTCAGATCCTCGAAGCGCGGATTGTGGCCCAACAACGTTTGCAAGCGCGTTCCGGAAGCCGGGTCGTGCGGAAACCAGCGGCCGACGAACGCCCGCCGCTGGGCGGGGGAAAACGGCGCGATCCGGCATTCCACCCGCTCGGCGGCCGGCCACGGCAGGAGTCCGGGGTCATAGGCAGACAGCCGGCTGCTCACCAGCACCCGGCACTCGGCCGGGCCGAGGACCTGCAAAACGTTTTTAAGCGCGGCCGGCTGGGGAACTTCGTCCAGGGCGTCCAGGAACAGATGGCAGCGGGCCGAGCGCAGGGTCAGTGGATCGCAAAGAGCGGCGATCGCCCGATCCCGAAGGCCGGGAGCCGGCGGGGGGGGCGAGCGCCCGCAACAGGCGCTCCGCACTCTGTGCAACCGCCGCCCCCCACGGATCGACCGCCCCCGCGTGGGCGGCCACGTCCGCCAGCCGCAGGTACACCGGCAGCGTCACCGCCTCCGCGCTCGTGCGGAATTCCCGCAAGGCCTCGGCTTCCCCCGCCGCCAATTCGCGGGCGCTCGTTTGCAGCAGCAGGGTCTTCCCCTCGCCCGGCCGGCCCAGCACCACCGCCCGGCGCAGCTTCGGCCACGCCTCGGCCCACGACACCCGGCGCCAGCGCTCTTCCTGATCCCGGCCCCGTTCTTCCCGCCCGGAGGTCCCGTCGTCGTCCTCGGCCCACCCCTCCCGGCCCCCCGGCGGCCGGCCGCCGGCCTCCCCGCCCGCGCCCGCTTCCTTCGGCTCGCGGACCAGGATATCCACCGGCACGTACAGCTCGGTCTGCGGACGTTTATCCAGATACACCGGCGCTTCCCGGTCGGGCAAAGCTCGCACGGCGTCCAGATACGCCAGCACGGCCTCGGTCCGTTGGGAGCGCACGGCGAGCAAGTGAGCCAGGCGGGTGGGCATGGGGGCGAGGTCCTCGAGCGGCGGCGCGATGATCGAACCGCAACGTAATCGATAGGTTTAAAAGAATCAACAGCATGGACTGATTACGGCTCTCCCCTGTCACGCCCCCGGCGCCGGTCAAATAACCTGACATGAAAAAGGCCAGCCCTCACGGAGGACTGGCCCGCCATCGATCAATCCCGGAAACCGGCCGGTCGAACGACCGGTGCCGGCATCGCCGGTTCAGGCGTACTGCCGGGCGGCGAAATCCCAGTTGACCAGGTTCCAGAACGCTTCGACGTACTTGGGCCGCAGGTTGCGGTAATCGACGTAGTAGGCGTGTTCCCACACGTCGCAGGTCAACAGCGCCTTCTTGCCGGCGGTCGCCGGCGTGCCCGCGTTGGAGGTGCTCAGCAGTTCCACCGAGCCGTCCGGATTCTTGACCAGCCAGCCCCAGCCGGACCCGAAGGTCCCGACCGCGCACTTGGCGAACTCCTCCTTGAAGGCCGCGAACGAACCGAACTTCTTGTTGATCGCCTCGGCCAGCGCGCCGGTCGGCTCGCCGCCGCCGTTGGGTTTCAGGCAGTTCCAGTAGAAGGTGTGGTTCCATACCTGCGCGGCGTTGTTAAAGATGCCGCCGGAGGACTTCAGCACGATCTCCTCGAGCGACAGATTCTCGAATTCCGTGCCCTTGATCAGGTTGTTCAGGTTGGTGACGTAGGTCTGGTGATGCTTGCCGTAGTGATACTCGATGGTCTCGGCCGAGATGTGCGGCTCCAGCGCGTTTTTGGCATAAGGCAGTTCGGGCAGTTGATGAACCATGGGTATCTCTCCATTTACCGATTGAAGGGGTTGAATTGCACGAGCATGGCGCCTGCTTGGAGTCCGGCGGCTGGATCAAGTTTCACCGCGACCGGCCCGCGCGCCAGGGCCGGGCTAGTCTAGACGCCGGTTCCGGCCGATGCAACGCGGGTTGCAATGGGTATGGGTATGCTATTCTTGCCGCCGATCCGCGTGTCGGACCGGCGCGAAGCCGTCCGGCGCCTCCCGTATTCCAGCCCATGGAGACCGATGTCATGAACAAGCTTACCCTCACTCTCGCCCTGTTGGCCGCCCTGACCACCGCGGGCTGCGCTGGCCTGGGGGGCGGCTCCAGCGACGGTGATGGCGTCTCCAGCACCGCCAGCCTCAGCGATGGCAGCCGCGGCGGTCCCAAGGTCGGCGATTCCGAAATCGTCTCGTCCATCAAGGCCGCCTTCAAGCAGGACGATCAACTCGCCAGCGCCAGCATCAACGTTACGGCCAACAACGGCGTGGTGACCCTCAGCGGCAGCGTCCCCAGCCCGCAGGCCTACAACCGGGCGATTTCCCTGGCGCGGAGCGCGCCCGGCGTCCGCCCGCCGGTGAATGCCGCCAATCTGAAATTCTAGTCCACCCGTCCTTTCCCGATGGTAAGACGCCATGTGCGGCATTAGCGGCGAACTGCGCCTCGACGGCGGCGAACCCGATCTGGCCCTGATGGGGCGGATGCTCGAACATCTGGCCAGGCGCGGCCCCGACCACGAAGGCACCTGGTCCGACGGACCCCTGCTGCTGGGTCACCGCCGCCTGTCGGTCATCGATCTCAGCGACCGTTCCAACCAGCCGATGGTGGATCCCGATCTGGGGCTGGCGCTCGTCTTCAACGGCGCCATCTACAACTACCGGGAACTGCGGCGGGATCTGCTGGCCAAGGGCTACCGCTTCTTCTCCGAAGGCGACACCGAAGTCATCCTCAAGGCCTACGCCGAATGGGGCGAGCGTTGCGTCGAGCATCTGATCGGCATGTTCGCCTTCGCCATCTGGGATCTTCGCGAACGCGCGCTGTTCCTGGCCCGCGACCGGCTGGGCATCAAGCCGCTGTACCACGCCCGCACGCCGCGCGTCTTCCGCTTCGCCTCCAACAGCCAGGCGCTGCTGGCGGCGCCGGACGCGGACACCACCATCGATCCGGTGGCGCTGCACCACCAACTCACCCTGCACGCCGTCGTGCCGGCGCCGCGTACCATCCTGCGCGGCATCCGCAAACTGGCCCCGGCGACCACCTTGACCATCGACGCCGCCGGCAACGAGCGGACCCGGGTCTACTGGCATCTCCAGGCCAAGCGCCCCGCCGTGCCGCGAACCGAGGCGGAATGGACCGAGGCGGTGCACGCCGCCCTGCGGCTGGCAGTGCGACGGCGGCTGGACGTCGCCGACGTGCCGGTGGGCGTGCTGCTGTCCGGCGGGCTGGATTCCAGCCTGCTGGTGGCGCTGCTGGCCGAAACCGGGGTCCGCGATCTGCTGACCTTCTCGGTCGGCTTCGAGGACCAGCCGGAGGAAAAGGGCAGCGAGTTCGAATACTCCGACCAGGTCGTGGCCCGCTATCAGACCCGCCATCACCAATACCTGATCCCCAACGACCAGGTGATCGAGCGCCTGCCGGAGGCGGTCACCTGCATGGCCGAACCGATGGTCGGGCAGGACGCCGTGGCCTTCTTCCTGCTGGCCGAACGGGTGTCGAAGTCCGTTAAGGTGGTGCAAAGCGGCCAGGGCGCCGACGAGGTGTTCGGCGGCTATTTCTGGTACCCGCGCATGGCCGCCGAGACCGGGAGCGATCTGGAGCGGTTCCGGCGGCACTACTTCGACCGGGATCACGCGGAATGGCTGGAAACGGTCGCGCCGGCCTGGCACGGTCCCGACCACACCGCCCGACTCATCGCCGAGCGCCTGGCGGAACCCGACGCCGAGGACTATCTGGACCAGGTGCTGCGGCTGGACGTCACCACCCTGATCGTGGACGACCCGGTCAAGCGGGTGGACAACATGACCATGGCCTGGGGGCTCGAGGCGCGGGTGCCGTTCCTGGATCACGAACTGGTGGAACTGGCGATGCAACTGCCGCCGGCCCTGAAGATCGGGAGCGGCGGCAAACACGTACTGAAGCGGATCGCGCGCGGCCTGCTGCCCGACGCCGTGATCGACCGGCCCAAGGGCTATTTCCCGGTGCCGGCGCTCAAGTTCGTGCGCGGGCCGTTCCTGGAGTTCATGCGCGCCGCGCTCGACTCGCGCGCCTGCCGGGAACGCGGTCTGTTCCAGCGGGCGTACCTGGACCGGCTGCTGGCCGAGCCCGAGGCGCACCTGACCCGCCTGCTGGGCAGCAAGCTGTGGCACGCGGCGCTACTGGAACTGTGGTTGCAGCTCAACGTGGACCGCGCCACCCGCATGGCGGCGACTCGACGGTTCCCCGATACGATGGCCAGGATTGCAACCTCTCCCACGCCGCCGGTCTAAGTTTCGGCGCGCGCCGTCCGGTCGGACGGCATCGACCCCTTCCCTTGCCAACCATCCCAAGTTGAGGTGATTTTCGATGGACGACGTTTTGGAACGCATCAAGCAGCAAGTCGAATCGAATCCCGTGGTGATCTACATGAAGGGCACTCCGGAAGCGCCGCGCTGCGGTTTCTCGCATCGTGCCTCCCAGGCGCTGGCCGCCACCGGGCTGCCGTTCGCCTATGTGAACGTGCTGGAAGATCCGGAAATCTTTGATAACCTGCCACGCTACGCCAATTGGCCGACCTTCCCGCAGATCTACATCAACGGCGAATTGATCGGCGGCTGCGACATCACCCTGGAACTTTACCAGAACGGGGAACTGCAAAAGCTGATGGAGGACGCCGTCGCCACGGTTGAAACTCCAGTCGCTTGAGCGCTTTGTTAATACCCCCTCAGCCCGGCCCAGCCGGGCTTTTTTTCGATTCCACGATACGAAATAATTTTCCTGGTTGCCCACACGACTGATCCACGAGTGCTACAATAATGGTGTTTTAGCACGAGCGGTCACGTTCCCTCGACCGCCCGGTCTGAAACCGCTCCAGAAGGAGCGAGCTTTCCTCCGACGAAAGGAATGGAGCCAGGACCACGGTCGAGCGAGGTAACCAACATGCCCAGCGTTTTACAAGAAATCGCCCAGCGGCTAGAGGAGATCGATCTCGAAAAAGCGCGGGAGCTCCGCCGGATCGATTCGGCCTATCATTGTTTTGGGTTGAGCGATATCACCACCGTCGATCGCGACGAAGACGCGACCGGCCATCTGTTGCACTACTTGCCCCGGATGGCCCGCATGAGAAGTTTTCGGCTGTACCGCATCGGCGTCGGCGAACAGGCGAATGGCTCCTACGCCCATCAGGCGGTCGCCCTGCTGGAGGCCCGCCACCTGCCAACCCCGGGCAATACCCTGGTGGTGCTGGACCCCATGGGAATCAGCGCCGAACCCCTGGAGCCGGATAACGACTCCCGCCAATATCCCTTTGAAGTCTGGCGGGATTTGCAGCAATGCTACGGGCGCGGTTGCGCGCTGATCACCGACCGGCGGCCCGCATCGGCCGGGGCTTGAAGCACCGAAACCACGTATCCCACGCGGCGCATCCTCTCCCCCCAAGCTCATTTCATAGCGCGCAAGACCTGGAGCAACCAGGTCTTGCAACGCCGATCATCGCTAATTCGCACAGCACCATTGCGGTTTTAAACCATTTGCGGGAAAATGCGAATTATTCGCATTTAAGGTGTAATCGCATGAGCATGGTGCGCCTTTCCGAACTGGCGGTCGGCCAGCACGGGACCATCGAGGAAGTGGAAGCCGAGGAGCCGTTCCGCCAGCGGCTGCGGTCTTTGGGTTTTCGCATCGGCAAGGAGGTGCGACTGATCCGCCAGGCCTTGTTCGGCGGGCCGCTCCAGGTCCGGATCGGCAGCGTGAACGTGATGCTGCGCCGGAACGATGCCGCGCTGATCCGCGTCTGGGCCGAGGGATGAAGCGCATCGCCCTGCTGGGGATGCCCAACACCGGAAAATCCACCTTTTTTAACCGGCTGACCGGCGCCGGCGCTCGCATCGGCAACTGGCCCGGTATCACCGTGGATCTGCTGGGCGCCAAAATCCTGCTCGGAGCCGACATGGTCGAGGTGGTGGACCTGCCGGGTCTCTACGATCTGCACGGTTTCGCCGAGGACGAGCAGGTGGCGCGGCGGTTCCTGCAAAACAATCCCGTCGACCTGCTCTGCATCATTCTCAACGCCACCCAGATCGACCAGCAACTGCCGCTGGCCCTGCAATTGCGAAGGCTGGGACTGCCGGCGCTGGCGGTCCTGAACATGACCGACGAGGCCGAGCGACTGGGCATCCGCTTCGACGCGACGGCGCTGGCGGCGGGGCTGGACTGTCCGGTGTGTTTCGTCAGCGCCAAGTACGGCCAGGGCTTTCCGGAAACCCGCGAGCGACTGCGCCAGGTTCTGAGTCAATGTCCGCCGGCCGATACCACCGACCTGCGGGGCGAATTCGCCGCCGACGAGGCGCTGGTCGCCGAGGCGGAAAAACTGGTGGCTCGCGCGGTCAGGATACCGCGAGTGCTGGAGCACGACTTGACCGAGCGGATCGACCGGATCGCGCTGCACCCAGCGCTCGGCATTCCGCTGTTCTTCCTCGCCCTGTATCTGCTGTTCCAGGCGGTCTACGCGATCGGTGGACCGCTGCAGGACGGCACGGCCTGGCTGCTGGAAGGCTTCCGCAACCAGGTGCTGGTGCCCTTTCAGCTCATCCTGCCCGACTGGCTGTACGGCCTGCTGGTGGAAGGCGTTTACGACGGGCTCGGCACCGTAGCCTCGTTCGTGCCGGTCATCGTGCTGTTTTTCCTGGGCATGGCGCTGGTCGAGGACAGCGGCTATCTGGCCCGCATCGCGTTCCTGATGGACGCGCTGATGGCCCGTCTGGGACTGGACGGACGCGGTTTCGTGATGCTGCTGATGGGCTTCGGCTGCAACGTGCCGGCGCTGCTGGGCACGCGGGTGATGCGCTCGCGCGGCCTGCGGCTGCTGACCATGCTGATCGTCCCCTTTTCGCTGTGCTCGGCCCGCCTGCAAGTGTTCGTGTTCCTGACCACTGCGCTGTTCTCGCCGACCCAGGCGCCGCTGGTGCTGTTCGCGCTCTACGTCCTCAGCTTCCTGACCGCCTTCGCCACCGCCCTGTTGTTCAAGCGCCGGCTGGGCAGCGACGAACCGCTGTTGATCGAACTGCCGCCCTACCGGTTGCCGACCCTCGGGCAGGTGGCGCTGCGCGGCTGGCACGAGGTTCGCCATTTTCTCAGCCGCGCCAGTCGCTTCATCATCGCCGGCGTGGTCATGGTCTGGCTGCTGACCCATCTTCCGCCGGGCGTTCCCGCCGGCGGACCGCAAACCTTGGCCGGCACGCTCGGCGGCTGGCTGGAACCCTTGTTGCGGCCGATCGGCATCGACCAGCAAATGGCGGTGGTGCTGCTGTTCGGCTTCGTCGCCAAGGAGATCGTGCTCGGAGCGATGGCGGTGGTTTACGGGCTGGAAGGCGACGCGCTGGCGCAATTGATGGCCCAGCGCATGGATGAGGTACAGGCGTTCAGCTTCATGCTGTTCATCCTGATCTACACGCCCTGCCTGTCCGCGGTGGCGACGTTGCGGAGCGAATCGAAAAGCCTTGCGTTTACCGGCGCCAGCATCGGCTGGTCGCTGGGGCTGGCCTGGCTGCTGAGCTTCGTCTTCCATCAGGGCGCCCGGTGGCTGGGATATTGAGAGA
>JAVMKL010000031.1:5407-8408 GCA_031732875.1 Candidatus Competibacter sp. | reverse complement strand
GCCTTATTATGAATCTTATCAAAAGGGAAGTAATCGGCCGCTACCGTGGTTCCGTCATGGGTATCATGTGGTCGTTCTTCAACCCTGTGCTCATGTTGGCTGTCTACACCTTCGTATTCAGCTTTATTTTCAAGGCTCGCTGGGTTGGAGGCTCAAACTCAAAAACGGAATTCGCCTTGGTGCTCTTTGCCGGTCTGATGGTTTTCAACCTCTTTGCCGAGTGCGTCAATCGCGCACCAGGGTTTGTATTAAATAATACCAATTATGTAAAAAAGGTGGTGTTTCCGCTGGAGATATTGCCTTGGGTAGCAGTCGGTTCCGCCACTTTTCATATGATCGTCAGCCTGGCGGTTTGGCTGCTTTTTTATTTCATTTTCCTTGGTATTCCCCCTCTATCGATCTTTTTATTGCCCTTAATAATCTTGCCCCTTGTACTTTTAACACTGGGCTTCAGTTGGCTGTTGGCATCCCTCGGTGTTTTTTTGCGCGACGTGGCTCAGATTATCGGTGTGGTGACCACGGTCCTCTTGTTCCTCTCGCCCATCTTCTATCCTATCGTTGCATTGCCAGAAGAATATCGACCTTTTATGCAAATAAATCCATTAACTTTCGCAGTCGAACAGGCCCGCAATGTCATGATCTGGGGCCAGTCTGTTGATTGGGGAATGTGGTTGACATATTCTATACTGGCAATAGTCGTCGCATGGCTGGGTTTTGCCTGGTTCCAGAAAACGCGCAAGGGATTCGCTGATGTCCTCTGATACCGCCATAATAGTTCATAATCTCAGCAAGTGTTATTACATCTACAACCAGCCAAGGGATCGGCTTTTGCAGATTTTGGCGCGTGGGCGCAAGCAATTTTACCGAGAATTCTGGGCGCTGAAGGAGCTTTCATTCCAAGTCAAACGCGGGGAAACCTTTGGTGTCATCGGGCGCAATGGATCGGGCAAGTCCACCTTGCTGCAACTGATTTGTGGCACGCTGAATCCAACCTCCGGAAATATTGAGGTCAATGGCCGGGTTGCTGCCCTGCTCGAATTGGGTGCTGGCTTTAATCCAGAGTTCACGGGGCGTGAAAATGTTTACATCAATGCCTCGATTTTCGGGCTACCTGAAGCAGAAATTAATGCGAAGTTTGATGATATCATGGCTTTTGCAGATATTGGAGATTTTATCGATCAACCTGTTAAGAATTACTCCAGCGGTATGTATGTAAGATTGGCATTTTCCGTTATTGCTCATGTCGATGCCGATATTTTAATCATCGATGAAGCGCTTGCGGTTGGTGATGTGTTCTTCCAACAGAAATGCATGAGATTCCTGCGAAATTTTAGGGACAATGGTGGCTCGCTTTTATTCGTGAGCCACGACATGAGTTCCGTCACCAGCTTGTGCGAAACAGCACTTCTGCTATCTCCAAATGGAGGGCGACAAATGATCGTGGGCCCTGCGGAAGAAGTGTGCAAGCTATACTTGAATCAGATTTACGACGATCCAGCGCGGCGCAAGTCAGTGGAGAACTCTCGCAAGGAATTTAAAGTTCGCGATACCGATGAGTATGCCGTCTCTACAAAACTTTTGCGAGCCGATCCCCAGACTGAAAATATTTACGCGATATCTCCCTTTCGGCCTGACGCGGATGCTTTTGGCGCGGGAGGAGCCGAAATTTTGGATGCTGGCTTCGTTTCCCAGGCAGGGGAACGACTGAATTCCATTCGAGGTGGGGAGATCGTATGCTTTATCGTGCGAGTCAAGGCCCACAAATCCATTATATGGCCTGCGGTCGGCTTCATGTTAAAGGATAGACTGGGCCAATATTTATTCACGGAAGGTACGGATATGCCGTTTCGCAAGTACCACCTGTCTTTTTCCGTTGGTGATATTGTAGATGTAGTCTTCAGTTTCCGCATGCCAATACTGGCTTGTGGAGTGTACACGATAAATGTGGCGGTAGCCGAAGGGTTAGGTTCAGATCACGTACAGCAGCACTGGATCCATGATGCGCTACGGATTGAATCATTGAGCAGCAGGCTGGTTCACGGAATAGGAGGAATGCTTGATCTGGATATCACAATGCAATGGGTTATGGACTCCTCATGTGGGATATTGAAATGAGTATCGTTTGTACACGATATGGAAAATTTCGCATTATCGATTCAGATAATATCATTTCGTATTCCCTTAAAGAATACGGAGAGTGGGCGCAACAGGAGATCGATTTATTACTACACTTCATCAAGCCTGGTGATAGGGTAGCGGACGTAGGGGCCTTTATTGGTACGCACAGCCGAGTTTTTTCGAGCGCCGTAGGGATTGGAGGGATGGTATATGCCTTTGAGCCAAGAAATGAAATAGTCGAGGTTCTATTGGAAAATATCAACTTTTCTCCCATACAAAATATTAAGGTATTCCAATGTGGATTGGGTGATAAACATAAGGAAATCAAGATTGCCAAAGCATTTCAAGATTCCAAAAATAACTTTGGAGGTTTTTCAATAAATACCACCATCATGTTGGCCGATAGCGGCAACACTATTCAGCTTCGTACTTTGGATGAAGTGAGTATCATGCATCTCGATTTCCTCAAGATCGATGTCGAGGGTATGGAAATAGATGTGCTGCTGGGTGGTAATGCAACTCTTTCCAGAGATCGCCCGATCATATTTGCTGAAGTCAACTCACTACGAAGCGGTATTCCTTTGCTGCATTGGTGCCTAAATCACCAATATGCAATGTTTTGTGCACTATACTCGGCTTATAACCCACAAAATTATAATAGAAATACCATGAATCATTTTTCCGATGCAGTCGAGGTTGGAGCTTTACTTGTCCCTACAGAGGAAATGAATGATTATACAGACTGGATTAGTTCCGAGCGCCTCGTGCCCATTAGCAGTGCCGATGATCTCGCGCTGGTTCTTTTACACAAGCCGCAATACGTAGCTGAGGTGTTAAGATATTCCGACAGTGCCTCTGTATTAAATGTAGATTTTCTCCAACA
>JAVMKL010000031.1:5187-5307 GCA_031732875.1 Candidatus Competibacter sp. | reverse complement strand
AGGTGTTAAGATATTCCGACAGTGCCTCTGTATTAAATGTAGATTTTCTCCAACAGAATAGACAAGCTGATTCCGAATTAATCAGTCTTTCTCATCGTCTTACCGCCACCGAGCACGCCA
>JAVMKL010000031.1:0-5087 GCA_031732875.1 Candidatus Competibacter sp. | reverse complement strand
AAAATGCAGCCGAGCGGCTGGCCATCGATCGACTGGTTGAGTTGGAGAGCCTCCACCAACGTCTTGCAACCACCGAGCACGCCAAAAATGCAGCCGAGCGGCTGGCCATCGATCGACTGGTTGAGTTGGAGAGCCTCCATCAGCAATTGAGTACCGTACAAACCAGCGCATTGTGGAGAATTGCCAAAAAACTCGGTCTCGTACCCAGTATTGTGGGTAATACCAATGGATAAGCCATCAGTCTTGCATTAAATTATCGTCACGGCAGCATCCCGGCGTTGGCCGGCGGCCGGCTCCAGAACAGCGCGTGCAACCGTAGCAGCGTCTCGGGGTCCGAGATCAAGTCGCGCTTTTGCGCCGGGTTCAGCCCATCCGGCCCCTCCTCCTCCAGTTGATGGACCAATCCCTCCAGATAGTGCCGGCGGCGTTTGCCCGGCGGCTCGCGATCCGGCAGCAACGAAAGGTGCAGCGCGTTGACGTAGGGGTCGGTCAGCGCCTGCACGAAGCGACTGGATGGCGTCTCCCGCAAGACCGGCAACACCGGCTCGCCTTCCCGCAGATTGTCCTCCAGATAACGCATCACCGCCGGCGGATCGGTCTCCTCCGGGGTCAGGAACAGGCCCAGTTCGCGCGCCTTGCGACCCAGGGCGATGCTGCTCGACAGCATCGATACCGGCACCGACAGCAACAATCCCAGCAGGACCGGCGTGAACCACCAGAAAAACGCCGGCACGTACTGATAGCTCAACACCCCGGCGGCGACACCGAGCAACGTCTGCACGCCGTGCGCCGATGCCGCTTCCCTGAAGCCGGTCATATGGTCGCCGCGCTGCTGCGGCGGCCAGCCGACGGCGCGGCGCATCAGGATCGCCAGCACGAACTTGGTCTGAAACAGCATCAGCACCGGCGCCGTGAGCACCGAGAACACCGTCTCCAGCACCACGCTCAGGGTCGCTCCGACCATCCCGCCGTAGGCCCGCGCCAGCCGCCGGTCCTTGAACAACAGCAGCAGCGCCAGCAGCTTGGGCAGGAACAGCATGGTCAGGGTCACCAACAGCACGGTGGTCATCTCCACCGCGAACGACACCGGCCACACCGGCATCCAGTTCTCGCCGAAGAAGTACACCGGCCGCTGCTGGGCCTGGATGAACGCCTCGGCCCCGGTGGCGACCAGGAACAGCAGCCATAGCGGCGAGGCGGCGTAGGACATGACGCCCATCAGGAAATGCAGCCGACTCAACACGTTGAAGCCGTGCGACAGCGCCAGCCGCAGATGCTGGAGATTACCCTGGCACCAGCGGCGATCACGCTTGGCGTAATCGATCAGGGTCGGCGGGATTTCCTCGTAGCTGCCCTCCAGATCGTAGGCCAGCCACACCTCCCAGCCCGCCCGCCTCAGCAGCGCCGCCTCGACGAAGTCGTGGCTGAGAATGTCGCCGCCGAACGGCTCGCGGCCCGGCAGCTTCGGCAGGCCGCAGCAATCCAGGAACGACTGGATGCGAATGATGGCGTTGTGGCCCCAGTAGTTGCTTTCGCCCAACTGCCAGTAGTTCAGCCCGGCGGTGAACATCCGCCCGTAGATGCTGCTGGCGAATTGCAGGATGCGGGCGAACAGCGATTCGCGGTTCACCGGCACCGGCGGAGTCTGAATCAGCGCCACCCCCGGATGGCGCTCCATCAGCCGCACCATCTCCACCAGGGTTTCACCCTTCATGATGCTGTCGGCGTCCAGCACGATCATGTAACGGTAATGACCGCCCCAGCGGGTGCAGAAATCCTCCAGATTGCCACTCTTGCGGCTGGTGTTCTCCGGCCGGTTGCGATAGAAGATGCGCCCCTTGCCGTCCAGCGCCCGCGCCATGTCCTGCCAGCGCAGTTCCTCCTCGACCCAGACGTCGGGATCGCGGGTGTCGCTGAGGATGAAGAAATCGAAGCCGTCGAGTTGGCCGGTTTCCGCCAGCGACTGGTGGATGGCGCGCAGGCCGGCGAACACCCGCTCCGAATCCTCGTTGTAGATCGGCATCAGGATTGCGGTGCGCGGCGGTGCGGCCGAATCGGGCGACGCGCCCGGCTGGCGGGAGATCGCCCAGCGGTCGCGCCCGAACAGGATCACGCAGAAGCCCATGAACGCGGTCCAGAACGAGATGCAGATCCAGGAAAACAGGATCGCGTACAGCAGCAGCAGCAGCAGCTCCATCGGGCTCAAGCCGTTGCTGTGAAATGCGCTGGCCATCAGACCCAGCGCGACCAGCGTGGTCAGAATCACCAGCAGGAAGAACACCACCCGCCGGAGGGTATGCCCCATCACCGGGGGCCAAGGGGATTGAGCCATGACAGTTTCCGCTATTCTCTTAGGTTTCCCGTCGCCACAGCCGGCGTAATGGGCCAAGTAGCCAGAACAGATCGATCCGCTGGGCCGGCATGGATCCGGGACCAAGCGCCGGGGTGGGTTCGGCGAGGGCCGAATTTAATTCCTCGAACGCGGACTCCGCCTCACCGGGCGGGGCGAACAGTACCTTGGGCCAATTCGGCACCGCTCCGCTCAGCAGGGCCGCCCGCGCCGCCACCAGCGCCCGCGACGGACGGGGCAGGTCGAGCATCCGCGCCAGCCAGTCGTCCAGCAGATCGCCGGCCGCAACGATGGCCCGCGCCAGCGGGTCCAGTCCGGGCGTCTCCGGCAATTCGGACAGCCGCCGCAAGGCCTGTTCGCTCAGGGCCGTCACCTGATCGGGGTCGGTCACGCCGAGCGCCCGCCAGTAGGCCCCGAGCCGGGCGTGTAACTGCTCGCTGGTCGGCGCGGCCGTCGGCGCGGCCAGATAGTGAGCCGCGCCTACTTTACCGCGGTCCACTGATAGCTCCAGGTTTCGGTCAACACGTCGTTGCCGAGTTTGAGAAAACAGCGCAAATCCGCAGGAGTGTCCCCCTGCGGCAGCAGTTCGAAGGAGACCCGCCAGCCGTTGGTTTGGGCATTCCGGTGGGTGACCACGTTCTCGATCTGGCCGCTGGAACTGCTGATCATCGCCACGACCGGCGCGTCTTCAGCCAATTTGGCCAGCGCCTCGCCGCCGAAGTCGATCACGAACCGCCGACGCTCGGAATTCAGGTCGCCGGCACCGCCCGCGCCCGCCCGGCTGGCCAGGGTTCGGCCGCCCGGTGACAGATTCGGCAGATCGAGGAAGAAGTACAACCGATAGTTGTACTCCAGTTGCTGGCCGGGTTCGATCGGTTTTTCCGGGTTCCAGAAAGCGGCAATGTTGTCGTAGCGCTCGGCCTCGCTGGGAATTTCAATCAACTGCACCGAACCCTTGCCCCAGTCGCCCTGCGGCTCGATCCAGACGCCGGGGCGGTTATGATAGTGAGCTTCCAGATCCTGGTAGTCGTCGAAATCGCGGTCGCGCTGCAACAGGCCGAAGCCGCGCGGATTGTTGTCCTGGAAGGCGCTGATCCGCAGCCGGGTCGGATTGTTCAGCGGCCGCCAGATCCACTCGCCGTTGCCGGTAGCCATCAACAGGCCGTCGGAATCGTGCACCTGCGGGCGAAAATCGTCGAAGAACCGCTCGTTCAGCGCGCCGTGGAAGAACATGCTGGTCAGCGGCGCCATGCCTAATTTCTGTACCTTTTCGCGGACGAAGAGGCTGGCCTTGACCTCGATCTGGGTGGCGACGCCGGGTCTGATGACGAAACGGTAGGCGCCGGTGACACTTTGGCTGTCGAGCAGCGCGTAAACGGTCAGCTCGGTGGCGTCCTTGCCCGGCTTTTCCAGCCAGAACTCGCGAAACCAGGGAAATTCCTCGGGTTTGGGCAGGCCGGTATCGATGGCCAGACCGCGCGCCGAGATGCCGTAGTTCTGGCTCTGGCCGACGGCGCGGAAATAGCTGGCGCCCAGGAACACCGCGACCTCGTCGTAGCGATTGTCGACGTGCAGGGGATAGAGCACCTTGAACCCGGCGAAGCCGAGATCCGTGGGCAGATTGTCGGGAACCTTGTTGCGACCGTAGTCGAACAGATCGTTGGCGTATTCGACCGGCTTGCTCTGGCCGTCCACGACCACGTTGATGGCAACCTGCCGGCTGAACAGGAATCCGAGCGGGGCGAACTGGACTTCGAAGGGCAGTCCAGCATCCCGCCACAGGCTCTTCTCGGCCCGAAAGCGGATATCGCGGTACTGGTCGTAATCCAGGTTCTTCAGAAAATCGGGCAGATTGTTGCCGGGCACCTGAAACGACTGGGTGGCCAGCTTCTCGGCGCGGCGGCGAACATCGGCGAAATTGAATCGCTTGGGCGGCGGCGTCTGCGCCGGCGTGGTTTCGGGCACGTTGGGCGCACCGAAGCTCGACATCGGGCTCGCGCAGACGACCCCCGCCAGCAGAACAACACTCAGCAGCATTCGGAGTTTCACGGCGTAACAGCTCCCCTGGGCGTTTCGATTCGATGAGATTCGAGTTGTTGGTTTTGGGGAAGTAACTAAAAGCGGTATTGTATTGCGGTCCGGGCATTCCGGCCATCTTGTCAGCAGTTGGGGGCATTATCCGCCTCACACTTCCGGGGGATCTCATGCAGCTTCGCGATACCACGCTTTTTCGGCAGCAGTGCCACGTTGCCGGTGCCTGGATCGACGCCGACAGCGGCGCCGCCGCACCCATCGTCAATCCCGCGACCGGCGAGATGATCGGCCACGTTCCCGAACTGGGCGCCGACGAGACCCGCCGGGCCATCGAGGCCGCTCGCGCCGCCATGCCCGGTTGGCGGGCGCTGACCGCACAGGCGCGGGCGATCATCCTGCGACGCTGGTTCAACCTGATGCTGGAACACCAGGAGGATCTGGCGACGCTGATGACCCTGGAACAGGGCAAGCCGCTGGCCGAGGCGCGCGGCGAGATCGCCTACGCCGCCAGCTTTATCGAGTGGTTCGCCGAGGAAGGCAAGCGGGTCTACGGCGACGTCATTCCCGCTCACCAGCCGGACAAGCGGATTCTGGTACTAAAGGAGCCGGTCGGAGTCTGCGCGGCGATCACTCCCTGGAATTTCCCCGCGGCGATGATCGCCCGCAAGGCCGGCGCGGCGCTGGCGGCCGGCTGCGCGATGGT
>JAVMKL010000030.1:0-45651 GCA_031732875.1 Candidatus Competibacter sp. | reverse complement strand
TGTACTTGTGGGTGATCGCCGTGTGCAGCAGATAGCCGCCGGTGGTGTGCAACACGCCCTTGGGCTTGCCGGTGGAGCCGGAGGTGTAGAGAATGAACAGCGGATCCTCGGCATCCATGGGCTCCGGCGGGCAGTCGGCGGAGGCCTGAGCCATCAGATCGTGATACCACACGTCGCGGCCTTCGACCCAGGCGACGTTGCCGCCGGTGCGTTTGACTACGACGGTCTTCTGCACGCTCGGCGTGCTGAGCAGAGCTTTGTCGATGTTGGCCTTCATCGGCACCTTGCGCCCGCCACGCATCCCTTCGTCGGAGGTGATGACCAGGTTGCAGGTGGCGTCGAGGATGCGGTCCTTCAGCGAGTCGGGCGAGAAGCCGCCGAACACGATGGAGTGGATGGCGCCGATCCGGGTGCAGGCCAGCATGGCGACCGCGGTTTCGGGAATCATCGGCATGTAGATGCAGACCCGATCGCCCTTTTTGACGCCCAGACCCTTCAGGGCGTTGGCGAACTTGCAGACGTCTTCATGCAGTTGCTTGTAAGTGACCTTCTTGTCTTCGGTGGGATTATCACCTTCCCAGATAATCGCGATCTGATCGCCGCGGGTCGCCAGATGGCGGTCGAGGCAGTTGTAGCTGACGTTGAGCTGGGCGCCCTCGAACCAGCGGATGTGGCCCTTGGTGAAATCCCAGTCCAGTACCTTGTCCCATGGTTTGGACCAGGTGACGAATTGCTTGGCCTGCTCCGCCCAGAAACCCTCCGGGTCGTCGACCGAACGCTGGTACATTTCCAGGTACTGATCGTTGTTGATCCAGGCGTGGGCGGCCACTTCGGCGGTTACGGGATAGACCTTGACATCGGACATTAGAGTGCTTCTCCTTCGGTAGGGGTTAGGATTGTGGTATCCGCAACCGGACCATGACGGATACCTGCGGGCATTCCGTATAAATCCGGCTTGGAATTTATTATTTTAGTCTATAGTCTCGCTTGTTTGAGTCAATCCATCCCGGATCGATTCAACGGACCTGATATCCCAGCGGCGCGCCGGAACCGCCGGTACCCGTTCGAGCCGCCAGTGCGCGAGCGCCCAGCACACGATTTCGGCAGCCGGCGCGTCGGCCAGGGCAGGCGGTGGCCCCTGACCCAGGAATCGCAGGGCGGCCCAGATCGCGGGGCTGGGATTGCGTTCGTCTAGGGGCGGCGCATGGGTTTGCTTGCTCAGTTTGTCGCCGCGCGCGTCCGTTGCCACCGGTAGGTGTCCGTAGCGCGGCGTGGGCCATTCGAGCAGGCCTTGCAGATACATCTGCCGGGGAGTCGAATCAAGCAGGTCGCTGCCGCGTACTACGTGGGTGATGGCCTGATCGACATCATCCACGACCACCGCCAGTTGATAGGCGAACAGACCATCGGCGCGGCGGATCACGAAATCGCCGACCTCGGTTTCGAGGCGCTGGCGATAGTCGCCCTGAACGGCGTCCTGGAAGGCCAGCATGACATCGGTCGTATGCAGCCGGATGGCACAAGGCCGGTCCGGGTGGCCGACTCCGTCGCGGCAGTGGCCGGGATAGATCGGACTGCCGTCACGGGCACGCGGGCAGGCGACCAATTCGCGTCGGCTGCACGTGCAGGGATAAGCCTGGCCCGCGCGCAGCAATCGCTCCAGCGCCGCCTGATAGCGTTCCGTCCGCCGGCTTTGGTAGAGCACCGGCCCATCCCAAAACAGCCCGCAGCGCTCCAACGCGCGCAGGATGGCATCCGCCGCGCCCGGTACCACGCGCGGTACGTCCACGTCCTCGATGCGCACCAGCCACTCGCCACCCCGGTGGCGCGCTTCCAGGAAACTGCCCAAGGCGGCGACCAGGGAACCGAAGTGCAGCGGTCCGGTGGGTGACGGGGCGAAACGGCCGCGCGCCGGACCCTGCCGGAAACCCGTGGAGTCTCCGCGGCGAACGATCACCATCGGCGGGGCGCTGCTATGGCGTTTGGAGGCTGGCGTGACGGTCAGGGGGGTGGTGGGTTGTTGCCCTGCTTTTCGCGGATCTCTTCCATCATCTTGCAGTCGATGCACAGCGTGGCGGTCGGGCGGGCCAACATGCGCGGCAGTCCGATTTCGACGCCGCAGGCTTCGCAATAACCGTAATCGCCGCTTTCGATCAGGGCCAGGGATTCGTTGATTTTCTTAAGCAACTTGCGTTCCCGATCGCGAGTGCGCAGTTCCAGGCCGAACTCCTCTTCCTGGGTGGCGCGGTCGTTGGGATCGGGAAAGCTGGTCGATTCGTCCCGCATGTGGTTGACCGTTCGATCCACCTCGTGTAGCAGGCTCTGTTTCCAGTCCAACAGCACCTTGCGGAAGTGAACCCGTTGGGCGTCGCTCATGTAAGCTTCACCTTGGGCGGGCTGATAGGAAGTGGGCGTTCCCTGCGCGAGCAGATTGGTGGAAACCATCGCGATTTCCTCCTGAATGGAACCAGGCTAACGCGGCGGAACCAGCCGTCGATCCGTCCGCCACGACGCTGACATCGGCGATTCGCGATGCCATCGCTGAAAATGTACAGCAGCCGTTTTCCCATGGCAAAAAATTGCTCCAAAATTAAAACAAGAAACGCGGGTTTATCCGCGCCCCCACCGTCGTTATAATCACGCGTCGTTCACTGATCGAACCACCAAGCCCCAATCTCTGGACAAGAACCACGGTTTCGGGCCGGCACGGCTCGACATCGGTCCTCGCCGGCGGGGACGTTCCGCCGACGGGTGGCGGGGATCAAATGGTCACGACCGGAATACCGATGACTAGAACAAACGGCGCGGCCGCGCGCGGCGGCGTTATATCCAGATCTCCCCGCCGCTCCGGCCGGGAAGCACCGCCGCCATCGTCCGGCAAAAGCGCGTCCCGGCGCGCGTATCCGTGCCATGCCCCAGAAGAACCACTCCTGCGTGGTCGGGTTCATGGGGATTCTTCAACACCTCGGAGTTGATAATCGTCAATGAGCACACTCATCGAGCAGTTTCGCCAAAGTTCGCCCCTGTTCGGCGGTAACGCGGCTTTCATCGAGGAACTGTACGAAACCTTCCTGAACGATCCCGAGTCGGTCAGCGACAACTGGCGGCAGTATTTCCGCAACCTGCAAGCACGGACCACCGGTGGTCACGAGGTCGCGCACGGCCCCATCCGCGATTCCTTCGCCCAGCTGGCGCTACGACCGCAAGCCGGCGTGGGTCGTGCGCCGGGACTCAGCCCCGAGGCCGCCGAAAAGCAGGCTTCGGTCTTGCGAATCATCAACGCCTACCGCAACCGGGGCCACAAGGCCGCCGATCTCGACCCGTTGCGCCTGCGCGAACGGCCGCCGGTGCCGGAGTTGAACCCCGCCTATCACGGTCTGAGCGAGGCCGACATGAACACCTCGTTCAACACCGGTTCGCTGGTGGCGCCCTCGCAATGGACCCTGCGCGAGATCATGAGCCTGATCCGCGACGTGTACGTCGGCACCATCGGCTCCGAGTACATGCACATCAATGAAACCGCCGAAAAACGGTGGATCCAGAAACGGCTGGAAGGCCAGCGCGCCCGGCTGGAATTGAATGCGGCACAGCGTAAGGAGTTGCTGCACTGGCTGGTCGCCGCCGAGGGTCTGGAGCGCTATCTGCACACCCGCTACGTCGGCCAGAAGCGCTTCTCGCTGGAGGGCGGCGAGAGCCTGATTCCGATGCTGGACGAAGTGATCCAGCAGGCCGGCGCCCAGGGCGTGCAGGAAATCGTCGTCGGCATGGCCCATCGCGGCCGGCTGAACGTGCTGGTCAACATCATCGGCAAGTCGCCCGGCGAACTGTTCCAGGAGTTCGAGGGCAAGCGCCGGGTCGGCAGCGCCGGCGACGTGAAGTATCACATGGGCTTCTCCTCCGACGTGGAGACCCCGGGAGGGCCGGTGCACTTGGCGCTGGCGTTCAACCCCTCCCATCTGGAAATCGTCAATCCGGTGGTCGAGGGCTCGGTGCGCGCCCGCATGGAGCGGCGGCGGCAGCCCGGCGCGGAAACCCCGCCCTTCAACACGGTAATGCCGGTGCTGATCCACGGCGACGCCGCCTTCGCCGGCCAGGGCGTGAACATGGAGACCTTCCAGTTCTCGCAGGTGCGCGGCTACCGCACCGGCGGCACCGTCCACATCGTCATCAACAACCAGATCGGGTTCACCACCAGCAACCCGCTGGACACCCGCTCGGCGCTGTATTGCACCGACGTGGCCAAGATGGTGCAGGCGCCGATTTTTCATGTGAACGGCGACGACCCGGAAGCGGTGCTGTTCGTCACCCGGCTGGCGGTCGAGTACCGGATGACTTTCAACAAGGACGTGGTAATCGACATGATCTGCTACCGCCGGCTGGGCCACAACGAGGCCGACGAACCGGCCGCCACCCAACCGATGATGTACCGGAAAATCCGGGCCCGCAAAACCACGGCCACCCTGTACGCCGAGAAGCTGATCGACGAAGGAGTGGTCACCGAGCCGGATTTCCAGGAGATGCAGGCGGGCTATCGCGCCGACCTCGACGCCGGCCGCCAGGTGTCGCGGCCGACCTTGCCGCCCGTCAAGGGTCCGCACTCGATCGACTGGACCTTGTATTTGAACGAAGACTGGAGCGCTCCGGCCCCGACCGCCGTGCCGCTGGCCACCGTCCGCGATCTGTCCGAGCGCCTGCTGCGGATACCCGAAGGATTCGAGATGCATCCCCGCGTCGCCAAGATCATGGACGACCGGCGCAAGATGGCGGCGGGCGCGCTGCCGCTGGACTGGGGCTTCGCCGAGAATCTGGCTTATGCGACCGTGCTGGAAGAAGGCTATCAGGTGCGCATTTCCGGCCAGGACTGCGGGCGCGGTACCTTCTTCCACCGCCACGCCGTGCTGCATAATCAGAAGGACGGGACCAGCTACGTTCCGCTGATGCACCTGCGCCCCGGCCAGCCGAACTTCATCGTCATCGACTCGATCCTGTCGGAAGAAGCGGTGCTGGGCTTCGAGTACGGCTACGCTACCGCCGAGCCCGATGGCCTGATCGTCTGGGAAGGGCAGTTCGGTGACTTCGCCAACGGCGCTCAGGTGGTGATCGATCAGTTCATCACCTCCGGCCAGACCAAGTGGGATCGGCGCTGCGGGCTGGTCATGCTGCTGCCCCACGGCTTCGAGGGCCAGGGACCCGAGCATTCCTCGGCCCGGCTGGAGCGTTACCTGCAGCTGTGCGCCGAACAAAATATCCAGGTCGTGGTGCCCTCGACCCCGGCCCAATGCTTCCACATGTTGCGCCGGCAGATAAAGCGCCCCTTCCGCAAGCCGCTGGTGGTGATGAGCCCCAAGAGCCTGCTGCGCCATCGGCTGGCGGTGAACAGTTTGGAAGACCTGACCGAGGGCCATTTCCAGGAGATCATCCCGGAGATCGACCCGCACGATCCGGCCCAGATCACCCGCCTGGTATTTTGTAGCGGCAAGGTCTTTTACGATCTGTTGGAGGCTCGGCGCGAGCGGAAGCTGGGCCATGTCGCCATCGTCCGCATCGAGCAGCTCTATCCGTTTCCGCAGGCGCTTTATAACGCCCAGGTGGCGCACTATCCCCGGCTCGCCGACGTCGTTTGGTGCCAGGAAGAACCCATGAATCAGGGTGCTTGGTTCGAGAGCTTCCATCACCTGAGTCGGGATTTGCCGCCGCAGCTCAAAATTCGCTACGCCGGCAGGCCGCACTCGGCCTCGCCGGGCACCGGCTATCACAGCGTCCACGTCGAACAGCAGCAAAAACTCATCAACGAGGCCCTGGGCCAGTAACCACCGCGACTCAGGCCGAATAACGACCCGGAACCGAAGGGAACAATATAATGACCATTGAAGTGAAAGTCCCCACCCTGCCCGAATCCGTCGCCGACGGCACCCTCGTCAACTGGAAGAAGAAACCGGGTGAAGCGGTGAAGCGGGGCGAGAATCTCGTGGATTTGGAAACCGACAAGGTGGTGCTGGACATTCCCGCACCCGCCGATGGCGTACTCGGCGCGATTCTGCGCCAGGAAGGCGAGACCGTCGCCACCGGCGACGTGATCGCCATCCTGGAGGAAAGCGCCGGCGCCGAGGCGGCCACCCCGGCAGCGGTTGCCGCGCCGGCGCTGGCGCCGACCTCCGCCGCAGTGTCCGAAGCCGATCTCGAAGGTTTGAGTCCGGCGGTGCGTCGGCTGGCCGCCGAGCACGGCCTGGATATCGCCAAGATTCCGGGGTCCGGCCGGAGCGGCCGGGTGACCAAGGCCGACGTGCTGGCCTTCCTCGACGGGCGGCAACCGACCCGGCCGGTTTCGGTGCCGATTACTCTCAAGCCGGTGGCCGCGCCGACGGCGCCGGTCGCCGCACCCGCCGCCACCGCGCTGCCCGCCGACGCACTCGGTCGGCTGGAGCAGCGCGTGCCGATGACCCGGCTGCGCGCCCGCATCGCCGAGCGGTTGCTGCTGGCCAAGAACAACACCGCGATGTTGACCACCTTCAACGAGATCAACATGAAGCCGGTGATGGACCTGCGCAATCGCTACAAGGACGAGTTCGAGAAAAAACACGGCGTCCGGCTTGGCTTCATGGGTTTCTTCGTCAAGGCGGTGATCGAGGCGCTCAAGCGCTATCCGGCGGTCAACGGATCCATCGACGGCAACGACGTCATCTATCACGGCTACTACGACATCGGCATCGCGGTGGCTTCGCCGCGCGGCCTGGTCGTGCCGATCCTGCGCGACGCCGACCGGATGAGTTTGGCCGACATCGAAAAAACCATCGGCGAGTTCGGCAAGAAGGCGAAGGAGGGCACCCTGACGGTCGAGGACATGACCGGCGGCACCTTCACCATCACCAACGGCGGCGTGTTCGGCTCGCTGATGTCCACGCCGATCCTCAACCCGCCGCAAAGCGGCATTCTCGGGATGCACGCCACCAAGGACCGGCCGGTGGCGGAAAACGGCCAGGTGGTGATCCGGCCGATGATGTACGTGGCGCATTCCTACGATCATCGCATCATCGATGGCCGCGAGGCCGTGACCTTCCTGGTCACCGTCAAGGAATGTATCGAGGACCCGGCTCGCCTGGTGCTGCAAGTCTAGGCACGTCCGGTGCGTCGCTCGCGCACCCCGTTGACGCGATGGTCGAATCCCCTCTCCGCCGGATGCGGGAGAGAGGGCCAGGACGGGAGAGGGTCGGCTTTGCGGCGACGGCCCTCGTTTCCGGCTGTTCTCCCGCTCGCGGGCGAGGGGAATCCACGGTTACTCACGAACGATTCAAGAGGCAAGCATGGCCAAGACTTACGATGTGGTCGTCATCGGCGGCGGTCCCGCCGGCTACGTGGCGGCGATCCGTTGCGCGCAGCTCGGGTTGGAAACCGCCTGCGTGGAAAAATGGATCAACTTCAGGAACGAACCGGCCCTGGGCGGCACCTGCCTGAACGTGGGCTGCATCCCGTCCAAGACCCTGCTCGAATCCTCCGAGCATTACCACCGCTTGCAGGAAGGCTTGGACGCGCACGGCATCCGGGTCGAGGGCGTCCGGCTGGATTTGAACAAGATGATGGCGCGCAAGGAAGATATCGTGCTGCAACTGACCAACGGCATCAGCGCGCTGTTCAAGGCCAACGGCGTCGAATGGTTGCAGGGTCACGGCAAGCTGTTGGCCGACCGGCAGGTCGAAATTACCCGCCGCGACGGCTCGGTGGACGTGGTCAACGCCGATAACGTGATCATCGCCACTGGGTCCAAACCGATCGACATCGGCGCCGCGCCGGTGGACAACGCCGAGGGGCTGATCGTCGATTCGACCGGCGCGCTGGATTTCCGCGAGGTGCCCGAGACGCTGGGCGTGATCGGCGCCGGGGTGATCGGCCTGGAGCTGGGCAGCGTGTGGAGCCGGATGGGCGCCAAGGTCGTCATGTTGGAAGCGGTCGAGGATTTTCTGGCCTTGGCGGACCAGCAAATCGCCCGCGACGCGCTGCGCCAGTTCAAGAAATTGGGCCTGGATATCCGGCTCGGCACCCGCGTGACCGCCACCCGCAAGGTTGGGAATGGGGTCGAGGTGTCGTTCAAGGACCAGGGTGGCGAGCACCAGATCACGGTCGAGAAACTGCTGGTGTCGGTCGGGCGGCGGCCCAACACCGACAACGTCGCCGCGCCCGAATCCGGGTTGCTGTTCGACGAGCGCGGCTACATCCACGTCGATGACAAGTGCGAGGCCAACCTGCCGGGCGTGTACGCCATCGGCGATGTGGTGCGCGGGCCGATGCTGGCGCATAAGGGATCCGAGGAAGGTATCATGGTGGCTGAAAACATCGCCGGCCAGCACGGCCACCTCAACTACGACGCCATCCCGTGGGTGATCTACACCAACCCCGAAATTGCCTGGGTCGGCAGGACCGAGCAGGCGCTGAAGGCGGGCGGCATTCCCTACAAGGTCGGCAGTTTCCCGTTCAGCGCCAACGGCCGCGCCAAGGCCATGGACGCCGCCACCGGCATGGTCAAGATTCTGGCCCACGCCGAGACCGATACCTTGCTGGGCTGCCACATCATCGGTCCGTTTGCGTCCGAACTGGTCCAGGAAGCGGTGCTGGCCATGGAGTTTCACGCCAGCAGCGAGGACTTGGCTCGGACCATCCACGGTCATCCAACCTTGTACGAGGCCATGCACGAGGCGGCGCTGTCCGTCCACGGTCGCGCTTTGCACAAGATCAATACCTGATCCGGACTGGCGTTGCCATCTCTCGCGGATGGATGCCAACGGGCCGATCGCGAACCCCGCCCTCGTGGTGGGGTTTTTGTTTTATCGACGGCAAGCTACTGTTAGTATTCGCAACAATCAGTATGAATATAGCAACACACGTAGTGCCGGTTAGCAATCACTGAGGCCAGCTCGATTGCGCGGGTGCAGGTCAGAGAGGTCAAGATGATGTTGAATGGCAAGAACACCAAGCCCGTGGCGGTGGTGACGGGCGCCAATCGCGGCTTGGGTTTGGAAACGGCCCGGCAACTGGCCAAGCTTGGCGTCCGCGTGATCGTTACCAGCCGCAGTCCCAGCAGGGGTGAGGCGGCGCTGGAAAAGTTGCGGGCCGAGGAACTGGACGTCGTGCTTCACGTTTTGGATGTCACCTCGGAAAGCAGCGTGGCCGAGTTGGGCGCCTTCATCCATAGCCGCTGCGGCCGCGTGGATATTTTGGTCAACAACGCTGGGGTTTTTCTCGACAGTCACGGCTCCGAGGATGCGGATGCGGGGGGCACCAGCGTGTTCACCGCCAGCCTCGAAACCCTGACGGCTTCGTTGAAAACCAATCTTTACGGCCCATTGTTGCTGGCGCAGGAACTGGTGCCGCTGATGAAGCAACAACACTATGGCCGCATTGTGAATGTCTCCAGCGGCATGGGTCAGTTGAGCGAGATGGAAGGCAAATCGCCGACCTACCGGATTTCCAAGACCGCCCTGAACGCCCTGACCCGCATCCTGGCGGCGGAAACCCGGGGCTACAATATCCTGGTCAACTCGGTTTGCCCCGGCTGGGTGCGCACCGACATAGGCGGTCCCCATGCCGAAAAAACGGTGGAGCAGGGCGCCTCGGGCATCGTCTGGGCCGCCACGCTACCGGACGACGGGCCAACCGGCGGGTTCTTCCGGGATGGGCAACCGATTCCGTGGTAAGTCGCGCGCCCGGACGGAGCCGGTTTCCCAAGCCGCCAGCACCGCTTCAAGCTCCGCCAGACTGCTGATTTCCGCATCGGCCCGCCGGTCGCCCGGCCACTCGCGGCCGTTACGGTTGACCCACACGGTTCGGAATCCCGCGTCCGCCGCACCTCGAACGTCGTGCTCGGGGTCGTCGCCGACATGAGCGATCTGTTCGGGGCGCGCCATTAGCCGGCGGCACGCCTCCTCGAACATCGGCGGTTCGGGCTTGGCGGCGCCGATATCGATAGCGTTGAGCGAGAAGGCGAACACATCGTCTAGCCCGATCAGCCGGAGGTCGGCGTTGCCGTTGGACAGGGACGCCAGGGTGTAGCGCCGGGCCAGCCGCTCCAAGGTGGGACGCACCTCCTCGAACAGTTCCACCGCGTTGCGGGCGACGAAGAACACCGCGAACGCGCTTTCCACGTCGAATTCCTGATAACCGGCCCGCCGCGCTGCCAGATTCAATGCCTCCTTGCGCGACCAGGTGCGGTCGTGGGCCATATCCGGGCGGGCGGCGATGACCTCGCCCGACAGTTCCCGCAGTTCCAGCGGCGCGAACCGCTCCGGGATGCGCGGGTAGCGCGCCGCCAGCCACTCGTGCAGCAACCGTTCGGCGCGCTCGACCACCGGCCAGACATCCCAGAGCGTATCGTCCAGATCGAAGGTGAGGGCTTTGATCATCGGGTGAGGCGGGTCTTGCCTGCTTCAGGCTAACTGGCGGAAACCACGTTCCAGATCGTTCTGGATATCCACCACGTCTTCCAAGCCCGCCGAAATTCGCACCAAACCTTCGCGAATCCCGGCGCGTTCGCGTTCCTGGGGCGTCAGTCGACCGTGAGTCGTGGTGGCGGGATGGGTGATGGTAGTCTTGGCGTCGCCCAGGTTGGCAGTGATCGAAATCAGCCGGGTGGCGTCGATCAGGCTCCAGGCTGCTTCCCGCCCGCCGCGCAGTTCGAACGAGACGATGCCGCCGAAGCCGCTCTGCTGCCGCTTTGCCAGTTCGTGCTGGGGATGCGAGGACAGACCCGGATAGTAGACCCGCTCCACCGCTGGCTGCGTCTCCAGCCAGCCGGCCAGTTGCAGCGCCGACTCGCTGCACGCCCGCATCCGCAAGTGCAGGGTTTCCAGTCCCTTGAGGAATACCCAGGCGTTGAACGGGCTCATCGTCGGGCCGGCGGTGCGCAGAAAGCCGTAGATGTCGACGCCGACCCGCTGGCGGTCGCCCACCACCGCCCCACCCACGCAGCGGCCCTGCCCGTCCAGATACTTGGTGGCGGAATGGATCACCAGATCGGCGCCCAGCTCGAACGGCCGTTGCAGGGCGGGCGTGCAGAAGCAGTTATCTACCACCAGCAGGATGTCGCGGGAATGCGCCAGTTCGGCCAGCGCTCGAATATCGGCCAGTTCCATCAGCGGGTTGGATGGCGTTTCCAGATAGAACAGCCGGGTTTCGGGGCGGATAGCCGCTGCCCAGGCTGCGAGATCGGACAGTTGCACATAGCTGCTGGCGATGCCGAACTTGCCGAGATACTGGGTGAACAGCGAGATGGTGCTGCCGAAGATGCTGTTGGCCGAGACGATGTGGTCCCCGCTCCTGAGCAATGCCATGCAGGTCGCCAGAATCGCCGCCATCCCGGATGAGGTGGCGATGCAGGTCTCGCCGCCTTCCAGCGCCGCCAGCCGTTCCTGAAACATCCGCACGGTCGGGTTGGTGAAACGGGAATAGATGTTGCCGGGAATCGCACCGCTGAAACGGGCGGCGGCTTCGGCGGCATCGGCAAACACGAAGCTGGAGGTCGCGAAAATCGGTTCGGCGTGCTCGCCCTCCAGGGTGCGAACCTGGCCGGCGCGCACCGCCAGGCTGGCGAAGCCGAGTTCGGAAATATCATCGGGGGAAAGCATGGCCGGGTACCTCCGCGGTCGATGGAACGGTGCATGATCGCCGCGGAACGCCCGTGGCGCCAGCGGCGCGCGGGCATCAAAAAACCCGCTCGGAGCAACACTCTGGGCAGGTGGGGACCCGCTTTAGCAAAATTTGTTAAGCGCCCGCAAGCTGAGAACTCAAATCGGCGCTGGCACGAAGCTTAATGGAATTGCCGCTCCCCTGTCAAAAGTTGAGGGCTGTGCTCAGGCATTGTTGTGCAGGTCGATGATGGCATTGTCGACGCTTTCGCGAGCGTTCTTGATGGCGTCGGCGCGCTCGCGGGCCAGACAGTCCAGATACTCCCGGTCGATGTCGCCGGTGACGTACTCGCCGGTGAAGCAGGAAGCGTCGAAACGCAACAGCGCCTGATTGCCCCGCCGCACGGCCTCCTCCAGATCGACCAGATCCTGGAAGATCAAGCGATCGGCGCCGATGGCTCGGGCCACTTCCTCCTCGGAGCGGCCGTGGGCGATCAACTCGCGGGCGGCCGGCATGTCGATGCCGTATACGTTGGGATAGCGCACCGGCGGCGCGGCCGAGGCGAAGTAGACCCGGCGGGCACCGGCTTCGCGGGCCATGCGGATGATTTCCCCGGAGGTGGTACCGCGGACGATGGAATCGTCCACCAGCAGCACGTTCTTGCCGCGGAACTCCAGATCGATCGCGTTCAGTTTCTGGCGGACCGATTGCTTGCGGATCTTCTGGCCGGGCATGATGAAGGTGCGGGCGATGTAGCGGTTCTTGATGAAGCCTTCCCGGTACTTGATGCCCAGGATCGAAGCCATCTGCAGCGCAGCGGTGCGGCTGGTGTCGGGGATCGGGATCACTACGTCGATGTCCTGTTCCGGCCAGACCCGCAGGATCTTCTCGGCCAGGTATTCCCCCATGCGCAACCGGGCCTTGTGCACCGAGACCTGATCCAGGATCGAATCGGGTCGGGCCAGGTAGACGAACTCGAAGATGCAGGGCGAATGAACGGGGTGGTCGGCGCACTGGCGGGTATGGAGCCGGCCGTCCAGGTCGAACAGCACCGCCTCACCCGGCGCCACATCGCGGATGCGCTGAAAGTCGAGCACGTCCAGCGCCACGCTCTCCGATGCCACCATGTATTCCACGCCGACTTCGGTTTCGCGGCGGCCGAACACCAGTGGCCGGATGCCGTTCGGGTCCCGGAAGGCCACCAGTCCGAAGCCGACGATCAGCGCAACGGCGGCGTAGGCGCCCCGCACCCGCCGGTGTACCGCCGCCACCGCCGCGAAGATATCCTCGGCATCCACCGACAGCCGGCTGCGCTGCTGCAATTCGTGGGCGAAGACGTTGAGCAGGATTTCCGAGTCGGAATGGGTATTGATATGGCGCAGGTCGGAACGGAACAGTTCGTCCTTGAGCTGGGCGGCGTTGGTCAGGTTGCCGTTGTGGGCCAGGGTGATGCCGAATGGCGAGTTGACGTAGAACGGCTGGGCCTCGGCGGAATCGGAGCTGCCGGCCGTCGGATAGCGGACGTGGCCGATCCCGATGTTGCCGTACAGGTTGCGCATGTGACGAGTACGAATCACATCTCGGACCAGGCCGTTATCCTTGCGCAGGAACAAACGGGCATCGTCGCAGGTGACGATGCCCGCCGCGTCCTGGCCCCGGTGTTGTAGCACCGTCAGGCCGTCGAACAGGCTTTGATTGACCGGACCACGCCCCGCGATACCGATGATTCCGCACATTGGCCATCACCCTCCGCGAACGAATTCAAGGGAAGCGAATGTTCTGGGCCAGTTCCGGCGGCAGGAAACCTTGCAGCCAGACGGCGCCTTCCTGAAAGTGGCGCAGCAGCAGCGCCTGTTGCCACCACGGATCCTTGGGCAGGGGCGTCACACCCGCTGCCAGGACCAGTAAGACGATGACGGCCGCGCCGCGCACCAAGCCGAAGACCATGCCCAGCACCCGGTCGGTGCCGGTCAGCCCGGTGTAGTGGACCAGGTACGATGCGAGGACGCCCACCAGTCCGCCGAGCAGCAGCGTGGCGAGGAACAGTCCGCCGAACGCGGCCGCGACCCGCAGCGACGGAAGGTCCAGGTATGGGGTGAGGTGAGCGGCACCATCCTCGGCGAACAGGAAGGCGATAGCGAAGGCGGCAATCCAGGTGGCCAGCGAAATGACTTCGCGCAACAGACCGCGCCAGAGTCCGATCAACATGGAAAGGGCGATGACGATGACGATGAGGTAATCCGCCCAGTTCATGTGTCGCTGTATCCCGCCCCGAGTCGTTGGCCCACGCTGGTTCGCCGGCTCACCGCCGTTTGGAAGAGCGTATCCTAACAGAAAGGATCACGGGCTGAAACGGCGCGGGCATTGGGATTAACGCCAGATTCGCACCTGAAACATCGGTCGGCCGTTGATCGTGACCCGTTCGACCCCGGCCCGGACGTTCTGGCTGCGGTAGTAATCGCGGAGGGCGTAGGCGTTTTCCTGCAGCGCGTAACTGCCGACCACGGCGCCGCCGCTGGTCGAAGAGCTGGCGGGGGCGGCCGCCGGTGCCGGCTGCGGCCGTGGCGGCGGCGCGGCGGATGGAGTCGCGGGCTCGCGCGAAGCAGTTCCTGGTATTTCCGAGCGGGCCACCAGTTCGATCCTGGGCAAAGTGGGGGATGGTTTGGAGCGAGGGGCCTCGGTACGGGCGGTGTTATCACGAGTGCTGGCACCGCTGGTACTGGCACCGCTGGTACGGCTGGCTTCCGCCTGCGCGGCCTTGCGGGCGGCCTCGGCGCGGGCGGCCTCGGCGCGGGCGGCCTCGGCTTGGGCTGCTTTTTGGGTGGCTTCCGCTTGCGCGGCCTTGCGGGCGGCTTCGGCGCGGGCGGCTTCCCGCCGCGCCGCTTCGGCGGCACGGGCCGTCTCGGCTTGTGTGGCCAGATTCTCCGCCGGGGTGGAGAAGTGTGGATCGCTTTCCGTTTGGGCCGCTTCAAGACGAGTCACCTCACTCCGGGCAGCAGCGCTGCGCTCGGCTTCGGCGCGTGCGCGCGCCTTGGCGGCTTCGGCCTGCGCGGCTTTGCGAGCGGCCTCGGCGCGCGCCTTGGTCGCGGCAATGCGCTCGGCCTCAGCCTTGGCCTTGGCTTCCTGCGCCGCCTTGAGGCGCGCTGCTTCCTCCTGCGGCTTTCTGGTGGTTTCAGTCTGAGTGGGAGGCACGGATACTGGAGCGGGCGGAGCGGCGGGTTCGGCCGGCGCGACCGGAGACGCGGGTTGCACTGGCGCGGGTTGGGTCGGCGCGGGTTGTACTGGCGCGGGTTGGGTCGGCGCAATGGTGACGGGCGTCGCCGGAGCCGTCGGGGTCTGATCGGAAGTTGGGGCCGTCACCGGCTTGGGTTGCGAGAACGTCATGGCGGGGGTATCGCCGGTACGTCGCGGCTGAGTCGCGGTCGGTTCGGGAACGGGCGGCGGCGTTTCCCGCGGTTGCCGTTCCAACATTTCGGGTACGAAGATAACCGCCAGCGCCGCGATCACGGCGGCGCCGACGAGGCGTTGGGTCAAGCGAGTGTCCAAAATCAAGCCTCCCGTGAGTGCGGCGGGGGAATATCGAAGAACCATGGCCGGGCGGCCAACACCGGGGCGACGGTGTGAAACGAACCCAGCGCGATGATGCGGTCACCCGGGTTCGCGGCGGCCCGCGCGGCCCGACAGGCGTCTAGTATATTGTTACCAGCGGCCGTCGGCTCGACGCCGGCGGCGTGCAGAATGGCGGCCAGTTCGGCGCCGGTGCGACCGCGCGGTCCGGCGAGTGTGACCGGGTACCAATCGTCGACGACGTCGGACAACGCCTGGATCACCCCGCTGGCATCCTTGTCGGCCAGCATGCCGAGAATGGCGCGAGTCCGCCCGAAACGGGGTCTCGCTCTCAGATTGCCGGCCAGGACGGCGGCGCCATGTGGATTATGGGCAACGTCGAGAATCCACTCAACGGGGCCGGGAACGATCTGAAACCGGCCCGGCAGGCGTACCCGCGCGAGTCCGGCGCGGATGGCGTCCGGTGGGACCGGCAGCCGGTGGCGCAGGCTGGCCAAGGTGGCGAGCGCGGCGGCGGCGTTGCTGATCTGGTGTTCGCCGGCCAGCGCCGGCGGCGGCAGTTCGTCGAGCCGCGATTCGTCCGACCACCAGCGCCAGGTCGGTCCGTTACGGGCGAAGCCATAGTCGTGGCCGACCCGCCGAAACAACGCGCCGATTCCTTCGGCGTGATCGACCAGCCGCCGGGGTGGGTCGGAATCGGCACAGATGGCCGGCCGACCGGGGCGGTAGATGCCGGCTTTTTCGTAACCGATGCCGTCGCGGTCCGCGCCCAGCCAATCCACATGATCGATGCCGACGCTGACCACCAGCGCGGCGTCGGCATCCACGGCGTTGACTGCGTCCAGCCGGCCGCCGAGTCCGACTTCCAGCACCGCCACCTCCACTCGAGCTTCCCGGAACAGTTCCAGGGCCGCCAGCGTGCCGAATTCGAAATAGGTCAGGGAATTGTCGCCGCGGGCGGTGTCGATGCGGGCAAACGCCTGGCCAAGGGCGGCATCGTCCGCTTCCATTCCGTCGATCCAAATCCGCTCGTTGTAGCGCAGGAGGTGAGGCGAGGTGTAGGCCCCAACCCGATAACCGGCGGCGCGCAGGATGGCATCCAGCAAGGCGACGCAGGAACCCTTGCCGTTGGTGCCGCCTACGGTGATGACGGCAAAGGGCGGCGGTTCCGGCCGCAGCCGCCGCAGTACCGCCCGCACCCGATCCAGGCCGAGTTCGATGGTTCGGGGATGCAGGGTTTCCTGCCAACGCAGCCAGTCGTCCAGCGTCGTGACGCGCATGTCCGGCATCCCCGGGAACTCTTGCTGGGCCGCGATTCAAGCCGTCGGCGCGTCGCGCCCGGTCAGCATCGCCAGCAGGCTGGCCAGTCGGTCGCGCAGTTCGCGGCGATCCACGATCATGTCGATGGCACCGTGTTCCAGCAGGAATTCGCTGCGCTGGAAACCTTCCGGCAGTTTTTCCCGCACCGTCTGCTCGATCACTCGCGGGCCGGCGAAGCCGATGAGCGCCTTCGGCTCGGCCACGTTGATATCCCCCAGCATCGCCAAGCTGGCGGAAACGCCGCCGGTGGTGGGATGGGTCAGCACCGAGATGTAGGGAATCCCGTGTTCGGCCAGCCGGGTGAGTGCCGCGCTGGTCTTGGCCATCTGCATCAGCGACACTAGAGCCTCCTGCATCCGCGCGCCGCCGCTTGCGGAGAAACAGACGAAGGGAATGTGCTCGTGCAGGGCGGTTTGGGCGGCGCGGACGAAGCGTTCGCCCACCACCGAACCCATCGAACCGCCCATGAACTCAAACTCGAAGGCCACGGCGACTACCGGCATGCCCTTAAGCGGACCGCGCATGGCGATCAGGGCATCCTTTTCCTCGCTGGCTTTTTGCGCTTGCGTCAGCCGGTCCCGGTATTTCCTGCTGTCCTTGAATTTCAGGAAATCGATCGGTTCGATGTCATCGCCGATTTCGGTCGGGTCGCCTTCGTCGAGAAAACTCCGCAGACGCTGCCGTGCGCCAAGGTACATGTGATGGCCGCACTTGGGGCAGACCTGTAGGTTGCGCTCCAGCTCGGCGCCGTACAGCACGGCGCCGCACTCCTCGCACTTGCTCCACAGTCCTTCGGGAATCTGATGCCTGTTGCGACCGTCGGTACGGATCCGCGAGGGAACGAGTTTTTCGTACCAGCTCATTGAGAGGTTGCCAGGGATGAGGGGCGGGGAGCGAGGGCTGATGGATTGAGGGCGGCGCGCCGCGCGCCGCCTACGGTTCGCCAGGGGACTGACCGACGGCTTCCGACATTGCCTGTCGCATCGCGGCGACCAGTTCGCCGACTTCCCGGAGCATCCGCCCGGGATCGTCGGCCAGTTCGCCCATCTTGCCGACCAGGGCGCTGCCGACCACCACGGCGTCGGCCACTCGAGCGATGGCGGCGGCGGTCGGGGGATCCTTGATGCCGAACCCGACCCCGAGCGGCAGATCGGTGCAGGCTCGGATTTCGGCCAGCTTCTCCGCGACCTCGGCGACGTTGAGGGTCGCCGAGCCGGTCACGCCCTTGAGCGAGACGTAGTAGAGATAGCCCCGTGCCAGTTGGATGGTGCGCCGGATGCGTTCGGCCGAACTGGTTGGGGCCAGCAGGAAGATCGGGGCGATGCTGGCGGCGTCGAGCAGTTCGACCAGTTCGATCGCTTCCTCCGGCGGCAGGTCCACGGTCAACACCCCGTCCACTCCGGCGGCACGGGCGCCGGCGATGAAGGCGTCGTAACCCATGCTCTCGATCGGGTTGAGATAACCCATCAGCACCAAGGGAGTCACGATGTCGGTCCGGCGGAATTCGCGCACCAGTTCCAATACCCTTCGCAGCGACATGCCTTGGGCGAGCGCCCGCTCGCAAGCTTTCTGGATGACCGGGCCATCGGCCATCGGATCGGAAAACGGCACGCCCAATTCAATGATATCCGCTCCGGCTTGGACCAGGCCGTGCAACATCGGTACGGTGAGTTCCGGGTGCGGGTCGCCGGCGGTGATGTACGGAATCAGTGCCTTGCGGCCCGTGCGACGCAATTCCTGGAAACGGTGGGTGATGCGATTCATGCGGCAAAACTCTTGGATGCTTTGATGCCTCTCGCCCTTGGGGAAGAGGGGTTGAGGGTGAGGATTCACAGTTGGATGCCTTCCAACGCGGCGACGGTGTAGATGTCCTTATCGCCGCGGCCGGACAGGTTGACCACGATGCGTTGGTCGGGGCGCATCGTCGGCGCCAGTTGGGTGACGTAGGCGAGAGCGTGGCTGCTCTCCAGCGCCGGGATGATGCCCTCGATACGAGTCAGGTCGTGGAAGCCCCGCAGCGCCTCTTCGTCGGTGACGGCGACGTATTGCACGCGGCCGATGTCTTTCAGCCAGGCGTGTTCGGGACCGACGCCAGGGTAGTCCAGCCCGGCGGAGACCGAGTGGGTCTCGGTGATCTGACCGTTGTCGTCGTTGAGCAGATAGGTGCGGTTGCCGTGCAGCACGCCGGGCCGGCCGGCGCAGAGTGTGGCGGCGTGGCGGCCGGTTTTGATGCCCGAGCCGGCGGCCTCGACCCCGTAGATCGCTATTTCGCTGTCGTTCAGGAACGGATGGAACAGACCGATGGCGTTGGAGCCGCCGCCGACGCAGGCGACCAGCGCATCGGGCAGGCAACCGTGATCGACCAGCATTTGTTCGCGCGCCTCGCGGCCGATGACCGCCTGGAACTCTCGCACCATCAGCGGATAGGGATGGGGGCCGGCCACCGTGCCGATCATGTAAAACGTGTCGTCCACGTTGGTGACCCAGTCACGCAGTGCCTCGTTGAGTGCGTCCTTGAGCGTGCGAGAGCCGGAGGTGACCGGTCGGACGGTCGCGCCCAGCAACCGCATTCGGTAGACGTTCAGCGCTTGGCGCTTGATGTCTTCCGCGCCCATGTAGACCGCGCATTCCATCCCCAGACGAGCGGCAACGGTGGCGGAGGCGACGCCGTGCTGGCCCGCCCCGGTTTCGGCGATCAGCCGGGTTTTGCCCATCCGCTTCGCCAGCAGCGCTTGGCCGACGGTATTGTTGATCTTGTGCGCGCCGGTGTGGTTGAGGTCCTCGCGCTTGAGGTATATCTGCGCGCCGCCGAGTCGTCGGCTCCAGCGTTCGGCGTGATAGAGTGGGGTGGGACGGCCGACGTAGCGGGCCAGATCAGCGTCCAGTTCCGCCAGGAATTCGGCGTCGTTGCGGTAGGTCCGCCAGGCTTCGTCCAGCTCGTGCAACGCCTCCATCAGCGTTTCGGCGACGAACCGGCCGCCGTAGCGGCCGAAATGGCCGGTACGGTCGGGGAACTGGCTGTAATCCACCACTTTATTGCGCATGGTTTTCACAATCGTTCACCCCTCGCAGAAATGCGCGCATCAGTTCGGCGTCCTTGATGCCCTTGGCCGCTTCCACGCCGCTGCTGACATCCACCGCGAACGGACGCACCCGGTGGATCGCCTCGGCGACGTTGTCGGGATGCAGTCCACCGGCCAAGATTAACGGCTTGTGGCGTTCGGCGGGAATCCGGTTCCAGTCGAATCCCTGGCCGGTGCCGCCCATTTTGTTGCCGCCATGGCTATCCAGCAACAGGCCCGCCGCCGTCGCAAACCGCTGCTCGTAATCCCCGACATCGGCTCCGGCGCCCATCGGCACCGCCTTGATGTAGGGCAGGCTGAAGTCGGCGCAGTAGGCGGGATCTTCGTCGCCATGGAATTGCAGCAGGTGCAGCGGTACCCGGTCGAGCACGGCCCGCACCGTCGCGGTTTCGGCGTTCGCGAACAGACCAACCGCGGCGACGAACGGCGGCAACGCCGCGACGATCCGCCGCGCCATGTCCGGTGTCACGAACCGGGGGCTGGGAGGATGGAATACCAGCCCGATGGCGTCCGCGCCCAGTCGAGCCGCCGCCACGCCGTCTTCGGTACGGGTGATACCACAAATTTTGACGCGGGTACGGGAAATTGGAGTCATGGAGCGGGTGCTGGGAGGGCAGGGACGGCCAGCGGAAAACAAAGACTACCAGAAATTTGCCGGGTTTGTAGGGGAGGGGGGCGAAAAACCCGGGCAATCGTGCTATGTCAGTATAACAGGTTGATTTAACTGGATATCAATTCGCCTACACGTCATGCCCACCCTGATTTTTAACTAATTGATAAATGTCATGAAAATTAAATGGCACGATTCCTCTGGCAAGGGGCTTCGCAAACTGGGGTGAGACGAGAGCAAAGGGTAGTAAGCCAACTACAACTGTTTTCAAGCAAGCGAAATATTTGGAAAATCCGTTCGTGCGCCTGGTCGAGCGGCGATTTTGTTGCCACTGGGTCAGATTGTCCCATTCTGCGAAGCGGGTGTTAACCGTCTGACTAAGGGTCTGTCAAGATATCAATCGAACAAGTTGACCGAATGATTGAAGATATTCTCAGGCGTAATTGAGGATATCGTCGAGCAAATTCGCCGGAAGTTTAGTGCTTGTCGGAGGTGCTGGACGAGCAGAGGCGCCGCTGGGCAGCGGTGGAAGCGGAGGCGCTGGGCTATGGAGGAGGAGCATCGTGGCTAAAAGCCACGGGTCTGTCACGCACCACCCTGTATCGAGGCGATTTGGAAAAAGGGCCGGACTTCTCGAACCGCCCGCCGAGCAGAATTCGGAACAAGGGAAACGGTCGCAAGACACTGACGAGGGCCTGGCCGGAATTGTCCATGGCGCTGGAAAGGCTCGTGGAACCTACGACGCGCGGCGATCCCGAAAACTCCCTCTGCTGGATCTGTCGGAGCACACTGCAACTGGCTAGCCGCGCTGGGCGAGCAGGGCTATTTCCTCAGCCACCAGACGGTGGCGTCGCTACTGGACGAGTTGGGTTATAGCCTTCAGAGCAACCAGAAAACCAAGGAGGGTTCCGCGCATCCGGATCGAGACGCGCAGTTTTGGTAAATCCATGGCCGTGTCGAGGCTTTTCAAAACCGGAGGCAGCCGGTGGTGTCGGTCGATACGAAGAAGAAGAAACTCGTCGGCGACATCAAGAACGGGGGACGGGAATGGTGTTCTCAAGGTGAACCGGAGTCGGTGCGGGTCTATGACTTCGTCGATCAGGTGCTGGGAAAAGCGAATCCCTATAGGAGTTTATGATCCGACGGTCAACAGGGGTTGAGTGAGCGTTGGCGTCGATCACGACGCGGTTGGATTTGCCGTGGAGACCTTATGCGACGGAATTTCTGGTGACCGCGGGCGGTGGCGGAAGCAACGGCACCCGGGTCCGGTTGTGGAAAGTGGCCCTGCAACGGCTGGCTGACCAAACGGGGTTGCGCATCTGGGTATGCCATTTCCCGCCAGGAACCAGCCAATGTAATGAGATCGAACATCGCATGTTCTGTCGTATCACCATGAATTGGCGGGGCAACCCTTTGTATGGCTACGAAGTGATCGTCAGATTGATCGCCAGCACCACCACTTGAACGGGACTGAAAATCGAAGCCGAACTCGATGCCAGCATCTCCCAAAGACATCCAAGTAACCGATGAGGAACTGAACGGGGCTCGGATGCAAAGGGCGGAGCTTCACGGCGGATGGAACTACACCATCTTCCCAGTCACTTAAAATTTGTACGGGTTATCATTGACAGGACTTATAATCCCAGGACTTTCGCTTATTGGCTGTTCTTATACCATATATAGCATTTTATTGATGGTATTTGTACCATATGTAGTAATAAAATAAAAGTCCTGAATCTAAACTCCGTACTGCCCTGCACGCACAGCACCACCGGATAGTAACGCATTCGCTCGACGCCACAATCCCGGTGCGGCGTCAACACCGTTGCTCAATCCACATCCTCGTGGGCCAGCAGCCGGTAGGCCGCCTGGGTTTCCGCCCAGCCACTATAGGCGACCAGCATACTCGCGCCGAGTTGCGCTCCCAGGCGTTTCGCCACTCGCATCAGCCGTCGGCTCAGTCGAGCGTCCCCCAACTTTGCACCGCCCAATTCCGCCGCCGCCGTCTCCGTCATCACATCCACCTTACGCGCCTTACCGCACCTTGACCTACCCCTTCAGATAGGGGCAGTGGCTCCTGCCATCAAGATGTGTGGAATCGACAGCCTCAACAACGGGTAGGTTCATCACGGAAATTAAGTGAGACTACCATAAATTATTTGGGGTTCATATAATAAATAAATAAGTAAATCAATTTGTTATGATTAATAAATATTTATTTAGCCACTAGGTCAGAGTTATGCTATTCTAAAATATTATTTATAAATCAGTTAGTTGTAAAAAATTGCCGTTACCCTCATTGATAACTATAATAGATTGATGATTGGAGATTAAGGTTCGATTGTTGCCGTGTTTATCACGGCAATTTTGTTGTCCTCATCCGGATCTGATTAGACTTTTTTCTAATGAATGGTCGTTGTACCTTTATTGGCTTTATTTTATATGCCATATAGAGATCGAGGCCACGTCTCGCCAGCCAAACTATTTCAGAGAGGTGATTACAATGTCAGACGATGATGCCATCAAGCGCAGGGAAAAATTACAGGCTTTGCGCAGCAAGCGTGTGGCACGATCAGAATCTTCAGGTAATGAAACTGAGAATTCCATCGCTCCGAGGGCAATCGAAAAACTGGGACAAGGGAAAGAGGGTCGGGCAAAGTTGCTGAAACTATTGGCCGAGCGCCGGCAATCCTCCGGTGAGGGGGAGGGCGGTGCGGCTAAGCGGCCGCTGTTAGCCAAGCTGCTTGGTGGTCAGGTGGGGCGGGGCGGTGAGGGGGGGGGCGAGGGCAAGCTCGAACAGTTTCCGCGCTTGAAGCAGTTGCTGTCTCAACGCCGCGGTCAAGGTGCCGGGGTTACGATGCAGGATGTCACCGCTGCCAGCAGCCCCAAAGAAATCACGCGCTATAAGGAACAATTGGAACAGCGCCTGAACCACTTGGAAGCAACGCTGAAAACTACTATGGATAAGCTCGCAAAAGTGGAAAGTTTGCAATCCGATCCTGCTAACCGAGAAGTTGATCCATTGGCTAAAGAATCGGATAACTGAATGATTTTTTCGTACCGCTGACGGATTAATTATTCCATCCGTTATCTGGTATTTGTAATTAGTGTCTGATGGAAAAGTCTGGAGTGAATGGCCCGGTACCACGTAGTTGCTGGCCTAATCCCTGCCCATCTGCCGGATGACTAAGGTTTTCGGCGAGACACTATGAGGACCGGCTACCGAATGCCAACTGGAAGGCATTGGGTAGCGCCTAGCTGTCTGCCGCAGAATGAGGAACTTGGCATGCATGCTTTTCGGTTTTTGGTATACACCCCTATGGGACACGCTGATCCAGCACTTGCAATTGCTGCCAGTCGGGCTGGGGGAATCGGCGTTTTTAACGGGGAATGGCATAGGGACGGACAGACGGTAGTCGCGGGTTTGGATAAGCTGGCGAAGTATGCTGGCAACCCCTATGGGGTCAAGTTGGGAACGGCAAGCCCGCAGGATTTGTTTGACGATATCCTTGCCCGTATCCAAACCGGGTTGCGGTGGTTAATCGTCGAATCAGACTTGGCCGACCGGTGCCGGGAAACCCTGCATGCCTTTCGATCCGCCGGCGGAAACGTGTTATTGGAGCTGTCCGCTTGGCAGCCCGAGTTTAGGGAAATCGTTGCCGGCTGCGATGGCTGCATCGTCAAGGGACACGAGGCAGGCGGCGCGGTGGGCGAGGAAACCTGTTTTATCCTGTTGCAGAAGTTGCTCGAGAGCCAGGATAAGCCGGTTTATGTGCGTGGTGGCATCGGACTGCACAGCGCCAGCGCCTGTTTTGCTGCGGGCGCGGCCGGGGTGGTGCTGGACAATCAATTACTGCTGATGAAGGAGTCGGTCCTCAAGGATCGGTTGCAGCCTTTGCTCGAGGGTCTGGCAGGCAACGAAACCACTCTGATTGGGGATCCCGCCAACGGTCGTTACGTGCGGTTGTTCGAGCGCCCGGGTTATCAAACCCTCAAGCTGCTGAAGGAAGAGGCGCATCAACTGGCTTTTGCCGAGATCCTGCAACGTTGCATCGATGCAGCAGGATGGGAGAATCCACAGTACCACCTCATGCCGCTTGGTCAGGACGTGACGTTTGCCGCGGATTGGGCGAAACGGTACGGTAACGTTGCCGCCGTGTTGCGAGCTCTGGACAAAGCCTGTCGCGGGCATCTGATCATGGCCAAGAACTTCCCAAGCCTCGGGCAAGATTCGCCGCTGGCCGAGTCGCACGGAACGCGCCATCCCATCGTGCAAGGTCCGATGACGCGGGTGAGCGATACCCCCGGTTTCGCCGAGGCGGTGGCCGACGCGGGTGGTTTGCCCATGCTGGCCCTGGCGTTGATGCGCGGTGAGGCGGTTACGACCCTGCTCGAGGAAACCACTCGCCGGCTGGCGGGCAAACCCTGGGGGATAGGGCTGCTCGGATTCGCCCCCGCCGACCTGCTGCGGGAGCAGGTGACCCTAAGCCGGCCTTTCCGGCCGGCTTTCGCGATTATTGCCGGGGGACGCCCGGATCAGGCGCTGGTCTTGGAGCAAGCGGGGATACCCAGCTATCTGCATGTGCCTTCGCCGCGCTTGCTGACCTTGTTTCTGGAGCAGGGAGCGCGACGCTTCGTATTCGAGGGGCGGGAGTGCGGCGGGCATATTGGTCCGCTGTCCAGCTTCGTGCTTTGGGATACCATGGTGCAAACCCTGTTGGATACCGTGCGCGATCGCAAGGTGGCGGCGGATATTCACGTTCTTTTTGCTGGAGGCATTCACGATACCCGGTCGGCGGCGATGGTGGCGGCCCTGACGGCGCCCCTCGGCGCATTGGGCGTCAAAGTGGGGATTTTGATGGGGAGCGCCTATCTGGTCACCCGGGAAATCGTGAGCAGCGGCTCGATTGTGTCCGCTTTCCAGCAAGAGGTGCTGGCCTGCCGGGACACGGTAAGTCTGGAGACGGGTACCGGTCATGCCAGCCGTTGCGCCAAAACCCCGTTTGCGGAGGAATTCCTCGCTCTCAAGAAAAAACTGCGGGTCGAGGGCAAGAACGCCGACGAAATCCGCGATGCGCTGGAGGATTTGAATCTTGGCCGCTTGCGGCTTGCCAGCAAAGCCTTGGAACGGGACGGGCAGAGCGGACGGTTGCAAACCGTTCCTCCCGAGCGACAGCACCGCGACGGTATGTACATGGTGGGTCAGGTCGCTACCCTGGTGGATGCGCTCCACAGTGTGGCCGACTTGCATCAGGCGACCAGCGGCGCGGTCGGTGACTATCTGAGGAATCGGGCGGAAGGATTGATTGAATCGCCGGCGGTAACACCGCGGTCCAAGCCGGCCGATATCGCCATCGTCGGCATCGGCTGCGCATTTCCTAAGGCCGGGTCGTTGGGAGAATATTGGGACAATCTTCTCGACAAGGTCGACGCCATCACCGAAATTCCCCGCGAGCGCTGGGACTGGCGCCTGTACTTCGATCCCGACCGCCATGCCGATGACAAGATTTATTCGAAGTGGGGCGGTTTCCTGGATGATATGCCTTTTGACCCGCTGCGCTACGGGTTGCCGCCCAAGGCCGTCAAGGCGATCGATCCCCTGCAATTGATGACTTTGGAAGTGCTGCGGCAAACCCTCGACGATGCCGGCTATTTCGACCGCGACTACGATCGCGAGAAGGTATCGGTAATACTGGGCGCCAGCGGTGGTGCCGGTGATGTCGGGGCCCAGTATGCGGTCAGGGCGGAAACCCCGCGTTTCGAGGGCGAACTGCCTGCCGATCTGGCCGCGCGCCTGCCCAAATGGACCGAGGATAGCTTCGCCGGCATTCTGTTGAACGTGGCTGCCGGACGTGCGGCAAACCGGTTTGATTTCGGTGGCGTGAATTATACCGTGGATGCTGCCTGCGCCTCCTCCCTGACGGCTGTCTACCAAGGGGTCGTCGAACTTGAGGACGGGCGCAGCGACATGGTAATCGCCGGCGGCGTGGACACGGTGCAGGGGCCATTTGGTTACCTGTGCTTCAGCAAAGCACAGGCGTTATCTCCCCGGGGACGCTGCAGTACTTTCGACACCAGCGCCGACGGCATCGTGATCTCCGAGGGCATCGCGATGGTGGCCATGAAACGCCTGGTTGATGCCGAGCGGGACGGCGATTGCATCTATGCGGTGATCAAGGGCATCGGTGGGTCCAGCGATGGCCGTGCCCGCAGCATGACGGCGCCCCATCCGGACGGGCAGCTTCGCGCTCTGCGCCGGGCCTACGAAAAGGCGGGCTATTCGCCGGCAACCGTGGGTCTCTTCGAAGCCCACGGCACCGGTACCGTCGCCGGTGATACCGCCGAATTGGAAACGGTGACTCGGCTGCTGGCGGAGGCCGGAGCTCGGCCCAAGCAGAGCGTCATCGGTTCGGCAAAAACCCTGATCGGCCACACCAAGGCCACCGCTGGGATCGCCGGAATGATCAAGGCCACCCTTGCGCTGTACCACAGGATATTGCCACCCCACAGCAATGTTACCCAGCAGAATCCCAAGATCGCCGACCCCGACTGTCCCCTGTATTTGCTGCGGGAAGCCAAACCCTGGGTAGGACGGCGGGACTATCCCCGGCGGGCGGCGGTTAGCGCCTTCGGTTTTGGTGGTACCAATTTCCACGTGACTCTTGAAGAATACCAGGGGAATTACCTGGACTGGCGGGTGCCGGCGGCCCAGGATCGGTGGCCTGCGGAGTTGCTGGTTTGGCGGGCCTCGGACCGTCGGGGTTTGGTGAACGCTCTCAAGCAATTGCTGGCCGCGTTGCAGGCCGGCGCCAGACCTCGGTTGCGGGATTTGGCCTTTACGTTGGCGCGCGGCCTGCCGTCGGCGGGTGTCGCGGCCGCGCTCGTTGTCAGCGAAAAAGACGATCTGGTGCTGCAGATCGAGCGGTTTATCGCACATCTCGAGGATGCCGGAAAGCCCTTGCCGCCGGGTGCGTTCTATTCAGCCGAGCCCTTGGCCAGAACCGGCAAGCTCGCGCTTCTATTTGCCGGGCAGGGTTCCCAGTACCCCAATATGTTAAGGCGGGTGGCGGTTAATTTTCCCGATATTCCAAGGGTTTTGGAACAGGCCGACGCAGTTCTGGAGGCCCAGCTCGGTTGCAGCGTGGGCCCCGGAACCCGATTGAGTCGGCTGATCTACCCTCCGGGCCTGTATGCGGCCGAGGAAGAAGCGGCGGCGCTGGCCCGACTGACCCGCACGGAGATTGCCCAACCCGCCTTGGGCGCGGTAGAGGTCGGATTATGGCATCTCTTGCAGCGCTTGGGCTTGAAGGCGGATATGGCGGGTGGTCACAGCTATGGCGAATATGTGGCTCTGTATGCCGCCGGAGTGTTGACACTCGAGGATCTGCTTCGCCTTTCCGAGGCGCGCGGCCGCTTCATCGTGGAGGCCGCCGCCGGCAAGGATTTGGGTACCATGGCGGCGGTCCCGGTGAGTCGAGAGGAGGCTGAGAATGCGGTTCGGCAATTTGCGGATGTCTGCGTGGCCAACCACAACGCTCCCCGGCAGACCATACTCTCGGGCCCGCGTTCCGCCATCGAGGCGGTGGTCAAGGAGTTCAACGACAACGGGATCAAGGCACAGCGCCTTCCCGTAGGTGCCGCCTTCCACTCGCCGATCGTGGCTCCGGCTCGCGATGCGCTGGCGCGATTCATGGCCACGGTCGAGATGCGACCGGCAAGATTTCCGGTGTACTCCAATACCACCGCGCAACCCCATGCCGAGGATCCCACCGAATTGCGCCAAGTGTTGGCCGAGCATCTGGGTAGGCCGGTGGAGTTCCTTGCCGAAATCGAGGCGATGTATGCGGCAGGCGCGCGCGTGTTCCTGGGAGTGGGACCCAAGAACGTCGTCGAAGGGCTGACGGAGCAAATTCTGGCGGACCGGCCGTATCGGGTGGTGCGCTTGGACGATCAGGAAGGAGGGCTCAAGGGGTTGTTGAAAGGGATGGGGGCTTTGTTTGCCGAGGGTGTGGCGCTCGACCTCATGCCTCTATTCGAGAATCGGGATTGCCGGGAACTCAAGCGAGACGAACTCGAGCGCGACGGCGGCAAGCCGCTCTATCCGGCCCATGTCTGGCTGTTGAACGGCAGTGGTGCCCGCCCCATTAATGAATCGCCAACTCAGCCCCTGACCCTGGAAGAGGTCGAGCAACGCCGGCAGAGGAAGCAAGACGTTTCCGAAGTCGGCGATGCCGTCCTATCCAGCAGACAGACAACCCAAATCATGTGGGAGAACGTCACTATGACAGACAATCCGCTACTACCCCGGGAGGAGCAACAGATCACTCCGGCGGTCGAGGGCGAATCCGAATACGTTGTGGATGTGAGCGGACGGGAATCAATGCTGGTCTCCTATCAGGAAACCATGCGGCATTTTCTCCAGGTTCAGGAAAGCGTCATGCTGGCCTATCTGAACGGGACCGCGACCGAAGGGCGTGCGAACCGGCTTCGCCGGTTCGTCGAACCCAGACGGTTTCCGGCGCCGACCCGGGTGGTGCAATTTCCGAAGGCGCCTGTCGAATCTCCGCTCGCCGCCCCCGCGCCCGCCGAACGAAAACCGGTCAAATCCGCACCGAAAGCGACCTTGGCTCCCGCATCCCCCCAGCCATTGTCGATCCAGCCTGCCGCAACACCGCAGCCCCCCGAGGCAGCGCCTCCGGGGCGTCCGAATACCGAAACCATCACCAAGCTCCTGCTCGATATCGTCGAGGAGCGTACCGGCTATCCCCGGGATATGCTGGCGCTGGATCAGAGCATGGAGGCGGATCTCGGAATCGATTCCATCAAGCGCGTGGAGATCGTGGGTATCCTGCTCAAGATGCTGCCGGAAGCGTTTGTCAAGGAATTGGGCGATGCTGCCGGTGCCTTGAACGGTCAGAAGACCCTGCAGGGCATGATCGATTGGTTGAGTGCTGGTGCCGCGCGGACGGAGGCTGCTGACCGCCCTTTTGAGCAAACCGGGCCAAGGGACTTGAGCGAGAGCCGCGCCTCCTTGCCCCGGTATGTCATGCAGGCGCGGCTCGAAAGCGTGGACGGCATCGTCCTGGAATCCCTCCCCGCAGGTGTTTATGTCATTGCCGACGATGAACAAGGGGTGGGCGAGGCGTTGGCATCCCTGATTCGGGAGGCTGGAGGCACGCCCGTTCTCGCCCGCGCTTCCGATATGGCTGACCGGCAGGTTCTGTGGGAGACCCTGGCAGCGGTTCGCGGAGATGCCGGCCCGGTAAGGGGGTTCATCCATCTGCTGTCCTTGACAGCACCCCCGCTGCAGGTTGGGACACCGTTGGCCGAGTGGAAGGCGCAGGTTAAACGCTGCATCAAGAGCCTGTACGATGTATTGCGCTGGTTGGCCGACGATCTGTGCGTCGGGGGGCGGATCGTCGCGGCGAGCGGCTTGGGAGGGTATTTCGGGCGACGGGCCACAGCGAAGGATTCCGCCGGCCTGGCTCCACAAGGCGGTGCGGTCGGTCTCCTCAAGTCATTGATCGAGGAATGGCCGTCTGTCCGGGTTAAGGCCGTGGATCTGGATGGGACCCTGGGGCCGGCGGAAAATGCTGGTCATATTCTGACCGAGCTGCGATTGGTGGGCGGACGTATGGAGGTGGGCTATCCGGAGGGCAGGCGTACGATCTTTGTCACCGAGCCGGCAAGCTTCGGGAATACGGAGGACAAAGACAGACGGCCTGGGTCCGACTGGGTGGTTCTGGCGACCGGTGGTGCCCGGGGGATTACGGCCGAGGTTTTACTGGAACTGGCGGCTGCTGGCGTCACCCTGGTACTGGTCGGTCGTACCCCGCTACCCGGCCCGGAAGACCCTGAGCTCGCCGTGTATCGCGACACCCAGGATCTGCGCCGATATTTGGTGGAGCGGGCCCGACGGGAAAAGCGTTCCGTCAAGCCTGCCGACCTGGAGCGGGACTTGACGCGGATCCTCCGTGATCGTGAGATCGCGACCAACCTTGAGGATCTGCGCGCGGCTGGCGCCAGGATCGATTATCGCGTTGCCGACGTCCGGGACGAAGGGCAGGTAGCCACTCTCTTGCGGGATATCGGTGACCGTTACGGCCGTTTGGACGGGGTGGTGCATGGGGCGGGCGTTATCGACGACCGGCTGTTGATCGACAAGACACCGGAGAGTTGGGACCAGGTGTTCGATACCAAGGTCGACAGCGCCTTTTTACTGGGCAACCATCTGCGGTCCGTTGGACTGAAGTTCCTGATTTTTTTCACTTCCGTGGCAGGACGTTACGGCAATGCCGGGCAGACCGATTATGCGGCGGCCAACGAGATTGTCAACCGGCTGGCCTGGCAACTGCACCGGCAGTGGCAGGGCAAAGTAAAAGTTGCGGCCATCAACTGGGGGCCTTGGCTGGCAACCCGCAACGGAACAGGAATGGTCTCGCCCGAGACGCAGCGCAAGTTCGAGGCCAAGGGGGTGATTCTGGTGGACCCCGAGGCCGGCAGACGCTTTTTCCTGGATGAAGTCGTTCGAGGGGGCCTGGATGAGGTGGAAGTGGTGGCCGGCGCCGGCCCTTGGGAGGAGCATGAAGCGAAAGTCGGTGCATTGCCTGGGGTCGTTCATTCCCCGGAGGAAAGGGTAGCGACTTATCCTCTGTTGGCGAACGTCAGTCAGACGAGTGGCCCGCGTGGGGAGATCATCCTGACCCGCTGGCTGGATCGACAGGTGGATGGCTATCTGGCCCAGCACACGCTGGACGATGTTCCCGTTTTTCCCGCCGCCGTGGCTTTGGAGATGATGGCCGAGGCTGCGGCATCGATATGGCCCGGCTGGAGCGTCAACGAGATCAGCGAGTTACGCGTGCTGAGGGGGATCCGGCTGCGGGAGGGGAGGCTGTCGGTGGAAGTGGTGATGTTGGCCTCCAGCCACGGAGATGCCGATGGGTTTGAGGCCAGGCTCGAGCTACGCCCGGCCGACGGTCGGGGGACGGCGTTTTACCGCGCCACTGTCCATTTGGGCAGCACGCCTTTGGAACCCCCATCCTATCAGCCCCCCTTATCACCCGCGCCAACCGCCTTGACCGCTCGGTACGCTTACCAGCACCTGTTGTTTCATGGCCCTTGCCTGCAGACGGTAACCCGATTTATCGGCTTGGATCAGGATGGTGTGCTGGTGGAAGTCTATCCGAGCGATCCGCGGGCGTGGATGGTCGGCGTCCGGTTCGAGAAGGGATGGTTGTTCGATCCGGGTATCGTGGATAGCGCGCCGCAACTGGCCTTGGTCTGGGCCCATACGGTTCGTGGTGAGTCTGCCCTGCCCAACCGCTTTGGACGAGTGCGCCGCTACGGCGACGACCCCTTGGAACTCTGCCATCTCCATTTTCGCCTGCATCCCCATCTGACCGAGCATCAAGTAAAGGCGGACGTGGCTTTGATGGATGGCGCCGGACGGCTCAGGCTGTTTATCGAGGAGTTGGAATGCACCTCGAGTCCGGCCCTGAACCGCCTCGGCGGAGGCTGGAAGGGGGCAATCGTTGTTTGACTGGGGTGGCGAGGGACGGCTGCTGCTTTGCGGTCGATCCGAATGAATGAATGAATCAATCAAGCATATTAGGTGTGATCAAAGCGTGAGCGAGTTCGCACAAGACATCGCCATTATCGGTATGGCCTGCCTGTTTCCCCGGTCGGCGGATTTGGCCGAGTACTGGACCAATATTCTAGGCAAGGTCGATTGTATTGGAGAACCCACTCCGTCTTGGGGAGCGGAGCGCTACTATGATCCGCGGCACACCGGCGAAGACCGCCTCTATACGACGATGGGCGGATTCCTGGGCGACCTGTACCGATTCAATCCCGCCGAATTCGGGATCATGCCGAATTCGCTGGACGGCGGTGAACCCGATCAATTTCTCGCCCTGAAAGTGGCGCGCGACGCGCTGCGGGATGCGGGTTATTTCAAGGAGGGGATGGATCATGCCAACACCGGTATCATATTGGGTCACAGCACCTATCTACACCGCGGCAACGCGGCCGTGGTGCAGCACGGGGTAGTGCTCGATCAGACCGTGCAACTGCTTAGGGAGCTTTATCCGGCGATGCCGGAGTCCGTACTGACCCAGATCCGCGCCCTGCTCAAAGCCAAACTGCCTCCCTTCAATACCGACACCGTCCCGGGTCTGGTACCCAATGTGATGACGGGGCGTATCGCTAACCGGCTTGACCTCGGCGGACCGAACTACTTGATTGACGCTGCTTGTGCTTCCTCTTTGCTGGCCGTGCATGCGGCTAGCGAGGAGTTGCGCGCCGGGCGCAGCGACCTGATGCTTGCCGGAGGCGTCAATGCCTCGATTCCCGCCGAAGTATTCATGGTGTTCTGCCAACTCGGCGCCCTGTCCAGAAAATCGCGGATCAGGCCCTTTGCCGCCGACGCGGACGGTACCCTGCTGGGCGAGGGGCTGGGCATCGTGGTGTTGAAACGGCTGACCGACGCTCGCCGCGACGGCGATCGAATCTATGCTCTTTTGAAGGGAGTGGGCCAAGCCAGCGATGGACGGGCATTGGGGTTGCTGGCGCCCCGTCTTGAGGGTGAGGTGTTGGCCATCGCTCGGGCTTACCGGGAAACCGGTGTCGATCCGCGTGGTGTCACCCTGATTGAAGCTCACGGTACCGGTATCCCGCTGGGCGACAAGACCGAGATCGCGGCGCTCGCCCGCGTCATGAGCGCGCGTCGAGGGGATTTGCCCATCTGTGCTCTGGGGTCCGTGAAATCCATGATCAGCCACTGTATTCCAGCGGCTGGCATTGCCGGATTGATCAAAACGGCCTTGGCGCTTTACCACAAGGTGTTGCCGCCCACCTTGTGCGAACAGGTGAATCCCGACCTGGAAATTGAGAAGACGCCCTTTTACATCAATACTGAGCCTCGTCCCTGGATTCATCCCCAGGACCGACCGCGACGGGCCGGTGTAAACGCCTTTGGGTTCGGCGGAATCAACACCCATGCGATCCTGGAGGAGGATACGGGGAGTGGTGGGCCGGTGTTGCCCATGCCGGGTGTCTGGGGCAGCGAGTTGGTGGTGCTGAGCGCCGATTCACGGGTGGGTTTGCTGGCCGATATCGAACGAATTATCGCGCTGGTTCGGCAGCAGTTGGAACCATCCCCCGATCAAGCCTCGCCGGACGCGATTCAGGACGGCGGTTTCGCTCTGCGCGATTTGGCTTATACCCTGGCGCGGGAACCCCTTACCGGCCGGCAGCGGTTGGCAATCGTGGCTGCCAGTCTGGACGATTTGCGCCAAAAACTCGAGCGGGCGGGATCGATGTTGGGCGCCGGGCAGCGCCATCTGATCCAGGCTCGCAGCGGCATTTACTTTACAGATCAGCCGCTTGAGGGCAAGCTGGCGTTCATGTTTCCGGGCGAAGGCTCGCAATATCGGGGCATGTTGGCCGAGTTGGCCGTTTATCTGCCGCCGGTCCGCGAATGGTTCGATTTTTGGGACACGCTCTATCGAGAGCGGCGGGAAGTCTTGCCCAGCCAGATCGTCTTTCAACCGCCTACCGGGGTGGATACCGCCGTTCGGGAAATGCTCGAGACGCGCCTCAATGATCTGGAAATGGGTTCGGAGGCGGTTTTTATCGCCAGTCAGGCTTTATTCGCGCTGCTTTCGGCCCTGGAATTGAGCGCCGATGCGATGGTCGGCCACAGCAGCGGCGAAAACACGGCCATGGTAGCGGCTGGCGTGGTACGGATCGCGGATCGGGAAACACTGCGCCAGCATATTCTACATCTCAACCAACTGTATCAGGAGGTCGATTCGGCGGGCGCCATTGCCAGCGGTTGCCTGCTCACCGTGGGAGCCGTGGAACGGGAGAAGGTGCTTGAAGTCGTGATGGGCAGCGCCGGTCAATTGCATCTGGCGCTCGACAACTGCCAGCATCAGGCGGTATTGTTCGGACCGAAGGTTGCAATGGAGGTGGCGGCGGCCGAACTGCGCAAGGCTGGGGGTCTATGTACCTACCTGTCCATTGACCGAGCCTATCATACTCCATTATTCGAACCGGTAGCCCGGGCGATTGAGGGGTTCTTGCAGGCCATACCGGTCGGACCGGGCCGGATTCCGCTTTACTCTTGCGCCAGCACCAGCCCGTTTCCGGAAGACGCCGATACCATCAGGCGTCTGGCTGCGGGACAGTGGTCGTCGCGGGTACGGTTCATGGAGACAGTGCGGCGCCTTTATGCCGACGGCGTGCGGCTGTTCGTCGAGGTTGGGCCGGCCTCCAACCTCACCGGTTTCGTGCAGGATATTCTGAGGGACGAACCGCATCTGGCCGTGTCCTGCGATAACCGCAACCGATCGGGTTTAGTCCATCTGCAGCATGCCTTGGCGCGCCTGTTCGTGCATGGACGAGCCCTGAATCTCCGCTATCTGTTCGAGGGTCGGGATGTCAGGATCATCGATTCGCGCCGACCGCCGAAGCGCCACCGACGACCGCCCCGGCTGGAGAATACCCTGCCGTTTGTGCGGCTGGACCCGGCGCAGGTCACCGAAATCAGGCAGTTGCTGGAGCCGACATGGTCTGTAAAAGTACCAGATTCAGTCGCCCCCCAGTTGGAACCGGTGCAATATGCTGGTGTGGCGGGGATTGTGCCGTCGCTCCACGATCCTGGCTCCGAATTGCTCAAGCGGCACCTGGATCTGATGCAGGCTTTCCTGAACCAGCAGGAAAGAATTATGACAGCCGCCTTGGGCAATGCGGAAACATCTCCAGGTGGGCCGTTTATTGCCAGGCTGCTGGAACTGGATGACACCACGGCGGTGGCGGAATTCGATTTCATCGCCACGGAGCAGCGTTTTTTGCGGGACCACATTCTGTACGCGGTCCATGTATCGGATCTGAATCCGGCACTTCATGGCCTGCCGGTAGTTCCGCTGGCGGTGAGTCTGGAGATGCTCGCCGAGGTGGCCGCTCTTGTGAGTACAAAACCAGTGCTCAGGGCACTGGAAAATGTCACTGCTTACAACTGGATTGCGCTGGACGACGGCGAGAAGACGGTACGGTTGGTCGCCAGTCGGGTCGGTGTCGAAGGCGACGGGGAGCGATTGCATGCCGCACTCTGTGAGGGGGAGGCGGTATTGTTGGAAGGCGATGTGGTGTTTGCCGAATCGGCTGCCAGTCATGGGGCGCCACTGCCGGTGCTGGCCGCGCCACGGCCGCCCCGCTGGCGCGACGATCAACTCTATACCACCGGCATGTTCCATGGCCCTCTGTTTCAGCCGATCCGCCACCTGATTGCCTGGGATGAGACCGGGATGGATGTAGAACTGGCGGATACCCCGACGCGGGGCTTTTTCGCTGGGAATGAAGCATCCGCTTTTCTGTTAAATCCGGTACTGCTGGATGCGGTCGGTCATCTCACCGCATTCTGGATCGCACAGAGCTTGGGCACCGATTTCAGTTCTTTTCCTTCGCGGATTCAGCGCATCGAACTGATTGCCCCGGCGATGCAGGCAACGGCGGGTTACCGGCTGCGGGGTCGACTATCGTTTCTGGAGGGTGAAGGCGCGCAAGGTCGTGTGTTGCAGGGGGATTATGAATGTCTGGATTTGACCGGTACTGCCATATATCAGATTACCGGCTGGCGAGATCGGTTTTTCCCGGTGCCCCATCGATTTTATTTTGCCCGCACAAACCCCAGAGAGGGTTGGTACGGCGAAGATTGGCGGGGCCTGTTTCCAAATCTGCCTCGCGATACCATCATCTGGGCGGTGCCATCTTTCGAAACCGGGTTCCTGGACGACGCTGGCGCCATCTGGAAGCGGGTTTTGGCTCATACTGTCCTGGCTGCCGAGGAGCGGGAGATCTGGCGCGCGATCCAAACGCAGACCCGACAGGCCAGCGAATGGCTGTTGGGTAGGGTAGCCCTGAAGGAGGCAGTGCGATGCTGGTACTGGGAACGCAGTGGAGTGTTGTTGCTGCCATCCGATGTAGACATCGTTGTCGATGCATCCGGTAAACCCTATGTCGCTGCTCGGATGCTGGCGGAACTGGGACCACCGCCTCAGATTTCCTTGTCCCATGTTGAGGGATTGACCATTGCGGTTGCCGGACCTCCGGAGGATCCGATAGGAATCGGTATGCAAATGACGGGACGGATGAAGGTCGCTGACTTTATCCAAAGCGCGTTGAGTCCTCTGGAACGGGAAAAGGTGGAGTTCCTCGCGGGAGACAGGCGCGAGGAGATGGCGTTGCGGATATGGTCAGCCAAGGAAGCTGTTGCCAACAAGCTGGGTTTGGGTGTTAAAGATTGGTCAAGCGTGCTCGAAGTAACAGAAATCAGCCCTAATGGAACGTCGGCTGTAGTGAGTGGCCTTGGGGTGCAAATCGCCGTTTCCATAAGACGGCATGGAGAAATGCTGGTCGCTCTGACTCATGTTGATTGATTGTAAAAATTGAATAAATGCATTCTAGAGTGAATGACCAGAGACAATTTGATGGCGATTGGTTTAACAATGGTTCGGACAGTTTTTAGTGGTTTTGAGGTCTATGAACGGCAAAAATAAATCGCTTAGGAATTTTTCCAAGTTAGGGTTACCCCCTAACATGGATTTAATCCCTATTTTGAATCCTGATCTCTTGATTCATGTAGCCAAAAACTGTCCGAAGTATTGATTTAACACAAATGCACGGTAAATCTGATTCCAACCTCGTGCAACCACTCTTCATTTTGGGGGCACCTAGATCGTTTACCTCCCTCATCTGTGCTATGGTTGGGCAACATCCCGATAATTATGGGGTGCCGGAGTTGAACCTTTTTGTAGCAGATTCGCTGAAAGAAGTCTGGGAACAGATGGTCGGCCTCCGGCAGATCCAGTTGCATGGCCTGCTTCGAACTGTGGCTTACTTGTATTCTGGAGAGCAGACTCTGGCGTCTGTTGATATGGCGCGCCGTTGGGTTATGTTACGACTTGAGCGTAGTACAGCCCAAGTATACCGGGAACTTTGCGTAAGAGTGGCACCATTACGTGTTGTCGATAAGAGCCCCATCTATGTTGCAAGGTATGAAAACTTGATGCGGATTCATGATGTATTTCCCTGTGCTTATTATTTGCATCTACTGCGCCATCCTCGTACCCAAGGAGAATCAATACTCAAGGTTGCCGAAGGCGCCATGGCCATATTGGTTAATTCTATTGATTATACTACCGAACCACCAATGGTCGATCCTCAGATTGCCTGGTGCCGCATTCAAGAAAATATACTTAAATTTCTGAAAATAATACCTGACTCCAATAAAATGCGCTTACATGGCGAAGACATACTGAATCAACCCAATAGTTATCTGAAGCAAATTTGCCAATGGCTGAAGATTTCAGATGATAACCAAAAAATTCAAGCCATGCTACATCCTGAGGATTCGCCATTTGCCTGTTTGGGACCGATAGGTGCTCATTTGGGAAACGATATTAATTTTTTGAGATCTCCTCGGTTCAGATATCAAAAAATACCGTCCAGCACGCTTGATGGGAGCCTGTCTTGGCGCCGCGATGGTGGAGGCTTTAATCAAACCACCCTCGAACTTGCAACCGAAATGGGTTATCAGTAGTCATCGATCAACTAAACTGGATTTATACGATTAGAGACTGATTTTAAATGAATAATGGTAGGATGCACCTGAATCCGTTTTTTCTTTGTCTTATTATTTGATATAATTATATTGGGTAAGCCATTGGCTCCGTCGGGTTGACAGTGGCAGTTTGACAATTCCGAGAGCGTTCCCATAGGGCCACTGCTTGATGCAGTGTCAATGGCTATGATCGGGAAGAGCCTCTTAGCCACAACAGGGTCTCGTAGAAGTATGTTATCAGTGGTCTAACGAATTCATCTGCTGATTGGATAGATCAGGAATCGCTCGTAATAGGGAGTATTAACGAAATATAGGCTGAGTGTGCAGCGATCAGAGATGGCATTCTCGACCGCCAGATCAGTTTCTGGCGTCGATATACCACTTTAGATGATTCCCGTGAAGGGGGCATGTTAGCGACTCCGATGAGCTCGCTTTGAACGGCTCATGAACGAAAGCTCCCGGCTCTGCCGGGGATGGTTACTGGGTTGTAATTACAACTCAATATGGATTCCGATCAACTCAATCGATATGTTGGGATCAATATTATGGAGCATCATTGCCAAGTTAACACTACCTATGAGCCATATTCACAGGAACCTGAATATATTGAAACTAATCGAGAACTTTTAAAAAAAATATCTCTAGGATCAGTCTGCAAGGTATTGGATCTTGCCTGCGGTACTGGGTTATTGACAGATTTAATTCTCGAGTTGAAGCCGGATCTTGCGGTTTATGGCATCGATATTTCCCGCGAATCTCTGGAAATCGGCCGCAGGAAGTTGCAACATAAGGGCTTATTGGCGAGTGACAGAGCAAGTTGGGAGCGTGCTATTGGATCTGACCAAGGGATCGTTATGTTTGCGGAGGGCAGTGCGGACCATCTGGATTTTGAATCCAACTATTTTGATCTCGCTATGATGGGTAATGCGATACATCTGATGCCGAGTAAGGATAAGTTTTTACAAGAGGTGAGACGGGTGCTTGCCCCAAGAGGGATATTTATATTTAATAGTGTTTTTTTTGTGGGAACTTTTGCTGAAGGGACTGAAGCAGTCTTCGCTGAGTGGATGAAGGAATCGATCAATATTCTCAACTCGAAAAACCAGGAGTTGCGAGAAGCCGGCAAGCCACCGATACCACGCAAACGCGGCATGGTGGGTCGTGCATTTAATAAAGGCTGGCTTTCACCAATGGAATGGGAAGAGGTGCTCAGCCGTAATGGCTTTGAAGTGACGGACAACTGCAAACGATTGGTACCGATTTCGCAACGAGGATTAGAACTGGTGGGAGCTTATGGAGGTCTCGCAGAAGTTTTGATGAGCGGTTATCCGATAGAAATCGCCAGCGAATGTCTGCAGAAGGCCGTGAGCCATGTTTTTTCAAACTTTGGGATTATGGAAATACCACGTTATTGGCTTGAGGTTACTGCCATTAAGTCTAGTTGAGTGGCAAAATTATTCAGGCTGAATAATGCCTCTCATAGAAGTCAATAGATATGGGAGTCTGAGACTCAGGCCCACTGATACGTATCTTTGATATCCGGCCAGAGACGCTCGAACGGTTTGGCCGGGTCATCCAAACCATAGCAGTGTTGCGCGACGGGCATTGGTTGCTGAAGCACGTTTACCAGGAAGACGACGAGGCGCGCGCCATACCCTTTGGCGCCACCGCTTTTCGGCTGGCGGATCTATGGGCGTGAGAACGGCTCCAGCTGTCTGTCTTGGCCGGGCTTCCGGGTCGGATACGGGCGCTCATTCCCGCAGATAGCCCCAAGCGTGTAGTCGGTCGCTGTCCTCCTCGTTCCAGCGGTCGCCGATATCCTCGCGGAAGTACATGTTGGGAATCATCACATTCTTGACCCGGTTGTAGACCTGACGCTGGGCCTGTTTCATGGTGGGGCCGATCCCGCAGACGATCAGTGCGATCCCCGCCGTTCCGGTCACCAGCCACTCGCCGTTCACCAGCTTCACATCCTCGATGTGGATGCCTTCTCGAGAAAGTGTCTTGAACAGGATTACCGCATCCCTGGAACTGCTGTCGAAGGTCTCCTTATCCTTGAAAGGGAAGGGTGGTACCACGATCCGCACGCCGACCTGAAAGCCGCTGCGTGCTCGGAAGCGGGTGATTGAACCGACATTCCGCACATCACTTAACCATCTCCAGAATAAATTTGGCTCAATATGGATTCCAGTCAGTTCGCCAGGTTAGGCCACCAGAAGTTCCAACAGGGGTCCGAGCAAGCCTTTGCCTCGGAGGCGGACGTTGTGCACGAACTGAAAAAAACCCAAGTAGAGCGGCAGTTTCTCTTGCGAGATCCCCCGATGGGGTCGCAACCACGAGCGCAGCAAGGACCAGAACCCCTCGGCGGTGTTGACGTGGACCTCATGGAAACTGTCACCGTCCTCATCGCGGGCGTATTCCCCTCGGCTGTGGCAGACCGTCCGGTGGTCAAAACCCCACTCGGGCAAGCGATGGTAAATGTCGTACTCGTTGGTATAGACCCGACTCCCCGGCGCGATGAACCGCTCGATGAGAGGCCGGATGGTGATTTGCTGGACGTTCTCCAGCATCCGGACCACCACGGCGCCGCCCCGCTGGATCATCCCGAAGATCGGGGGTTTTTCGTTCTCCAAGGTGCCGCGCCCGCGCGCGCCCTTCAACCGGCGCCGACGCCCCCGGCGGCCTTTTTTTAACCGCCTCAGGATGCCCTTGATGACCGGCCACCCCGTACACCTCATCGCATTCCACCTCGCCCGACCAGGTCGGTTCCGGTTGGCGAGCAACGATCCCGTCCCGCAGTTGCTCGGTCATCCGTTGCCCGTCGTCCGGGTTCAAGTCCAACTCTTGGGCAATTTGGGCATTGGACAGATTCAACCCCATGAAGTACAAACATAAAATTCATACCCGCAACGGTTGATGATGCCCCGCCAGCACCGTCCCGGTCAGATCGTCAAAATAGCGATGACAGGCTTCACACCGATACTTTTGCCGCGCCGGTTGGGTGGTCTCCCGACCTTGTCGGGTCAGTTTGGCCGCGGCACAGTGCGGGCACCGGATCCCGTCAGGCCAGCGCAACTGACGAACGGTTTCGTAACACTTGACCTCGTCGAGCAGATTTTGAAGGTTGATCATCGTGAAAAAACCGGCGGCAAAGTGCTTGGGGATTCGTTCCGTGTAACCCCTGACCGCCGTCGGGAGAAGTTGTTCTCAACAGTCTGGAATCCATATTGAGCCTCGTGATTTTAATCGTGATGGAGTTGTTGCTCAGCCTGTATGATAAATTCTTTAAGTAACGGCTACTTGGTGTATTGGGTAGCCAGTCGAGATGATGTTATCGATATTTCACGAGACATACCATTATGACCAAGTTAACCACGCCCTATTACCTGATCGACGAAAACAAACTGCTCGACAACCTGAAAATTATCCAGCACGTGCGCGAAGTTTCAGGGGTGAAGTTTTTACTAGCACTCAAATGTTTTTCAACTTGGTGCGTGTTCGATCTCATGCGGAAATACATGGATGGAACCACCAGTAGCTCCCTATTTGAAGCCCGGCTCGGTCATGAAAAATTTGGCAAGGAAGTTCATGCTTACAGCGTGGGTTTTTCCAAAAGCGACATCAAGTCGGTCAGAAAATTTGCTGATAAAATTATTTTCAACTCAATATCTCAGCTTGAGATGTATTATAGTGAAGTCGGCGGAATAAAGCTTGGATTGAGAATCAATCCAGGGATCAGTTATTCTCATTTCGACCTTGCCGATCCAGCAAGAAAATATTCGAGACTGGGGGTTTCTGATGAAAATGAAATCATCAGAGTATCCCCACTGCTAAGCGGGGTCATGTTCCATTTTAATTGCGAAAATGACGACATCGGAAATATTTCAGCGGCTATCGATTTTATTGGTCAAAAATATGGATTCCTGCTTGAAAAAATGGAATGGGTCAGCCTTGGCGGCGGTCTCTATTTTACCAAGGACGGTTATCTAGTTGATCAATTCTGTGAAATACTTAGAAGATTCAGTGAAAAATTTGGGGTTCAGGTTTATCTGGAACCCGGTGAAGCAGCGATCACCTATTGCACGGAGTTGGTGACCACGGTACTGGATGTGATGCATAACGAAATCGATATTGCGATTGTCGATGCATCCGTTGAAGCGCACATGCTGGATCATCTGATCTACCGTACTATCGCGAAGGTTGCATGGCCAGAACCGGGACCTCACCGCATAATGATTGCTGGCCGAACCTGTCTGGCAGGTGATATATTCGGCGAGTATGATTTAAAAAGCCGCCTGGAAATCGGCAGCGAGGTCCGCATTGCGGACGCCGCTGGCTACACGATGGTCAAGAAAAACTGGTTCAATGGACTTCCCATGCCGTCCATCGTGGTACGCAGGCTGGATGGAGCTGTGGACGTGGTCCGAAAATTCGGATACAAGAATTTCAAACGTAGTCTTTCCTGAATCAGGAGAACAATCGACATGAAGAAAAACGTGCTGATCGTGGGTGCCGGCGGTGTTGCCCATGTGGCGGCCCACAAGGCCGCAATGAACAACGAACTGCTGGGCGACATCTGCATCGCATCGCGGACCCTGTCGAAATGTGACGAGATCATCGGAAGCATCAAACACAAAGAGCATATCCAAAATCCCGCCCACAGACTGCATTCGCGGCAGATCGATGCGCTCGACATTCCGGCAACCGTCAAACTGATTAACGAGACGAACTCCAAGATTGTGATCAATCTCGGGCAGGCGTTTCTTAACATGTCGATCCTGGAGGCTTGCCTTCAGACGGGGGCGGCTTATATCGATACCGCGATCCACGAGGAACCGGACAAGGTTTGCGAAAACCCGCCGTGGTATGCGAACTACGAATGGAAGCGCAAGGATCGCTGCGCTGAAAAAGGACTGACCGCCATCCTGGGCGCCGGGTTTGATCCGGGCGTGGTCAATGCCTACTGCGCGTTGGCGGTCAAGCGTTATTTTGACAAGATTGACATGATCGACATCATGGATGTCAATGCTGGAAGTCATGGCAAATATTTCGCCACCAATTTCGACCCGGAGATCAATTTCCGCGAGTTCATCAAGGTCTGGACCTGGATCGACCGCCAATGGAAAGAGTATCCGACCCATTCGGTCAAGCGCATTTACGATTTCCCGGTCGTCGGTCCTTGCCCCATTTACCTGAACGGACACGATGAATTGCACTCGCTCTCGCAGAATATCGATGCCAACAGCATCCGTTTCTGGATGGGATTCGGGGACCACTACATCAACGTGTTCACCGTGCTCCGCACCCTCGGATTTCTGTCGCATCTGCCGGTGAAACTGGCTACCGGCCAGGAAGTCGTGCCGCTCAAGGTCGTCAAGGCGCTCCTGCCCGACCCGCAAACCCTTGCGCCCGGCTATACCGGCAAGACATGCATCGGCAACTTCGTCAGGGGCTGGAAAGACGGGAAAGCGAGGGAAGTCTTCATCTATCAGGTTTCCGACCACAAGCGGTGCTACGAAGAGGTCGAGTCGCAAGGCATCAGCTACACCGCCGGCGTCCCACCCGTCGCGGCGGCCATGCTCGTGGCTCAAGGCATCTGGGACCCGAAGACGATGGTGAACGTCGAGGAACTCGATCCCGAACCGTTCATTTCCCTGCTGGATCGGATTGGACTTCCGACCGACATCAAGGAGATCGAGCCCGGCGGCAAGGATTCGTTCGATGGCACGGTCAGGGAGTTGGCGACGGAACTGGCGGAGTCGACGGCGACGGTCACGGTCTCGGCGGCCAACCCGATGATCGCCTTGAAGCCCAAGCGGTAGCCGGAATGCCGTAGGGTGGGCATGCAATGTCCACCCTTGTATCTTGGCGGTGGGAGTTGTGAACTACCCCTACCCCGAGGTTAAGCGAGCTTGAGTCTACGGCTTTGCTGTAGCGTTACAAATAATACGTCTGCAATGGCGGAAAGCCGTTGAATTCGATGGCGCTGTAAGAAGCGGTATACGCGCCGGTGGAAAGCCAATAGATTCGGTCGCCGCTTTCCAGCGACAATGGAAGTTGATATTTGAAATGTTCGTACATGATGTCCAGGCTATCGCAAGTCGGTCCCGCCATAATTACATCCCCGGTTTCGCCATTTTTATCGGTGTAGACTGGGTATTTTATGGATTCTCCCAAGGTTTCCATCAAGCCATTAAATATGCCGACGTCGGTATAAACCCAGCGTTTCAAGTCGGTTTTCGATTTTTTGGAAACCGAGATGATTTCGCTGATCAGAACGCCGGCTTCGCCCACGAGACCACGCCCCGGTTCCAAGTAAATTTTCGGGACCGAATTGCCGAAATAGAGGGTTAAATATCGACTTATTTCTTCCGCATATACGGAAAGCGGATTGGTTTTCACAAGATAATCCGCCGGAAAACCACCCCCCATGTTTATGGCCTTCAGACGAAAATGCTCCTTTTCCATCCAATCGAACAGAGAGTGTACTTGAATAATCGCCGCGTCCCAAGCCGGGATTTCGCGCTGTTGCGAGCCGACGTGAAACGAAATTCCATAGGGCTCCAAACCCAAATCCGCGGCTAATAACATGAGATCCGTTGACATGCGCGGTTGGCAGCCGAATTTTCGCGACAGCGGCCAATCGGAATCGGAAGTTACGGCGTCCATCAAGAGCCGGAAGAATACCCGCGAGCCAGGAGCTTCCTTGGCGATATTGCGGACATCCATCTCGCAGTCGCTCGTAAACAGCCTGACTCCTTTTTCGTAAGCTTCGCGGACGTGTCTTGCTTTTTTGATGGTATTGCCGAAACTCACCCGCTCGGCCGACACGCCCAGACCGAGTACTCTGTCGAGTTCGTAAATCGACGCGATGTCGAAATAGGAACCGAGATCCCGCAACAAGGCCAGTAATTCCACTCCGGGATTGGCTTTGACCGCGTAATAAATTTTCGCGGAGGGAAAATTCGTTCGGAATTCTTCGTATTTCTGCCGGATCCTGTCCAAGAGCACGACTAAGAATGGCGTCTCCTTATTTTTTGAGAACGTCATGATTTTTTCCCAATCAGCAGGAGAATAGTAATTGCTATACATGGGTTTTTCCTGGTTAGGATGTTTGGAATGAAGCGGGTCGCCACGTCAAGGACTTACCCCCTTACCCTAGCTCTCTCACCCTTGATAGGAGCGAAAAGAGTGAATAATTACACGTGGGATGCTTTCAGGCTGGATCGGGTTTGACGCCATCGATGGCGTAGTAGGGGATCCGGTGGTCCGATAGCAAGACTCGGGCAAGGCGATCCCGAAAAATCCGTCTTACATCGAATGGCTGGCTCGGAGCGAGTTGTCGCGCACTCCAGTGGGGGTTCGAACTGATCCGTGCGTCTACCTCGCGCAGCACTCGATCCGCCCAACCTGGATCCTCCGGTGCAACGACGAGGACCGGAAACTGATGGTCCACGCCTTCCATGGCAACGCCGGACGAGTCATCGACATGCAGGTCGATGCCGAATGCGGGCGGAAACTTCGATGGTCCCCGCAAACCGACCGTCTGCTCGTGCCGGGCCTGGTTCACAACTCCCTCGATCGGAATCCCGAAACTGGCGAACCAGGTTTTCAAATACCGTGGGGAGCGGCAAGATGATGTATAGATCCAAATCTTGCAACGTCGCCGCGCCAGCGCGGTCATGAGTGACCAGGTGCCGTGACGAAGCCGTTCGGGATACCGCCAGCGGTGCCACCAGGAGACAAATTGTTCGGTGGGAATGGAGGGTCCACAAATCAAGGTATCATCGAGATCGAAAGAAATTCGCACGCATCCACCATGTCGTTTAGTGTTT
>JAVMKL010000029.1:0-45952 GCA_031732875.1 Candidatus Competibacter sp. | reverse complement strand
AGAACTGGGCAAAGGGAGAACCCGCGCCGTTGACTCCCGGACCGGCGCGGTATCGCCTGATTCTCAAGCCATCGGAACCTTAAAGCAGGCCGGGCTCACGACCGAACCCGGGCACAGCGAAAACCGAAGTAGTCGAAGAAGTAGGCGGGGTGGCCCTGGCCGCGGATCGCCGCTCGCCCGCCGCGCCCGCCGTGGAACCAGGACCCGCCGCGCGCGATGCGGGGTGCGTCGGCGTCGCGGTCTTCCCATGCCGAGCCGTCGACCGGAGCGCCTTGGTAGTTTTCGTGCCAGTGGTCTTGGCACCACTCCCAGACGTTGCCGAGCATGTCGTGCAGCCCCCATGGATTAGCTTGCTTGAGCTTCACCGGATGAGTCCCCGCCCGCATGTGTGGGTATTGCTTTTCTGACCAGCCAGAACTGTCGTGACCACTTTCCAGATCGAAATCGACGCCGCTGTTGCCGCCGTACCAGGCAATCGGGTCCAGTGCCGGCGCGTTGTTCTCGCCCAGGATGTCCAGGGCGCCGGTGTAGATGGCCGTCTCGGTCCCCGCTCGGCAGGCGTGTTCCCATCGGGCTTCGTTGGGTAGCGTCAGGTCGAGACCGGCAATCCGGCCGTTGATGCGCGCCAGAAAGTCCTGCACGTCGTACCAACTGACCTGCTCCACCGGCCGGGTCAGGCTTTGGAACCGGCTTGGATTCTTCCCCATCACCGCTTCCCACAGCGCCTGGGTGCAGGGCGTGTCGAACAGCCAGTAACCCTCGGTCAGCGTGACCTGATAGCGGGGGCCTTCGGTATCGTAGCGGCCCGGTTCCTCCTCCGGCGAACCCATCCAGAACCGCCCCGGCGGTATCCACCGCAGCCGTTGGATAATCTCTTGCAGGGTGAACTCGACGAAGACGCCCCACCGATCCTGCCCCCAGCCGCTGGCCCAGCGAGGGGGATGGCCGGTGACCAGCGGGTGCCAGGCGGCATCGACGATGCGCACGGTCATGGCGGGTTACGGATGGTGCGGGGACGGCCGACCGGCGAGGGTTCGCGGGGCGTCCGCTCCCGCTACTGGCACGCCGGCGGCCTTGAGGTTTCGGCGATTCAAGAGAAACGCCCGGGACGGCGATCTGTTCGGGTTCGGACCCTCCGGTCCGGTCGCGAGCTCGGGCACAGCGAAAACCGATGTTGTCGTTGCGGTTGTCGGGGTGGTCGTGGTTGCGGTACGCCGCCCGCACGTTGCGCGCGTTGTTGTTCCAGGACCCGCCGCGCAGGACGCGGTTCGCGCCGGCTGTCCGACCGCCGTCCCGACTGACAAGCTTAAAGGATTACCGGAAATCGTCATACCCACTTGGCTCGCGAATGGCGCGTTGCCGTTCCCCCCTTTGACAAAGAGGGGCGAGGGGGGATTTTTAGAGGTCGCATAAACTGGGCGCAAGCGGGTGACGCCGCAACTGCTCCCGTCGCCACGCGGCGGCGTCCGCGTGGGCGGTGATGGCCAGGGCGGCGGCGTAGCCGGCCTGGAGTGCACGGGCGTCGATCAGGCCCGCCACAAAAGCGTTCTCGCTGGCGCGGCGGCATTCGGCGTAGCGGCGCTTGCGCCGGCGCGACAGCAACAGCCGGCCCGGCAGGATGCGATAGCCGCAGAACGGCAGGCCGGCACGGCTCCGCCCGATCTGGACCGGCGTCTTGACGGTCAGGCGCAAACGCTCTTGCGCGTAGGCGCGGGCTTGGGCGAGGGCGTCGCGCACGGCGTCCTTGCTGTCGCCCCACCAGACCAGGTCGTCCATGTAGCGCACCAGACCCCGCACCCGGCAGCCTTCGAGCAGCAGCCGGTCGAGGCCGGCCAGATAGTAGTTGGCGAAGTGCTGCGAGGTCAGGGCGCCGATGGGCAAGCCCCGGCCGAGTTCCGCGTGGTGGGATTCGACGATGCGGGCGAGCAGCGCCAGCAGGCCCCGGTCCTTGAACCGGCGCTCCAGCAGGGCAAGCAACACGTCGTGGTCGATGCTGGCGAAGTAGGACCGGATGTCGATCTGGGCGTACCAGCTCCAGCGGCGCGCGTGGTGCTGGGCGCGCTGCACGGCGGCCAGCGCGCCTTTCCCCACCCGACAGGCGTAGGTGTCATCCACCAGGGCGCGGTCCAAAACCGGCCCAACGTGGGCCATGACGGCATGATGCAGCACGCGCTCGCGAAAACGGGGAGCGTGGATGATCCGGGGCTTGGGGTCGCGGATGTGAAAGGAGCGCATCTGACCGACCTCGACCGAACCGTCGAGCAGGGATTCGCGCAGGCGAGCCAACTCGCCGTTCAGGTCGGCGCGGAATCGGCGCACGTCGTCCCGCTGGCTCTTGCCCCGCGCGGCGCGCTGGAACGCGGCCGCCAGGTTGTGCCAGTCGGCGATGGCAGCGAGGCCGACGCGGCTACGCTGCACCGGCGGGCTCCGGCGGGGTAGCGCCGGGCGCGGCGAACGCTTCCCGCAGCAGGCGCAAAAAGGCCTCGCCGTATTTCTCGACGCGGGCCTCGCCGACGCCGGTGATCGCGCGCAGGGCCGCCGCACTCTGGACCCGGCGCTGGACCAGTTCGGCCAGTTGCTCGTTGGTGAGCACGGCGTAGGCGGGAATCCCCTCGCCGTCAGCCAATTCCTTGCGCAGCGTCCGCAGCCGGGCGAACACGGCGAAGTCCTGCTCGTTCAGCACCTCGCGATAGTCGATTTTGCCCTTGGAAGCGGCTTTCGGGCTGTCTTGGTTGTCGAGATAGCCGATGCAGAATGCCCAGTAACTCTGTCCCGCATCCTGTACGAGCTGCTTGTCCACGCTCACCACCCGCTGCCCGGCGCAAAACCGGTTGAGATCTTCCTGCGCCGGGTCGGGAGCTGTCGCGGGAATCGCAAAAAAACGGTATTTCATGAGCCTGTTATCTTCCTCCAAAAATCGCGCCCACGCTCGCGTAGCGTCTTGCCGCCCTCGCTCCGTGACCCGCCGCCTTGGCGCCCCGGCGCTCCGCTTGGGGCGGCCCCGGCGCCGGGCGCGTCGCTCTTTCCCACTGGCCGACTGGCCGGGCTCGCGACCCGAACTCGGGCACAGCGAAAACCGAAGTTGCCGCCGCGGCTGCCGGGGTGGTCGTGGCAGCGGTACGCCGCCCGCACGCCGCGCGCGTAGCTGTGCCAGGACCCGCCGCGCAGGACGCGGTTCGCGCCGGCTTCCAGGGAACCCGTTGGATTCGTCTGGGCGTTCTGACCGTAATCCCTCATGCCGTCCTGACACCACTCCCAGACGTTGCCGAGCATGTCGTACAGGCCCCAGGGATTGGCCCGTTTGAGCTTGACCGGATGCGTCCCCGCTTTAGTATGCGGGTATTGCTTTTCCGGCCAACTTGAACTGCCTTCACCGTTTTTCAAATCGAAATCGACCCCGCTGTTGCCGCCGTACCAGGCAATCGGGTCGAGCGCCGGGGCGTTGTTCGCCCCCAGAATCGCCAGGTCGCCGGTGTAGATCGCCGTCTCGGTCCCGGCCCGGCAGGCGTATTCCCACTGGGCTTCGCTGGGTAGCGCTAGATCCAGATCGGGAATCCGCCCATTGAGTCGCTTCAGAAAATCCTGCGCGTCGTGCCATCTGACCTGTTCCACCGGTCGGGTCGGACTTTGGAATCGGCTCGGGTTCTTTTCCATCACCGCTTCCCACAGCGCTTGGGTGCAGGGGGTATCGAACAGCCAGTAGCCTTCGGTCAAGGTCACGAGGTGGCGGGGATGTTCCGCATCGAACCATTTTTGTTCGTTATCATTCTTCGCCAACCCACGAGTCTCCTCCTCCGGCGAGCCCATCCAGAACCGACCGGGCGGTATCCAGCGCAGGCGCTGGATGACGGGCTCGCCTCCCCGCTCGGGTTCGACGGCGATTTCGCACCACAGCCCGAACCGGTCGCGGCCGATGGCGCTGGCCCACTCCGGTTTAGTGAGGCTGCGAAACGTCAGGTGCTCGCGGTCGGTGCGAATGAGGAAGGCGGGCGCTTGGGACAACGCGCAGCGGACCGGGGACTCGCCGGCATTGAGACGCAGCAGGGTGGGTTGCACGCCGGTCGCTCTGCCGGGCTGGCCCTGCTCGGGCCGGCGCTCCGCCTGCCGGCCCCTCGCCGGTCCCGCCGGCTCCGCTCCCTCCTGACTGCCCGGGCTCGCGACCCGAACTCGGGCACAGCGAAAACCGATGACGTCGCCGCGGCCGTCGGGGTGGGCGCGGTAGCGGGACGCCGCCCGCACGATGCGCGCGAGGTCGTACCAGGACCCGCCGCGCAGGACGCGGTCCGCGCCGGCATCGCCGCTCAGCCAAGCCGAGTCGTCGTCCGGAGCGCCTCGGTAGCTGCCGTGCCAGTGGTCTTGGCACCATTCTCGGACGTTGCCGTGCATCTCGTGCAGGCCCCACGGGTTCGGCGGCAGGCTCGCCACCGGCACGGTCTGTTGCCGATACCAGCCTTTTTTGCCGCCCGCGTAGGGAGAGTTACCGTTGTAGTTGACCTGGTCCGGCGTGATGTTGGCGCCGAAGCTGAACGGGGTGGTCGTACCGGCGCGACAAGCATACTCCCACTGCGCTTCGGAGGGCAGGGCCAGGTCGAGTCCGGGCAGGCGCTCGTTCAGCCGCTTGATGAAGTCCTGGCAGTCGTGCCAACTGACGGTTTCCACCGGACGGTCGGCGCCTTTGAACCCGCTCCGGTTCTCGCCCGTCACCGCCGCCCACAGCGCCTGGGTGCAGGCGGTGTCGAACAGCCAGTAGCCTTGGGGGATCGTCACCGGATGCCGGGGGCCTTCGTCGTCGAAGCGTTCCGGCTCGTTTTCCGGCGAGCCCATCAAAAAGGTGCCGGGCTCGATCCAGCGCATCCGCTGGGTGATCTTTTGGCCCTGCCGGTTTTCGACGCTGAAGGTGACCCAGTGGCCGTAGTCGTCCGTGCCCCAGTCGTCGGCCCAAGGCGGCGGTTGGCCGGAGCGCCAGAAGGAAGGATCGTGGTCGGCGCTGGCGGGCGCGGTTCTAAGGATTTGAACCAGCTGATTTACGGTGCGCAGAGTGCCCAGGTAGCTGCCCGGGTCGGTTGCGCTGATCGCCGCCGTCGGCGGAGCCGGGACTACAACCAGCCCATCGCCTTCCTGGCGCAACTCGTAGCGGTGCTCGGCTTGTCCCGGTGGCGCCGGCAACAGCGCCGGGTCGCACGGCACCGGAAGTCGATAATCCGGGCGATGCCGGTTCCGCAACCAATCAAGGCGCAGCAGGCGAGCGCCGACTTCATCGATGGTCCAGAAATCGTCGGTGGCGCGCCCACGAACCCGGCCCATCCAGGCACCGACGGCGGTATCGGCGGGGCCGTCGGGGGTCGGTTCGAGCCGGTCGCAGATGGAGTCGAAGAAGCGACGGGCGTCTTCCAGGTCCGCCGCGTCGGGCAGCGCCTCCAGCGAAGCCCGCGCGAGGTCGCGGATTTCCTCGAACCAAATCTCTTGCGGCAGATGGCCGCGCCAGACCCGCAACAGGGCCAGCATCCGCCACTGGCGTTCGAGGGGTTCGGCCGCGAAGGCGGCGCGCAATTCCTTCGTGTATTTGGGGTCGAGCGTGGCGGCCTCGCTGTGGGTGCTGGCGATGGCTGGGTGTTGCCAAACGTCGGATTCCGTACCGGCGTCGGCCTCATCCGCGCCGAGACTCAGGCGCACCATACGCAGCAAACCGGGCTCGATGCGCACGGCCGGAGAGACCAGCCGCAACAGGCGCTCCGCGCGCTCGCGCAAGGCGTGATGGTCAGTGATCGCGTGACCGCAGGAACGCTCCCATGGAACAAGCTGCCAATCGCGCCGCAGCACCGCTGGACAGCGTTCGAGAGGACAGGGCAGCAGCGCCACGGGCCGAGAACCGGCCGCCGTGATACGCCGACCGAGATCGAGCCAGGGATTATCCTCGTCCGCCGCCCGCGCCGTCAGGCCACCGAGATCGCCGAGCACCAGCACGATGCCGCCTGGTGGCGGTCGGTAACCGTCGGACGCGGACGCGCCCAGCAGACGCGGCTCGTCCAAGCCTTCGTGGAACGCGGCTTGCTCCAAATCCTGGGCCGCGAACAGCCGCGCCAGTTCGCCGCGCACCTGGTCTTGATCGGTCCAGTAGGGCACCAGATGCTCGCTGCGGTCGATGACCAGTTGCAGGCACGGCCCCCACCGGCGATGCCGCTCGTGCGGCAAGCGATCCAGCCACTGGCCGCAACTCAGACGGCGCACGATCAGATTGACGTCGATCTCCCGCCCCTCGCGCGGCTCTGCCAGGGCGGCGCGCAAGCGCGGTTGCAGCTCGCGCCAAGGCGCGAGCAAGCGGATGGCGGGCGGGGCGTCGGGCCGGTTGCGCCACACGACCGGTTCGGCGGGAGGCGGGGGTTTTGGGCCGGGCTCCTCGGAAGCAACGGGCTCGTGGCCTTCAAGGCGCCAGAAGGGGATGTCGATCAGCGGGCGGACATCGATTTGATATTCCGGTGGACGGACAAGAATCGCATCGAGCGCAACACCCACCTGCGTTGTCATCGGTACTGCATCGGTTACTGGGGTGGGTTCGGCAGCAACTTCGAACCCGAGCAAACCTGCGAGCGCATCGGCCAGCGCAGGATCGCCCCTGGCCAGCGCCCGCACCAGGTCGGCGCGGCCACAGGCGCCGGTCGGACTCAAAGCTCCCCTCGCCCTCCGGGAGAGGGGCTGGGGGTGAGGGTCGCTTTTCAACAGCTCGGCCCCTCACCCCAACCCTCTCCCAAGGGGAGAGGGAGAATTCGTTTCATACCCCGGATGCTTCTTCAGCACGTAACGCGATACCTGGGCCAACAGGTCTTGCTGCTGCTTCGGATCGGACCCCAAATCGAGCACGGCGCGCACCAAATCCAGGTATTCCGCTTGACCCGGCAGCGGTAACCAGCGTTCCTGCTCGGCTTTGCGGCGATCCTGGACCAGCAGCTCGGCGGCCTTGCGCAGCAGATCGGGGTCGGCGGCGTCGAAATGTGCTTCGGCACGCTTCACCAAATGCTCAATCAACTCATCATCCCGATCCGGCAGGCGCAGATGGAGCACCAGACAACGGCGGATGAACGCATCCGGCAAGGCGCGTTCCTCGTTGGTGGTGATCATCACCAGCGGCGGTTCGCCCGTGGCCATGACCGGCTCCGTCAACCCCTGGGGCGTGAAACGACCGGCGCCCAGTGCTTCCAGCAAGCCGTTCGGGACGTCGGTCTCGGCCTTGTCGATCTCGTCGATCAGCACCACGCAGCCGTTCTGGGGATCGCAGCCGGGAAGCTGGGGCGGCACGTCCGGCCGGCGCGCCTTAATGGCCTGCTTCCGGGCGCTTTCCCAATCGAAAGCCCACCACAAGGCGCGAGGATGCAGGTAGTTCTCCACCGCCAACTCCCGGTGCAACTCGGTGCGGCACTCCTCGTTGGCCTCCCGCAACGCACCCTTGAGCTGGGCGTCGGCCAGGCGTGCGACGGCGTCGAAATGCCACAGCAAATCGCGGGATTCGGTGCGGGAATCGACGACGTGCTGGACGTAGGCGCGTCCGAGATCGACCGCCGCCGCTTGCGCGAGCTGGCTCTTGCCGATGCCGGGCTCGCCGCGCACCAGCAGCGGGCGCCGGGCGGCCAAGGCGGCGTCGATGGCGTCGATTTCGTGCTGGCCGAAGACGTGCACCTGTTCCGGGGCGGCCTTGGGTCGGTCGAGGAGCACTTTGTCGCCGTGAGCGCTTTTCATGCGCTTCATGGGAAGATCGCTCATGCCGAACCTCCAAATTCGCGAATCTTGGCCTTGGCCTCGGCGATGTCTTCCTGGAGCTTGAACTTCTGGGCCGGATCGACGGCTTTCGCCTCCTCCGTTTCCAGGAAAGCGAGTTTCTTCCGCCACATTGTTAACGCGGGCGATGACGGGGCCGGGGATGCGGGCGGGCGCAAGGGCGCGGAAACGGGGACTTGGCCGGCGTTGATTCCCATGCGTTGCAGAATGAGGTCGGCGATCTCCGCCGGCGAGCGACCGCCGATCCAGACATAGCCGTCGGTCGAGAACAGTCCGGGAATCTCCGTATTGTCGAAGCGCAAGGGCATGACGGTGGATGTCTGGCGCCGCTTGATCAGGTCGCGGATGGCTCGCCATTCGAGGCCGCACCACTCTTTGCGCTCGTAATCGGCGCACAGGAACACCGCGATCAACTCGGATTCGTCGTGATAGAGACGCTGCAAATAGGTGTCGAGATCGGGGCGGGCAAACTCGGCTTCGTAGTAGCGGTCGTACAAAACCTGATAGCGACCGACCTGATCGGCCAACCGCGCCGCGACTTGTTCCACGAAATCCCGGTGTTCGCCGGGGAAGGAAAGCGCGATTTTGAATCTCTGCGTGCTCATGGAAGGTGGTTTCTCTTGCAATCCTGGGTGATGTTTTCCGACCAATCCCTCACACCGAGCCCCCCAGCTCGCGAATCTTGGCCTTGGCTTCGGCGATGTCTTGCTGAATCTTGAACTTCAGGGTCGGCTCGACCGCTTTAGCCTCCTCAATCTCCAGCGAGGCCAGCTTTTGCCGCCAGATCTGCAATGCGGATGGCGATGATGGCGCTTTGGCCCCTTCCTTGAGCGGGAGCATCCGGCAAAAGGGATCGACCAGTTTCATTTCCTCGCGCTCGCGCTCGCTGGAATCGTCGAGACAGAGAAGCGCGAGCGCCGAGTAATCGCGCTTGAGCGACGCGACCATGGCGCGCATGGCGTTCTGTCCCTCGGCGTCCCTGGGCAGATCGAAAATCATGTAGAAGGTCTGACCGCTGTCCCGGCGCCTGCTGTCGAGCAGATCGGCGGTGAGCTTGATGCGCTCCTCCAGGGTTCGCTCCGATCCCCCTCGCGCCCGGCGGGGAAAGGCCACCAACAGATAGTCATCGACCGTGCGGCGGAACGCTTCGCTCTCGCCCAAATTGAACTTTTTGTTCAAGTGCCGCAACAAGGCGGCTCGGACCTCGACGTTGCCGGCGTCGATGCCACCCTCCGGCATTTGGGGCAGGTTGAGTTCACCTTCGGGCTGGTCGTCCTCGTCTTCGCGGTGACGAAAGCGCGTCGCGCGTCCGTCCGCGCCGGCCATGATAATTTCGGCGACGGTTTTGGTGCAGGCGGGCAAAGGGACCAATGCAGCGCTTCCGTCGCCACGTTGGCTGCCCACCCAACGAACGACGCCGTAGTCGTAAAGCGCCGGCACGAGGAGCTGCGAGAGGGCTGCCAGGGTGTCAGCGGCGCATCGGTTTTGTTCGCCACCGCCATCGTCCTCGCAAAACGAGCGGTGCGCGTCACGCAGGGCCTGAATCGCCGCGCGTATGTCGGTTTTCAGCAGGTGTTCGACGAGATCTTCAACCCTTCGCCCTTCGTCGAGACCGATCATTTTGTCGGCGACATCGGGCAGTTCTCGCTGGATGGCGTCCCTCGCATCCGGCGAGCGCCGACAGATCTCGATCAGCTTGCTCCGGGTTTTTTTGAAGTGTGCCGCCTGCTTGTCATCGCCGATCCACTCGCGAAATCGGTCGTCTTCGAGCAGTTTCCACAGAGGGGTCGCGTGCAGCTTTTTAGCGTTGAAATTGGGGGGAACGCTGCGCACCACGCCGAGGATCTTGTGATCGGCGAACACCGGCATCCCGAAGACGCCCTTCCAGCCCTCCTCATCCTCGGGAGCCGTGTCCACGGTCAGCTCAAAATAGGGCTCGTTCGGGGCCTTGGAGCACGTCTTACCGATGAAACTGCTGGGATTGCGCCGATTTCCGTACTTGGTCGCACGGGGAAAACCCTCGCTGATCCACTGCGCCCCATCGCGCGGCCGATCATGGGAAACGATGCCCCAGCCCACCGCATCGGGTGGCCGGCGGCAACGGATCAGGGCCGCGTCCAGTTCGCCTTCGCTCTCCCAGACGATGTCAGCGTCAGAAATGTCGATCCAGTCCGTGTCGTCGCCGCAACGGAAGTAATGCCAGCGTATCGCCACCGGATAGCGCGAGTCCCGCCGGTTCGGGGGTTGCGGGTGGAGGACGTGGCGCGCGGTCAGAATCAGGCCCTTCCCGACCGGATAGCCGGTGGCGCGCTCGCCAATCTCGCCCTTGAAGTCCTCTCCCCGCTCATTCGTCGTCGGCACGAAAACCGCAATCAGCAGCGACTTGTCCATTCAACCATCATTCTCCTTGGCGCGATCCTACGACCGTCGGCTAATCGCGCCGGTCCGGGTCGGAAACCAGGACTTCCCCCCTCCCGTCACGTCCCACCGGCTTGAGCTTCAACTTGAGCTTCTGGGTCTTGGCCTGGGAGGCATTGACCTCGGCCTCGGCGTTGTAGACCCAGAACTTGACTCCGCCACCGCCCTTGCCGCCCTTGGTGGTGACGACCTGCAACTCGATCTCGATGTCCTCGACCTGGAATTTCAGGTCCGAGCCTTCGCTCCGACCGCGCGCTTTCAGCAATTCCTCGCGCAGTTGACCGAGCATTTCCGACAGTTCGATGTTCTCCATGGTGGAACCTCAGTTCAATGATGGATAGGAGGTAGATTAGCGTAGGATTCCGTTCGACGCCTGATCACCTGGCGTTACCCATCCAGCAACCGCAGAAGTTTTTGCCGGCTGCCTTCATCGAATTCAGCCAGATAGCGGCCTCGCATTACCCGACATCGTAGCCTGGTGTCGCTCTGGCTCGCCTCCAGCGATAGCCGCGCCAGATCGATGATCTCCTTGGTGTGGTTGCTTAAGGTGAGTTCGAGGGCTTTGCCGCCAGGATCGCTCGAGAACGGCGATGGTGCTAACACCGTCACATCAGTAATAGTGAACATGGCTTGGTGGGTAGCGATGGATTCAGGTACGCCCAGGGCGAAAAAGCCCACCTGTGCCTCGTCACAGGAATTCAGATGCAGGATCTCGGCGACGGCTCGCTCCGGAAAAGCGCCGATGGCGCAGGGAGCCAGGTTGAGAGACGTCGCCGCCAAATACAACGTCTGGTAGAGCGCGCCCGTTTCCCGCAGGATGATGTGATACGGTATACCCCGGTATTTCCAACAAGTCCGCGCAAACACAGCCGTGATGACGAACAATACGGCCGGGTCACCGCGCAGCGGTAGGAGATCGCCCATGCACCGCTTCGCACTGACGAGCAGAAGTTGCCGGTGTTCTGAGTCGCTGGCGATCACTTCCAATCGATGCTGGAAGGGGCAGTAGCGGTAAATACCTGCTTCGAGATCGGTAACATTATAGACGACAGGATAAATCTCTAACGGGTAACGGGCTCCGCCGCTTGGGTAATTACGCAAAGAGATCCAGCCGAGCTGGGGAGTCAGGACAAGAGCATGGGCTCTCGCCGTAAATTGCAGAAGTTGTTCCAGCAGTCGCTTCGGCAGAGGCATGTCGGCGTAGGAACGAATGGAGCGCCGTGTGGCAAGACATTCGGTAAGAGATCGGTCGCTATCCAATGTAGCATAGCTGCGCAGAGGCACATACTCCGCCTCTCTCTCTTCCTTGGCGACCCTTGGCGGGCTGTCGAGATCGACCAGGTCAGGGAAGAAACCACCCTCGTTGAGGGCCCGGTGGAAGGCCAATTCGAGTGGATCAAGACGGTTGCTAAATACTTCCTTGCTCGCGAAATGGCTGAGTTCTTGTCGAGTGATAAGGACTTTCTCCTCGATCAAGGTGGTGATCGCTGTCTGAGCCTCTGCGGATAAAACCTTGGTTGCCGCATCGAAATCGGTGTTGCCAAGGAGAGTGAGGATCACTTGGAATAGTTCCGGTGATAGCGCGAACCGGCTTCCGTATAACCCGTGTATCAGTAATGCCCCCTCACCATCGGTTTGTGGATAGAACACGCAATAAGGAGATAGGCAGTAAGAATTATCTGACATAGTCAATAGTTACCAAAAAGGGTGGGGCCATGGGTTCAGGTCAGCAACTGTCAGCGGTCGATTAGCCAACCCCAATCGCTGTGGTAGTTCGTAGATCCGGGTTCCCCCCAACACCTGGAGCCGGTGACCGGCATTTAGAGGTTGCAGTCCGGGAATCAGTACCTTGATTACATACAGTCCCAGCCGTTCAAGGAATGCGGGTGTACAATTGACGACGATGACTTCATAACCGTATTTCGATAATCGTGAAATCAGGGTGTCGATCTCCTCGATAATATCTGGTTCAGCCGAAGCAAATGGTAGAACACCGATGTTTCGAATATCGGGTGAGGCAGTCAGAAACGCTGCTTGGTCGTGTTTCGCTGACCACTGATAGAAACTCAAGTGATCGGGAAAGCTGATCACCCGATTGCAGTCAAAAGACGTACTGATGGAAGATTCATAGCGCTGTTGGTGGATCAGATAGGGAAATATAAACTGTGCCAGCTCTCGGTGGAGTTTCTCCAGCAGGCGTGGAACAGACCATGCCGAAACCATGTCAAGCAGAAAAAAGTTCGGGTTGAAGCGATCCTTTATGATGCCGAGCAAGACCGGAATCCCTAGGTCGGTGGTGAGATCGACGTAGGACAGTTCCAAGCCAAGTGCCTGCAGCGTTGCTCGTAATGCGAACCGATCGGGAACAGTGGCGCCAACCTCAAGCCGGGGTAAAGACAATCGGTCGAGCCATACAACCATCAAGGCATCTCGCTCGATGGTCTCGTAGATACCGTTGAGAATGGCGTGATGTAGGCTCGAGTGGCAGGCAGCCCCGTTGCTGTTGGCCCGGTAAATTTTCAGTGGGGACTCGGAACCGAAGATCAAGTCGAAGGCAACCAGCACCGGCTCGTTTCGGCTCAGATTCATACCCCAGAGCCAGCGCATAACCGCGTCTGGATCGAAGCGGCGGAGAGGAAAGTGGGGATCCAGGTATTGGTGATCCGCAAACAACGGAAACGAGCGTGGATCGAGAGCATGTGACCTGACATCTCGGAACCGCCGGCGGACAATCGCCCGAGGATCGCAGTAGTACAGGGTAAATAGGCGTTCCAGCCCCTCGAGCACGGCCAAGGCGGCTGCCTTGGTCTTATCCAAAAAGTCCAAAGCTTCAGTAACCATGCAGTCAACTTTCGCCTTGGCCACTCGGGGTTGTATGGCAACAGCCCGCCAGGCGTTGGCGAGAGCACTATCTTTCGGCCTGACTCCACGGGTTTCGAAAAAGGACCAGATGGCCTGTCTCTCGCCGGATGGAACTATTTGTACGCCATCGAATGGGCCAGTGCCATGACCTACCCAAGGTTGAAGCCGATGCCAAAGAACGGCGGGATCGACAGGCTGCACTGGTTTTGCCCGGTAGATTTTGCGCCACCACCGCGGAGGCTCTCCCCCGCCTCGAAGGTACCCTTGTCCACGTCGGGGAATGCAGAGCGGGCAAGCATGATGCCGAGCAAAAACTGGCCAGGTTACCTGGCGGGATCCGGCGTCGATCGCCACCGCAAGCATGGTTGGCGGGCATCGCCCTTCTCGAATGAGAAGCGCCTTGTAAAGTGCCATGATAACAAGCTGCGACAGCCTGGTGAGGGTTGCTTCCGGGTGGTGGTATCTCCAAGGGGCAGATCCAGGAAACCGGGCCCGCAGATCCTCATTGAGAGCCGTATGGAAGGGATCGCGATCAGCTCGACGGAGGTCCGCGCAGAGGATGCAACCAGCCGAGAGATCGGAAGTGGGAAAGGCGGATACAGGGCCGATGATGGTACCTTGGTCTGCGACATTTGCCATCACCAGCGGTAGTCGTTGCCGGCGGCAAAGGGGAGCAAGCCACCGGGCGATTCCATTCGGCCGATCCAGGCAACAGATGGCGACGTCGACCTGACCCATCATGGATGTCAGCGATCTCACGACTCCGGACGCCGAAAAGTCATTAGTACTGGTAGTAGTAATCCTTCCGCGAACTGGCGCGGGGAGCGCTGCACTGATGATATCGACCTTGCTCAGCCCGATATCCTCGGGACAATAGAAGGGGTACAAATCGAGGGTCTGAATTGGGACGGGATCGTAAATGTATACGCTCAGGTTCTTACCGCGCAGCAGTTGGTGGAGTACCATTAGCCCAAGATCGCCGAGACCGATCAACAGGACTCTGAGGGAAGAACGCGATCGTATGCCGATAAGCGGAGCAGGGTGGATCCAGCGGCTCCGATCAACGAGGGGCACGACGGACGGCCAAGTATGGGTGGGGACATTTAGCCGAGCCAAACCCTCGGTCAAGACGGCGACAATCCCGCTGCCAATACCAGAGCAATCGGTAACTACATGATTATTAAAATTTTTACATAGCAGATCGACAGCACGTCGCTTAGCGGAAATAGATGCGGCATGCTCGATCAAGGTCACCCCGCTTTCATGTTTGACCAGCCATCCAGAGCGACAGGGAACGATCGGCAGACCTTGCCATCGCCGGGATCCGGTTAGCCCATCCAACGCATCCAACGCGTGCATCATCAGACCTTCCTCTTCAGGATCGGGTATTCACCACCAAGGGTCTCGGGTCCCTGTTGCGCTCCTGCTTGGCCGCCTCTCGGATCTGCTAGTGGCGTAACAAAAGTGAACTGACTGGAATCCATGTTGAACCTTATCAATTTTTTTGTAAATTCTGGCTCCCTTGCTGGCTCTAACCATAAAAATTTGCTAATTTTAAAATACACGTATTTCAACAGAGGAGACCCAATGATGAATACAGAGAATAATAATAAGGTAATTACCTCCCATGCAACGCCAGCAACGACCGACCCTGAAACAGTGGCACGGCGTGAATTTCTGAAGAAGCTAGGTAAGGCTGGTGCGACGGCGCCTGCGGCTTATATGCTGCTGTCGGCCAATCTGGCAGCGGCCCAACCGACAGACACATATGGTGGTAGTGGTGGTAGTGGATCTAGCTGACTCCCCATTGCAGGTGGGTATCAGCTATCCGCCGATATTGGCCTCTTGGGTCGACTCCGGCCCGGTTGAGATTGACATTATCGAAGTTGTCGCCGAACAATTTTATAAGGGTGGCGAGGGACGGTTGCGCGCCCTCGCACGCGATCATCGTCTCGTCCTGCATACGGCACGGTTGTCACTGGGAACGCCCGGGCCCTTTGATCGCAATGAGCTATTCTGGATTGCCGCTGCCGTGGACCAAGCAAATCCATTGTGGCTTAGCGAACACCTTGGATTCCGTCGTACCGCCGAGGTTGATCTTGGGTTTCCCAATCCACTCCCACTGACCCGGCAGAGCTTGGACCTCATGGTCCAGCATGCCGGCGAACTCATAGAGATGTTTGGCCGGCCGTTTCTGATTGAAAATATTGCCTCCCCCCTCAGGATCGGCGGAACCCTATCCGAACCCGAATTTCTTAATCGTCTGTGCGAGGCGTCTGGCTGTGGTCTACTTGTCGATCTCACGGCACTTGCCGTGAACGGTCGTATGCACGGATTCGATCCAGTACGATGGCTGGAGGAAATTGACCTCAATCATATCGTACAGATACGCCTTGGCAGTCATGCACAACGAATCGGGTTGTGGCGGGATACGAACGACGGTCCGATTGCCGACGATGTTTGGGTACTCGCCGATCGGGTCCTGTCCTCGGCACCGGTCCGTGCGGCCATCCTCCAGCGGGATGCCGGGTTTCCCCCGCTCGGCGAACTTGCACGCGAACTCCGCCGCATCAAAGCCAGTGGCCGTTCCTCAATGGTCGATGCCGCTCTTCCTCACGCCCCTCCATCTGCGCCTTGAGCAAATCCAGCCATATTGCCTCCGGTAATTATCTCTTCATCCTCGAAGACGAAGGAGTATTCTTTTCAGCGCCAAGACAGGAGTTATTTACATTTAGCACTGCTGCCACGTTTATTTGGTGCTGTCTTGAAGACGGTTTCAGCCCATCTGAAATCTCAACGATGTACGCGGAAACTTTTGGTATCTCACCGAGCGAAGCCAAGCGTCATGTCGGCGATGTGCTCAGTCGTTGGGACGCACTTGGCTATATCATCTGCGATGATGTTGCTTCCCTCAATGTCAGCACGATCGACTTAACGACAGCTCTTGGCCGCCTCCTGAGCAACGCGGCGCTACGCCAAGCTTTTAAGGACTCACCGGAGACGACCGCGAACAAGCTCCGTGTTTGCAGCGAAGATCGCGAGTTTTTTATTGCGCTTGATGGCGGTGACTTGGAACGTCAAGTGGAGATGCTTCGCAACAAACAAGCAGAACTGCGCCACAGGGCGGCATTTGTTAGCACCGGGCATGTTTTCGCTTCCATTTTTGACCCCAACGATAGCATGTTGGCCGCCGCCATCGAGATGCGTATGAACAGCGATGGCGCCTCCGCGAGGCGCTACTATAGAATGCTGACAACGACCTTCTGTCTGGGCTATGCATCGTCTCTGCAAGAAACATGGGTTCACCCAGTGCTCGCTCATCTCGAGTGCGCCATACCAGCACAAACCGACATCGTGATCGATCTGCTCGAAGGTGAAGGGGGACATCTCGTGCTATTCGACATCGTGCCCGTAGCCCACTGCATCCAAGTCGAGCAACTCGCACCATTGATCAAAAGTCGGATCTTGAGAACCGCTATTGATCGACACAATTATTTTTTTCACTTCCACGCAGCTGTCGTTGCCCACAATGATACCTGTTTCATGCTTCCCGGAGCGCCAGGGCGCGGCAAAACCACGTTGACCGCGGGTCTGATACTTTCCGGCTTTCGCTATCTGACCGACGAAGTAGCGCTCTTTGAAGAAGGCTCGTTCACCACGCCACCTCTGCCACTAAGTCTCGGCATCAAGTCAGGAGCTGTCGAAGTACTGGCGGCCCTGTGGCCAGCAGTTCGCGAACTCGCTACTCACCTGCGAGAGGATGGAGAACAAGTTCGCTATTTAATCCCACCTGCTGCCAGTGTATTGCCAGATGGGCACTATTTGGTTAATCGGATCGTGTTCCCTCACTATGCGCCAGGGCAGACAACACGTCTTTTACCTCTCACTAAACCTGAAGCCCTGCGTTGGCTGATGAAAGAATGCCTCACGGTTCCCAAACCGCTTGACCGGTTTGGTGTTGAAATATTCGTTAACTGGTTACGCAAAACAGAATGCTATTCGTTGCTAATTGGTTCTCTTGCAGAGGCAGTCACATTGCTCCACCGCTTGTGCGGAGATTAATTTGACCTCTATACAGAGCAATCCATTTTTCATGGAGGACTCTTGGAAGCAAGGAAACTGAAGACCGTGGATGATTTGCTGCAATCCGACGACGGGCGAGTCGAACTGATCGACGGTAATACCAATTTCGCATAGGTTTTATACCGTTTGGCATAGGGCGTAGGTTGGGCAAAAGCGGAGCGTTGCCCAACAATAGGTCGAGATGTTGGGCTAATACCAAATCCCGATAGTGCGAGAGTCCACCTGTTAATGATAACTATTTGAATATAAAACAAAATAACCTTAGACCAAGATCAAAACCCATGCGGAAATGGTAGTATCTGGGGCATCGGTCTGGCGGCGGAAGATCCCGCGGCTCGGAATCCGAATCGATGGAAGGGTCTAAACCTGCTCGGCTTTGCGCTCATGGCCGCGCGCGAAATCCACCGGCATGGGTGAAGAAGATTGACACTCTCCTCGCCCGGCCCCGCATCCCATCGACGAAAGGACAGACTTTCCGAAAGGCCGCCCCCTCAGCCTCTCTTCCTCGCGCTCCGCTTCCGGCCCGGTGTGGTTCCGGCGATCTTTTCCATCAGCCGCACCGCTCCCACCTCGCCGATCCCCGCCTTGCGGCCGTTCTCGGTCAGGTACAACCGCCGGAAGGCGATCAACCGACCATCCCGGCTGAACGCATCATCCCGCATCTCGACCAGTCCGGTCCCGGCCATCGCCTCCAACAACCGCTCGAAAGCCCGCCGGTCTCCCTGCCCCTCCGCCACCTTCTCACACAACTGGCGGGGCGTCTGTCCCTCGCGCCAGCGTAGCGCTTCCAACACCTGCAGGACCTCCTGGCTCTCGGCGCGGGTCAGCCGGCGGGTGCGCCGGGCTGCGGTCGCCTGCGGCGCGCACACGTCGCAAATCCCGCAGGGCTGATCGTCGTCCCGGTCGCCGAAATGCCGCACCAGCCGAACCATCCGGCAACCGGAAGCCTGGTCGGCAAACTCCAGCATCCGCCGCGGCTCCAGCAATCTGTGCTCGCTTTGCTGCTGGTAGGGTCGCCGCCAGCCATCCTCGCCCCGGCTGAGGTTGCCCTCGCCATCCCGCCGGGCGCCGCCGTGGACCAGCAACTTCTCCACCGCCGCCTCGAATTCGTCGGGTGCCATCCCCAGCCGGTCGCGCAATACCGTTTTTGGTTGTGAATCGGCCCCAAGCGCCATGAAAATCCGCGCCAACTGTTCCGGGTCGGGATAGCCGCGCCGGTGAAAATATTCGTGGGTGCGCAGATCGGCGTAGGAATACAACAGGATGGCACGGGCCGGCTGGCCGTCGCGCCCGGCCCGGCCGATTTCCTGGTAATAACCCTCGACGCTGCCCGGCAGGGCGGTGTGAATCACGGTGCGAATGTCCGGCTTGTCGATGCCCATGCCGAAGGCGATGGTGGCGACGACGACCTCCAACCGACCGGCGCCGAACAGGCTCTGCGCCCGGTCGCGCTCCTGCGGCGTCATTCCGGCGTGATAGGCGGCGGCCGGATAATCCACCCCCAGTTCCAGCGCCAGCAGCTCGGTCTCCTTGCGGGTCGGCGCGTAGACGATGGCCGGCCGGCGGGCCGGATCGGCCAAAACCCGCCGGACCGTGTCGTGCCGGCTCGGTACCGGCGCCTCCGCCGTCTCCACCGCCAGATTGGGCCGGCGGAACCCGTGGATGTAGCGAACCGCCTCGCCCATGTCCAGTTGCGCGACGATATCGTCCTGCACGATCACGGTGGCGGTCGCGGTCAGGGCGATCACCGGCGCCGGCCGCAGCAGCGGCAGATGGCGGCCCAGCATCCGGTAGTCCGGGCGGAAATCGTGACCCCACTGCGAAATGCAGTGCGCCTCGTCCACCGCGACCAGCACCGGCCGGTACTTGGCCAGCATCTCGGGAAAGCCCGGCACGCTCAGCCGTTCCGGAGCGATGAACAGGTAATCCAGACGACCCTGCAAATACTCGACGCACACCTGGCGCGAAGTCGCCCGGTCGCGGCCGGAATGGATGCGCTCGGCCCGCAAACCCAGCTCGCGCAGCTTGGCGACCTGATCCTCCATCAGCGCGATCAGAGGCGAGACCACCAGGGTGGTGCCGCCCCGGGCGATGCCCGGCAACTGGAAGCACAGCGACTTGCCGGCCCCGGTCGGCATCACCAGCAACACGTCGCAGCCTTCGGTCACCGTCCGGCACACCTGCTCCTGATAGGGTCGGAAACCCGGCAGCCGGAAGGTCGTCCGCAACAGCTCGCCCAATCGATCCACCGACACCGGTTCCCGGCGCGCCACCGGCTCCACTCCCTCTCCATTCACGGACAGGGAATCGCGGAGCGAGGTCGGCCGCTCCACCGCGAACGCCTGCGCCACCGCTTCGCGCACGTAGCCGGCGATGGCGGCCATGAATCCATCCAAATCAGCTTCCCCCCGCTGGATGCGTTTCAGCCGCGCTTCCCACTCGCCGGTCATCGCCGGCGTCTTGATCGACGGCCGCACCGACTCGATCAGGCGGATGCCCCGCTCGGTGGCGTTGAGGGCCTTGCCTTCCCGGGTCAGGTACTGGCGCTTGAGCAGGGTCTCGATGATGTCGGCGCGGGTGGCCGGCGTGCCCAGCCCGCTGTCCTTCATCGCCGCCGACAGTTCCTTGTCCTCCAGGGTCCGGCCGGCGGTTTCCATCGCCGTCAGCAGGGCGGCCTCGGTGAGGCGCGGCGGCGGCCGGGTCTGCTTGGCGACGGCGCGGGCGTCCAGCACCCGTTGCGGCTGGCCGGTCACCAGCCCCGGCGGCAGGCTCTGGTCGGTCTCGTCCTCGACCTCGGCTTCGCCGGCCACCTTGGACTTGCGCTTGCCGGCGGCCTGCTCCGCCGGTTTGTCGGCGCCGATTTCCAGCACCTTCCAGCCGGCCTGCTCCACCGCCGTGCCGCTGCTGTGATAGCGGTCGGTAAGGGTCGTCCCGTCGGCTTCCGGCGCGACGATCGCGGTGATCAGAGTCGTGACCGCCCAGATGTGATCGTCGTGCCAGGCCATCAACAGCCGGCGACAGATCAGATCGTAAAGCTTGCGCTCGTCGGCGGTCAGGGTCGCACGCGCCGGCAGCGGCGTCGGGATGATGGCGTGATGGTCGGTGACCTTGCCGTCGTCCACGAACCGCGCGCCCAGCGGCTGCCGGCCGGTGCCTGGCGCCAGCCGGTCGCGATACGGTTCCTGAATCGCCGCCACCACCGCGCCCAGCGTCGCCGCGACCGAGACGGACAGGTGGCGGCTGTCGGTGCGAGGATAGCTGATCAACTTGTGCTGCTCGTACAGCTTCTGCGCGATGTCGAGCGTGGTCTGGGCGCTGAAGCCATACAGCCGGTTGGCGTGGCGCTGCAATTCGGTCAGGTCGTACAACAGGGGCGGCGCGGCGCGGCGGGTTTCGGCGCGGCGGGTTTCGACGGCGGCCCGTCCCCGCCCGGCGCGCGCGACGATGCCGGCGGCTTCCTCGCCGTCGGCGGACAGGCGTTTGGCCTTGGGTTCCGGGCGCTCGCCGCGAAACCAGGTACCCCGGTAACGATTTCCTCTCTCTCCCCGCCTCTCTCCCACAAGGGGAGAAGAGAGCACGAAGTCACTCTCCTCCGCTCCGACGAGGGGCGAAGGGAGTAAAGGCGCAAAGGTCGCCACCACCTCCCGGTAGTCCTCCGGGACAAAGGCGCGGATGGCCAGTTCCCGCTCCACCACCATCGCCAGCGTCGGGGTCTGTACCCGACCGACCGACAGCGTCTCGTCGCCGGGCGTACCGCAGGCCAAGGTATAGGCCCGCGACAGATTCATGCCGACCAGCCAGTCAGCCTGACTGCGGCCGCGGGCGGCGGCGGCCAGCGGATCGAACTCGCGCCCCTCGCGCAAGGTCTGGAACCCCTGGCGGATGGCGTCCGGGGTCAACGAAGAAATCCACAGCCGGCGAAACGGCTTGACGCAACCGGCGGCCTCGTAGAGATAGCGGAAGATCAGTTCGCCCTCGCGACCGGCATCGGTCGCGCAGACGATCCGTTCGATGGCATCGTCCTTCAGGATGCGGCAAACGGCCTCGAACTGCTGGCGGGTGCCGTCGCCGACGACCAGCGGCCAGCGGTCGGGCAACATCGGCAACGTCTCGCGCCGCCAGCGTTTCCAGGCCGAGTCGATCTCGTGGGGTTCGGCCAGCCGCACCAGATGACCGATGGCCCAAGTCACCACATAACCGTTGCCGTATAAAAAACCTTCGCCGCGCTGGCCGGCGCCCAGCACTTTGGCGATGTCGCGGGCGACGGAGGGTTTTTCGGCGACGACCGCGACGCTCATGGCCGGCCCCCGGACCGGCCAGACCGACTAACGCGGCCCAAGCTCGATCCACTCTTGGCCGGTCGCCGCTCCCCAACTCGCCTCCAGATGTCGTCCGACCAGTTCGACTACGGTACCGTCCAATCGGTCCAACTGACCGAAGGACCTTAGCATCTCCAGGATTTCGGCCGGCGACAGTTGCTGCCGGTAAGGCCGTTGCTGGGCCAGCGCCTGGAACACGTCGGACACCGCGATGATCCGCATCTCCAGCGTCAGATCGGCGCCGTGCCGGTGGAAAGGATAGCCGCGACCATCGAGCGTTTCGTGATGGAGGGCCGCCCACAGGGTGATGTCCTCCAGACCACCGATGCCGCGCAGAATCTGGTAGGTCTCGAAGCTGTGGCGCTGGATCGTCGCCCGTTCCTCGCGGGTCAGGGCACCGGGCTTTTCCAGAATCTCGTCCGGCACCTGCAACTTGCCCAGATCGTGCAGCAAACCGGCGATCTCGATTTTCTCGCAGGTCTCGACCGACAAGTCGGCCCACTCCGCCACCCGGCGCGCCAGGCGCGCCGTGCCCAGGGAATGCTCCATGGTATAGGGACTCTTGGCATCGACGATGCGGGCGAAGATCAGCGCCAGTTGCCGCAATTCCGGGAAGCTGAGCGGAATCAACCGGCATTCCCGCTCCCGTTCGTGGATGAAGCGGATCAGGTGGCGGGCTTCCAGACCGAGCCAGAACGCCTCGTTGTCGGTCACGTCCATGAAGGACGCCACCAGTTCCGGGGCGAAAAAGGTGCCGCGCAAGCGCCAGACCGTATCCCGGATGCCGTCCCGGACCAGCAGCAGATCGCGTTCGTAATGCGGGGTTGCCAGAGCATCCACCCGGTCGACCAGATAGATGAGGTTGGCGAATGCGGCGGTGTTGCCGGCAACGCCGAGGGCTTGGAGCGTCTCCCAATGGGTGTGGTGATGGCGGATGACCGGGGCCAGATGGGCCAGCGGCGCAAACTGGCCGAGTAACCCGCTGCCCTTGATGCAGTGAAACTCCGCATTCTCCCAATCCAGTTCGTTGACCAGGCAACGATGGACGTGGGTGGAGGACACCCCGCAGTCGTGCAGCAGGCTGGCGTGAAACAGGTCTTCCAGTTCCGGCTCGCTGAGGTCGAGAGCCCGGCCGCATTGCGCCGCCATGAACCCGACCCGTTTGCCGTGGAACACCTCGTCCACGCCGACCAGATCGAGGGCGTCCGACAGGGCGTGGATGGCTTGGCCGAGATCGATGGCGACGCTCATCGCGAGAATTTCCGTGCGAGTCCTGGATTACCGTTGCGATGGCGAGTCGTGCTGACCGGTCGCCTGAGCGCGTTCGAGATAATGCTGGTAGGCGGGTATCGCGATGGCGGCGACGATGCCGATGACGAAGATCAGCGGGAGGACCAGGGCCAGAATGGTGACGCCGAGGGTATTGGGCGGCGGCGGGTTGCCGAAACGGTTCGGTCCCTGAGTGCCGGGCATGATCAGCAGCACCAGATAGAGCACCAGGTTGGCGAACGGCACCGCCACCAGCACCGACCACCAGCCGCTGGCGTCGAAATCGTGCAGGCGCTGGATGGCCAGCATCACCGACACCACCAGCGCCGCCAGGGCCAGCACGACCACCGCGCCGCCGCCCACCCATCCGATCCAGTCGCCGCCGCCCTCCCCCAGGAACGCGCCGGCCCCGCCCAGCAGGCCCGCGATTACGTTGATCAGCAAGCCCAACCCCACCGAATAGCCGATGTAGCGCACCCGACCCAGCCGGCCCTGGGAGGACAGCAGGTTGATTTCACCGTAATCGGTCGAAGTTGTTGGCGTGATGGCGCCGCGGGGCGGTCGGTAGGGGCTGGCATCGGTCATGTCAATCTCCGGTTTCACTTGGCGGTGATTTTAAGAGTCGGACCGCCGGGCCGCAATGCGCTCGATCGCGATCCCGGTTTCGTCGCGCTCGCTTTCTTCACCGCCCGATCCGTGCCATGCTTTTCATTAATCGCGCCATCCACTCTCGACGATCATGCTTCAACCCACCTTCGCCCTGCTGGATACCGTCCGCCACATCGAAACCGCCGAGGGCATCGAACTGAACCTGCGGGTGGCCGGGCCGATACCGCGGGCGCTGGCCTGGAGCGCGGACAGTCTGATCAAGTACGGCGTGCTGTGGGGTCTGCTGATCGCGCTGGCGATTCTGGGGAGAGGCGGTTTCGGCTTGTGGTTGATCGCCCTGTTCCTGACCGAATGGCTCTACCCGGCGCTGTTCGAGGTTTACGCCGGCGGCGCTACCCCCGGCAAGCGGGTGCTGGGTCTCAAGGTCGTCAACGCCGACGGCACGCCGGTGGACTGGCCGGCGGCGTTGATTCGCAATCTATTGCGGGCGGCGGATTTCCTGCCGGCGCTCTACGGCTTCGGTCTGGTCGCCATGCTGTGCAACCGCGACTTCCAGCGGCTGGGCGATCTGGCCGCCGGCACCGTGGTCATCTATCGCGACCCGCCTTCCATCGGGCCGAAACTGCCGGCCGGTTTGGCGCTGCCACCGCCTTTCCCCTTGAGTCTCGCCGAACAACAACTGTTGATCGATTTCGCCGAACGCGGCGCCACCCTCAATCCGGAACGGCAGGCGGAACTGGCCGAACTGCTGGCAGGCGCGACCCGAATGCACGGCATCGCCGGCGTCGAACGATTGCGCGCCCATGCCCGCTGGCTGATCGGGGATCGCGCATGAAGCAGCGCCAGTTCGAGAACCGTCACGCCGCCGAATGGCAGGCCTTCGCCGCCCGGCTGGATCGTCTGGAGCATCGATCCGCTCCCAAACGGAATGCCCGGAGCACGCCGCTGCCCATCGTCGAACTGCCGGCCGCCTACCGCCAGTTGTGCCGGCACCTGGCCATCGCCCGCAGCCGGCGCTACAGCGGTTCGCTGCTGGCGCGACTGAATCAGTTGGCCCTGCGCGCATACCAGCAAATCCACCGTGCCCCCCAGCGGCGCTGGCAGGTCACGATCCACTTTCTGACCGCCGACTTTCCGCGCCGGGTGCGCGCCGATGCCCGATTGTTCTGGCTGTGCGCGGCGCTGTTCTACCTGCCGCTGCTCGGCATGGCGCTGGCAGTGTACCAGGCGCCGGAATTGATCTACAGCCTGCTGTCGCCCGAATCGGTCGCCGATCTCGAAACGATGTACGCGCCCGGCAAAACGGCCGCCGACCGGGACGCGACCCACGATCTGGCCATGTTCGGCTACTACATTTACAACAATATCGGTCTCGGTTTCCGCACCTTCGCCGGCGGCGTCCTGCTCGGCGTCGGTTCGGCGTTTATGCTGTTGCTGAACGGACTGTTCATCGGCGCGGTATCCGGCTATCTCACCGCCCGGGGCTGGGTCGAGACCTTTTACACCTTCGTCGCCGGCCATGGCGCCTTCGAACTGACCGGCATCGTGCTCGCCGGGGTCGCGGGATTGAAACTGGGCTGGGCGGTGGTGGCGCCGGGCCGGCTGAGTCGGATCGAGTCCCTGCGGCACGCGGCGGCGGGCGGAGTCCGACTGATCCTCGGGGTGGCCGCCCTGCTGGTCCTGGCGGCCTTCGTCGAGGCGTTCTGGTCCTCCAACCGCGCCATTCCGGCGGCAGCCAAGTACGCGGTCGGCGCGGCCGGTTGGCTGCTGGTCCTGCTCTATCTCACCCGGGCCGGCCGCCGTGCGCCTTGAAACCGCCACCGCCGAACTGCGCCCGCGCAACGCCTGGGAAGCGACCGATCTCGGCGTGGCCATGGTCCGCCACTGGCTCCGGCCGGTCTACGGCGCCTGGTTCTCGGTGGCGGCGCCGCTGTTCCTGCTGCTGCATGTGCTGTGCTGGGGGCGCTGGGGACTGGTCCCGTGGCTGCTGTGGTGGCTCAAACCCCTCCTGGACCGCCCCGTGCTGTACGTGCTCGGCCAAGCCCTGTTCGGCGATCCGCCCGAGCGCCGCCAGTTCCGGCGAGACTGGCCCGGACTGCTGCGCCGCCAGGCGTTCGCCGCCCTGACCTGGCGTCGCCTGGACCCCGCCCGCTCCTTCACGTTGCCGGTCCAGCAACTCGAAGGACTGACCGGCAAGGCCCGCCGCCAGCGCGTGCGCGACCTGGGTCAGCCGGGCCGGGGACCGGCGATCTGGCTGACCGCGATCGGCGCCCATCTGGAAATCGCGATGGATTTCGCTCTGGTTACCCTGGTGTGGATGCTGGCGCCCGATTTCGTGGCGCTGGAATTCGGCGAACTGCTGGACGACAGCAGCGAACTGGGGCAACTGTGGCTGAACGTGGTGGGGTTCTGCGGGCTCAGCCTGGTGGAACCGTTTTACGTCGGGGCCGGTTTCGCCCTGTATCTCAACCGGCGTACCTGGCTGGAAGCCTGGGATCTCGAACTTGGCTTCCGCCGACTGGCAACGCGGCTGGCGGCGGCCGGCCGGGCGGTGGCCAGCTTGGCGGTACTGGCGCTCGGGCTGAGTTTGCTGGCGGTTCCCATGGCCGGTTTCGCCACCGACGCGCCCCCCGACCCCAATCCCCCTCCGGCATCAGCCGCGCCCGTCGTCCCCCCCCACCCTGACCCTCCCTCACCAGGGGAGTCGTCGTCGATCCCATCTCCTTGCGACCTGCGGCGCCAGCGGGAGGCCGAACTCGCCCAGGCGGCCAGCCCGGTCAAGCAGGCACTGGCCGAGACGCTGCGGGAACCGGACCTGCAAATCTGCGAAACGCGGGAACGCTGGCGATTCCGGGACGACGCGCCCGACCTCCCCGACCGGATCGAGTCGGGCGACGACCGCCTGGCCCGCTGGTTCGCGACGACGGTCGAATACCTGCTGTGGTTTGCCCTGGGCCTATTCGCCGGCGTCGCCGGCTGGTGGTTGCTGCGCCGGGTCTCGCGCCCGCTCGCCCGGACCAGACCCCGCGCCGCCGTCCCCAAGCCGCCGCCGGTCCGGGGGCGGGACGAGATCGCCAGCCCACCGGCAGCCGGGCTCGGCGGCGCCGCCTGGCAACTCTGGCAAGACGGCCGGCCGCGCGAGGCGCTGCGGCTGCTGTACCGGGGCAGCCTGGCCGGTCTGGCGACCCGCCACGGCCTGCCGGTGCGGCCCGACGCCACCGAGGACGAGTGCCTGCGGCTGGCCGTCGCGCAACTGGCCAATCCCGAACTGGTCGGCTTCTTCCGCCGGCTGACCCGTGCCTGGCAGGCGACCGCTTACGCACACCGGCCACCGGAGGATAGCACGGCGCGCACCCTGTGCGAGGAATGGCCCCGGCATTTCGCGACGGTCGGGGAACTGCCGGCATGAAACGGTATTGGCCCTGGCTGATTCCCCTTGGCCTGCTGGCCTTGTTCGTCGCCGGCGGTCTGGCGCTGTGGCTGAGCCAGAACCTGGTCGAGCGCGACGAAGAGATGTACACCGGCTTCGGCGACGCCGCCCGGCGCAATCCGTTTTACGCGGCGGACCGGCTGCTGACCCGGCTAGGTCTTACCGTCCACAGCGTGCGCCGGCTGGCCGATCTGCCCGATCGCCTCGACGCCGTCGATACCCTGCTGGTCGCCATCCCCACCTATGCCTTGCGCGACGCCGACAGCCAGCGGCTGCTCGACTGGGTACGCGCGGGCGGTCACCTCATCGTCGGAGTGGAGCATGAATTCGAACCCGGCCAGAGCATGGACCATCTCCTCGCGCCGCTGCAAATCCGCAGCCAACGCACCCAAACGCCCGCCACCGAACCGATTCCGGTCAAGCTGCACGAAGCGATGCCGCCGCTCCAGGTTCGGTTTCGCTCCGACCTGCGGCTGAACGATGCCTTCTGGCAACAGCTCCGCTGGGGCCAGGGGCGGGTGACCCTGCTCGCCGACATGGGCGTATTCACCAACGGCCGCCTGGCCGAACACGATCACGCCGATTTGCTGTGGGCGTTGTGCCAGCAACAGGATCGGGGCGGCGAGATCTGGCTGCAATACCGGACGCTGGTGCCGTCGCTGGCGCAACTGCTGTGGCAACACGCCTGGATGCCGCTGCTGGGACTGATCCTGACCCTGCTGGCGGCGCTGTGGCGGTACAGCCGGCGACTGGGACCGGTGCTGGTGCCGCGTTCCCGCGAACGGCGCCGCCTGGAAGAGCACTTGCAGGCCAGTTCCCATTTCCTGTGGCGGCATGGGGCCGGACCGACACTGCTGCAAGCCGCCCGCCAGTACGCCCTGCGCCGGCTGGAACGCCGCCAGGCCGGCTCGCCGCCGGCCGCCGCCGCGCTGGCCGACTCCGATCGGCCGCTGAACGAGCGCGAATTGATCCATACTTTGCAAACCCTGCAACGCCTCGACCATCCGCCCTCATGAGCGAATCCGCGACCGACCCCGACATCCTGCCCACCGCCGCCGAACTGGAATGGGCCGGCGCTCTACTCCAACGCCTGCGCGCGGAAATCGGTCGCGTGCTGGTCGGCCAGAGCGCCGTGGTCGATCAGGTGCTGGTGGCCCTGGGCGCCGCCGGTCACGTGCTGGTCGAAGGCGTGCCGGGACTGGGCAAGACCCTGCTGGCGCGGGCGCTGGCCGCCTGCGTCGAGGCCCGCTTCGCCCGCATTCAGTTCACCGCCGACCTGATGCCCAGCGACGTGACCGGCCACGCGCTGTACAACCTGCGCGAGGAACGATTCGAAATCCGGCGCGGGCCGGTGTTCTGCAACTTTCTGCTGGCCGACGAGATCAACCGGGCGCCGGCCAAGACGCAGGCCGCGCTGCTGGAAGTGATGCAGGAAGGCCAGGTCACCATCGAGGGGCAATCCTTTCCGTTGCCGCCGCCGTTCATGACCCTGGCCACGCAGAATCCCATCGAGCACGAGGGCACCTATCCGCTGCCGGAGGCGCAACTCGATCGGTTTCTGCTGAAAATCCAGATCGACTATCCGAGTCAGGTGGAAGAAATCGCGCTGGTGCGCGCGGTGACCGGCGGCCGGGTCGGCGACAAGCTGGACGTGTCGCCGGTGCGGGCAGTGGCGGACGTTGCGGCCGTGGTGGAACTCCAGCGCGTTGCCGCCCGGTTGCGGCTGGACGACGCCGTGCTGGACTATGCCGTCCGGCTGGTGGCGACGACCCGCAAGACGCCGGGCTTCGCCATCGGTGCCGGGCCGCGCGGCGGCATCGCGCTCGTCCGGGCCGCCCGCGCCCAGGCGCTGTTGAACGGCCGCGATTTCGTGACCCCGGACGACGTCAAGACCATCGTCAAACCGGCGTTGCGCCACCGGCTGACCCTGGCGGCGGAGTACGAGATGGAGGGGGCGCGGGTGGATGAGGTACTGGAGGATCTGCTGCACCGGGTAGCGGCGCCGCGGGTGTGAGTCTGGAGCATTTCCCAACGGTCTGCGTTTTATCGAAAGGGGTTCTCGATTCGCAACCCGTCGATAATCTGGCCGTGCTGAAGGTCTTCACTCCACAATGTCGCCGCCCCCGACTCCAGCGCGGCCTGGACGATCAGCGCATCCCAAAACGACAGCCGTAAACCGAGGCTGCGTTGAATCGCCGACAAGACCAGTTCCGGGGTCACTTGGCACACCAGGAGAGTCGTCAGGTTCTGGACCGCGCGATAAGCGACCTCGGGCGCCAAGGGTTTTGCCAGCTTGCGGGTGACCGTTACGTAGAACTCCTGCAATACCTGAGTGCTGATCACGAGTTGTCCGGTCGCGCCGTAAGTCTGGAAAATTTCCCGGGCGCGGGTTTGCCGAGCGGGGGCATCGCCATCGAATAAATAGACCAGCACGTTGGTATCGAGAAAATAGCGCTCAGCGCTCATGCAACTCGTCCCGCGTCCACCGACGCCCACCACGGCCCGAGGCGGCTTGCCGCGACGATTCCAACAAATCGCCCAGCGCCTGTTGCCGACGCAGGGTCAGTCCCGCATAGGCTTGCAGGTATTCATTCAGAACGGCATTCACCGAAGTATTTTCTTCCAACGCCCGAATCCGGGCGCGCTTCAAGGTTTCCCCATCAACGGCGATCATCAGGTTCATCGAACTCACTACCCTATAACACGATGATACGAAATCAGTGTAGCACGAAACTGATCCAATCGGATGACCGCTTTCCTTCAAGGGCGTGTCCCTCCGACCTGTCGCGTGTTTGTAAAATTTTCCGACAGGCCCTTCCCCCAACCACTGCTCCTGTCATCTCGTTTCACAAAATATTCCAGCCTGATTTCGGGGATTTTCTCTCAAGAAAGTGACGATCTATCCGGAAAATTGCATTGCGCTTGAGTAGTGTGTCCGCTTCACTACCTCACTTTAAGCACTCTCCGTCTCATTCTAACTGCAACAAAAATGGTTTTCAACAATGATAATGAACTGCAAGATGTCAGTTAATTTTACACTTTTACTATATTGATATGATATTGATTTATAAAAAATAATTTCTTTTTCTTCGTTCGATGAGTCCGAATCACCGCCCCGAGACCGTCAGGAATTTTTACATTTTTCTGGCTGAAGCGGGATCGGAAGAAAAATATATTCATTATTCAATATGTTATATATTGGTTTTTTTTGCATGGCCGGTGGCGGTTATTTCAACCCACAATCCGAAAGGAGCACACCATGAAGAAATCAACCTCCACCCTGCTGGCCCTGCCGTTGCTGTTCGGTCTGACCGGCGCCGCCCAAGCGACCCTGCTGAAATCGAACTGATTAATTCCTGAAGCCAGATCAGGAATTAAGATGCTGAATAATATAGAAATTATTTCATGGTTCTTTTTTTGCAATATAGCCTATGATCAAAAAACACCGATAGATTTTATTGGTTGATCAAAGTTTCTGATAATGTCTAATGAGGAGATATGATTGTGAATGCTATTCCAAGAGCATTCTTGCTAGCAGCAACATTGGCGACATCAGCCGGACAGGCAAGTGCCAGCAGCATCCAGTTTGACATAGCTGGACTCGACGCACTCAGTTCAAGCGTCTTAGGTTTCGATTTCATCGACGGCGATGGACCATCGAATAGCGTGTATATAAGCCACATCAACACCGACGGGATAGCAGGATCTGTTACTCTGATCGGCGGAGCCTCAGCTTCAACAAGTGGTGGCTATCTGCTTGAAGATTCAGCCTTCTATAGCAGCCTCCAGCTTGAGTATTCAGGCGCCTCACAAATCAGTCTGCACCTTGCAACGACTGACAATGCGCCTGCTCCCGGCATGTTCGAGGATACGCTGGCTATTTACCTGTTGGATATTTCCAGTGGTCTACCCTCAATCTTCACAGATGAACCCCTTGGTACAAATGCCCTGATCTCTTGGACTGCATCGGGACTCGGACAGGGTAATCTCTTGGTCTATGGGCCATTGACCCCCGTTCCAGCGACTTGGACAGCAACGTTCCTCAATGACCCCAATCCAGTTCCGGAACCCGGCATTCCACTGTTGCTGGCTACTGGCATTGCTGGCTTGCTGCTCACCAAAACGTTGCGTAGAGGGAGTTGAATCATGAAAAACAGTATTATTTTGAGGATATTTACATTCGTCTTGGCGATTGTGACCGCACCTTGCGTCCAATCGGCACCGCAACTGGTCAACCAAGTGGAAATCAACCGCTCAGGTTTCCTCTATAACCGCCAGACTGATACCTTCGATACGACCGTCACGATCCGGAATACGGGATCCATATCTTTGGCGGCTCCCGTGAGGCTGGTTCTGGAATCTGTCAAGCCGGTTTCGGTCAGCCTGTATAATATTTATGGCAAGACCGATCAAGGTAAGCCTTACGTTGAAGCGCCTCTGCCGAATTTCGTGCTTGATCTAGGTCAATCCGCCACTGTGCCTGTTCGGTTTGTGAACTTGGGCAAGACTGTAACGGATGCAACCTTTAGTGTGCAGGCAGAACTGTTGGATTCACCAACTACCGCCCGGTTGGAGGTTGTCGCCAAAATGGATGCCGAGAATGGCGGTGATCCGGTGGGAGCAGGCTATGCAGTGAAGCTTGACGGAGTGATTCGTGCCCTGACAGATGCTCAAGGACATGCGAGTGTCATTACGCCATTGGATATATCCGAAATCAGCGTCAGTAGCCCCCCCAATTTTTATGGAGTTACCCAAGTCATGAGCTTGGCCGCAGGTGAGACGCGCACGGTTGATGTAGAACTGGGTGATGGAGGAGAATTTGGCGCCGAATCCATATTGCGTATGGATCGCTTGCAGCATTTGATGTTGCCAAGGAATATTCCACAGGTCGTGCTGCGGTTCTTCCAAAATGAGAAAGCGGTTGCCAGCGACTTAATCGAAACCATCGAGTTGCGTGATCCCGCCGGCGGTCCGCCCACTAGCATCGATGGTTTGTTCACGATCCGAAGCGATGGCAGTCTGGCTGCTAATTCGACAGCTTTCTTCGCGGCTATCGGCAATCTTAACCAGAAGAAACTGATCTTTGCCCAAGTGCTCGACAAACAAGGAGTTCCTCATTCACAGGAAGTCTCTTTTTATGTCTCCCAGCATACCGCCCAAGGCAAATTGAGTGCTCCGCCATCCAATCCTAATCTGCCGCTTGGTGGTATTTCCATCCAAGTATCCGTGCTGAATACGGAGATCGCTTTCCAGACCGAATCAGTATCGGACGGGTCTTTTCCATTGCCTCAGTTACCTTCAGGCAATGTGCTGCTCCAGGCAATTACTTCCAGTGGAGAAATCTCTTATCTCGGTCAGGGTACGGCCGTTATCTCCGGCAACACCCGCATTGATCTGAAGATGCGCGGGCCGGTTGATGTGACGAACAACGTATCCCCTATCACCACTTCTCCCCTGTAAGCTCAAGGAGCCTGGATCATGAACAAGACCGTGTTAGCTGCGGCCCTGGCTTCTTTGCTTGGGACCATCCCTGTGCACGCTTACGATTTGACTGTATCCGCTGGCGCCCAAAACCAGGTGCTGTCAGGCAGCAAGTCCTACACTATTCCGCAAGGCGCTACCAGCGTAGTGCTTCTCTATAACGTCTATTCAGCGGAATACCCCTACTACGTCACCGCCCAGAGCATCTTCAACGATGTCTGGTCTTTAACCCTGACCGGCAGCAGCGGCGTACTGTATGACATCACACGCCAAGTGAATAGCCAGCTCACCCAAGAGCCTACTTGGCTGGCTAACAGCACCACCGGCGATATTCGCAAAACCATTAACGTCTCGGCGCTGACCAGCAATGGACCGGCGAACCTGCAACTGATCGCTACATCCATGAATGTCGGCGATAGCGCCTTGACAACTATTGTCAACGCCAGCGTGGAATCCCCGTCCCAGTTGACCATAACCGCCGCTGACCCGGACAGTATCAACGCCAAAAATGGAGGTACTTATTACAGCATCCCGGCCGCCGGTGACTCCAATACCTTGCAGCGGTATTTTACCCTGAAACTCAGCAAAGCCGACAGCGTAACCTTGCAACAGGTGACAGTGACTCTGCAAGGATCATCGGGTAATCTGATGGATGTAGTCCAGCAGTTACCTATTCCCTCCGGCAATGATGTTCAGGTTCTGAACCAGACTGACAAGAACGTAACGCTAAAAGTGCGGGTGACGGTTTTGAATCCAGCTTCCTCAGTGAAGGGCAGTCCGCCGCCGACACGGGATCTCGCCTACCGATTCCATGTTGTAGGTCAGGATAATCAAGGGCAATCCGTGACGGCTGAGAAAACCGTTACCGGCAGGCGCAGCTTGTGGCGAATGGTTGATCTTCTGCCAGGCCGGTACGGTTACCGCGATCCTGGCCATGACGATTGGGGTGCGAAAGGCACCTACGCTTGGCTACAACAGAATGTTTCCTTGATCAAAGAGGTGGACGATATCTCAGGGGAACATGGTCGGAATATCAACCACGATACCCATCAGTATGGCACTGATATTGATATGTACCACTTCTACCAGTTTGCAGGGGCCACGAGTGGAACAGATAACTACAACCTGTTGAGGAATGCTGTAGTGAGCGCCTTTGGAATGTTGCAGGCGGATGGCACGCTAAATCCTAAACCCTCCGCAGCGGCCCAAGACGCTTTCAACAGTCTTGTGGCTTTTGTCAACGAAACCCGACCAGGTTTAGATAACCTGGCGGCGCTTAATACAGTGAGCCAATTGTATTACGCCATCGGCTCAGCAGGATCCGGTTTGCCCAATGGTTGGGCCAGATCCCTCATTACGACCGGAAAAGTGACCAGAACGGTCAATAATGTGGTACAGACGCTGGATATAGGCACGGGCGACTGGAGTAATGCCAAAATCAACTACAACAGCGAACACAATAACCATGTCCATATCACCCTGAATCGGCCAGCGATTGGTGAGTGAGGTACGTCTGCATTAAGTATTGCGGCTGCTCTAAAATCCCAGCGTCGCTACTCGCGGCTGGGATTTTTTATCAAATGAGGGTAGCCCTAAAATCCGAATAATCCTGACGACTCTCACGCCGCCTCGATCTCAAACCCGACGATATTCCGGCTGTCCCGGCTAAACTCGACCCCGATTTAGCGTGGACGTTGCGGCCGTGGTGGAACTCCAGCGCGTTGCCGCCCGGTTGCGGCTGGACGACGCCGTGCTGGACTATGCCGTCCGGCTGGTGGCGACGACCCGCAAGACGCCGGGCTTCGCCATCGGTGCCGGGCCGCGCGGCGGCATCGCGCTCGTCCGGGCCGCCCGCGTCCAGGCGCTGTTGAACGGCCGCGATTTCGTCACTCCGGACGACGTCAAGACCATCGTCAAGCCAGCGTTGCGCCACCGGCTGACCTTGGCGGCGGAGTACGAGATGGAGGGGGCGCGGGTGGATGAGGTGCTGGAGGATCTGCTGCACCGGGTGGCGGCGCCGCGGGTGTAGGTCGCCTCCCGAGCGCTATGCCAAATCGAGCAGCGCCCGAATCCTGGCCTTGATGTCCGCCAGTTCGCCGGGCGTTGCGCTGCCCTTGCGCTCGGCTTCCCGCGATTGCCAGTCCAGACTTTTGACCTGATCGGCCAATGCCGCGCCCGTCGTTCCCGCCCCGCTCAAGACCACTTCAAAGGGATAGCCCTTGATCTGCTGAGTAACCGGGACGCAGACCAGCAATCCCGCCTTGCGGTTGTACGTTTTGGGACTCAGCACGACCGCGGGTCGGCGCCCCGCCTGCTCGTGGCCGCTTTGCGGCGTGAAGTTCATCCACACGATGTCGCCGACATCGGGTACGTAACGACCCGGCATTAGAGTTGCTCGCAGCCTTGCGGCACGCCAAAATCCACGGCCTCATGGCGGTTTTCGGGAGTGATGCCGGCCAGCAGATTATCGAGCGCGCACGAAGGCGCAGCGGGTTCAATAATCACCCGACCGTCCTCGACCTTGATCTCAACGTATTGATTCAACGCGAGATTTGCGGCTTGCATCACTGCGGCCGGAATGCGGACCGCCGGACTGTTGCCCCACTTTCTCAGCACTTGCTGGGTCATGGCGATCTCTCTGAGTAGAAACATAAGTAGATACACATTGGCCAGTTTAAGGCTCCGTTCGAGCGCTTTCAAGCGCCAGACCCATCATCCCCTGTTCCCCACTCGCCCGACGCTGATTCATGGACCGATTCCATCATTCAAGGTTGGTGCGGCTTCCACGCCATGATTACAATGAATGCATTGCTCGCACTGGAGAAACCCGTGGCCAGCCTGACGATCCGCAACCTCGATTCCTCCATCAAGGCCAACCTGCGCCTGCGTGCCGCCCTTCACGGCCGCTCGATGGAGGAGGAAGCCCGGCAAATCCTGCGACAGGCCCTGCTGGCTCCACCGAGCGGCGAAGGGTTGGGCAGCCGCATCCACCGCCGTTTCGCCGTCGCGGGTGGATTGGAACTACCGGAAGTCCCGCGTTCTCCCGCCCGCCCCGCGCCGGATTTCCAAGATCCGGATACTCCATGATCCTGCTCGACACCAACGTCCTCTCCGAACTGATGCGCCTGGTCCCAAACGAAACCGTGCTGGCCTGGCTGGATCGCCAAACAGGGGAAGACGTGTTCGTCAGCGCGATTACCGAGGCGGAAATCCTGCGGGGGATCGCCCTGCTGCCGGATGGCAAACGCCGCGCTGTTCTGGCCGCAATTGCCGATACCCTGTTCGCCGAGGATTTCGCCGACCGCCGCCTGCCTTTTGACAGCCCATCAGCCGGACTCTACGCCGAACTGGCCGCCCATCGTGCTCGCACCGGCCGGCCAATCAGTGTCGAGGATGCCCAGATCGCCGCCATCGCTCTCCGCCATGCTCTCACGTTGGTAACCCGCAATACCCGCGATTTCGCCGATATCACCGGGTTGACCGTGGTGAATCCGTGGCTGGATGAGTGAGCGTCCGCGAATGCGATGACTCAACCTCCCATCCTCACCCCCCCACCATGCGCCTCTCCCTCAGCCCCACCTCCCGTCTGCTGCGCTGGCTGGCCGGCTGGACCCTGCTTGGTCTGGGGCCGGCGTTCTGGCCGGAACTGATCGGCGGGTGGCTGCTGGCCGGCGGCCTGTTGTTCGCCATCGCAGCGCGCGACGTCTTCGCCCTCCACATCCGCCCGCCGCCGCTGGTCGAGCGTTTCGTCGCTCCCGCGCTGCCGCTGGGCGCGTGGTGTCCGGTCCGGTTGCGTTTCACCAATCCGCAATCCCAGCCAGCCAACCTGACGGTGTTCGACCACTACCCCACTCCCGCCGCCGACTGCGCCGACTTGCCGCAACGGCTTCGCGTCGAAGCCGGCGGCTGGACCGAACTCACCTATCGGCTGCGGCCGGTGGCGCGGGGCGAATGGATCTTCGCACCCGTACAGGTCTGGCTGGAATCACCGCGCGGACTGTGGCAACGCGACGACCGCCCGGGCGAACCGGCGACGACCCGCGTCTATCCCGACTTCGCCGCCATCGCCCGCTTCATCCGGCTGACCTCCGAACGGCGCGAGGCGCTGATGGGCATTCACCGGCGAAGGCGCCGCGGCGAAGGGCAGACGTTCTTTCAACTGCGGGAATACCGCATCGGCGACAGCCTGCGGCAGATCGACTGGAAGGCCACCGCCCGCATCCGCAAGCCGATCGCCAAGGACTATCAGGACGAGCGCAATCAGACCGTGCTGTTCCTGCTGGACTGTGGCCGGCGGATGCGCGCTCAGGACGACGACCTGAGCCACTTCGATCACGCCCTCAACGCCATGATCCTGCTGGCCTACGTCGCCCTGCGGCAGGGCGACGCCGTCGGAATACACAGCTTCGGTGGCGAGCGGCGCTGGCTCGCGCCCCGTTCCGGACCGGGAATGCTGGCCACCCTGATCAAAACCGTCTACGACCTGCAACCTACCCTGGAAGCCCCGGACTACGCCGAGATCGCCAAGCTGACCATGACCCGGCAACGCAAGCGGGCGCTGATCGTGTTGCTGACCAACCTGCGCGATGAAGATCAGGACGATCTGCGGCCGGCGATCGCGCTCCTGAGCCGCCGTCATCTGGTGCTGGTCGCCAACCTGCGCGAACCGGTGCTCGACGAACTGCTGGCGCGGCCGATCCACGATCTGGCGCAGGCGCGGTTGTACGCCACCACCTGCCACTATCTGTTGCAACGCGAGCGGGTTCAGGAAGAGCTGCGCCACCAAGGCGGTATCCTGCTCGACACCCCGCCGCGGCGGCTACCGGCGGCCATGGTCAACCAGTATCTGGATCTCAAGCACGGCGGAAGACTTTGAAAATGCATCCTCAGTCCCTATATGATTGGATGAAGCCTTGTTTTCCGCGCGTTGCGACGGGCATTCCGGTGTGAACCCTTTATGCCCTCACACGGTCAATATCGACAGTTCCCAAACCCTGAGGAGATCCTGCAACGATGATGCAGAGAAACGACCTACTGGCCAAAGCGCCCATCACGCTGACGGCGGACCAGCCGGCAGTCGGCAACAAGGTGTTACGCAACACCTACTTGCTGTTGTCGATGACCCTGCTGTTCAGCGCCCTGACCGCCGGCGTCGCCATGGCCACCAACGCCGCGCCGCTGCATTGGCTGGTCACGCTGGGCGGTTATTTCGGCCTGCTGTTCGTGGTTACCCGACTGCGCGACAGCGTCTGGGGCCTTGCGGCGGTATTCGCCCTGACCGGTTTCCTGGGCTACACCCTGGGACCGATCCTGAACTTCTACCTGGCGCTGCCGAACGGCCCGCAACTGGTGATGACCGCCCTGGCCGGTACCGGCGCGATCTTCCTGGCGCTGTCGGCGTACGCGGTGGTCAGCCGCAAGGATTTCAGCTTCATGGGCGCCTTCCTGATGGTGGGTATCCTGGTCGCCTTCCTGGCCAGCCTGGGCGCGGTGCTGTTCGATCTGCCCACGCTGTCGCTGGCGGTGTCGGCGATGGTGATCCTGCTGATGTCCGGCATGATCCTGTGGCAGACCAGCGACATCATTCACGGCGGCGAGACCAACTACATCATGGCCACCGTCACGCTGTACATCACAATCTTCAATCTGTTCGTCAACCTGCTCCAGATTCTGGGCGTGTTTTCCGGCGACGATTGATCGCTTCGGCTGAACCCACTCCCCCAACACAAAACCCCGCGCTTGCGGGGTTTTTGTTGCCTTTCCCTCGACGCCCAATCCGCCCCCGACCCGCTCATGGCTTGAATCCCTCCGGTTTGTTACCGATCCACGCCACGAAACGGCGAATCGCCGGATGCGCCAGTAACGCCTCACGGCTGTGGTAGTCCGCTTCCATCTCTTTCTCGCCCAACACTTCATGAATGTGGTCGTGACAGGGTCGACAAATCCACAAAATGCGGGTACGCACTTCCCCGCGACCGAACAGGCGCCGGTTGCGCTTCTTGCGATGCCGGGTACGGGGAATCAGATGGTGTCGGGTGAGTGCGGTCATCATCCGCCCGCACAATTCACAGCAGGATGGCTTGACCGGCATGCGAGAGGAGTCGGCCATGTGCCGGGCGTCCTCGACCCTCAAAGAAAGAAGGGCCGGACAAGGTTGTCCGGCCAAAAACCACCAAAGGAGGATGTGTGACAGACTGAGGAAAACCCAAAATGCCTGCCACACGGAAGGTATTCTAGCAATAAAATTTGAAAAAATATACCGTTTTTCGTTGTTTTTCGGCAAAAAACAACATTTTATTTTATAAACAACAGGTTATAACCTAGCATTTTGCTGCGTTGCCGAAATAACCAGACGGTCAACGGTGATCGGGCGACCCACATCTCAGGCCCCCAGCCAACAGCCGGAAATGCTGATTACAGCATTGGGTGCTGGCAGGCGGAGGGTTTTCGCATGTCCACCCGGAGGGTGTGGAACCCACCCGAGATATTGTGATCGGTGACTCGCGACCAACCGTGATAAACAAATCCATTACCGAGGTTGCGATAGACATCCCGCGCCTCCCTCCAACCCGATCGTTCCGGATGAGGATCGTGGCGGATGAAGGATTGACCGGGCTTTAAGGTCAGCTTGACGTAGGTTCCACCGATCGGCAGCCAAAAGCGGGCGTTCATGGGCATTCCTCCCAATAGCCAATTCGAACCGGGCAAGTCACTTAATGGTCTGTGGCCGGGTCAGAATAAGCGGCAGGCCATCCACGTAACAAACGCCACCGAGCAGGGCCGACGCCGCCTGGTCCGCGCTCAGAGACGGAAATCCGGCTTGGATCAGGGATGTGGCCTCCCGAGCCAGCCCCTTGCCGAATGCAATCGTCCGAGCGGCATTGCAAAGACGCTCGGCATCCACCACCGTTTCCAAGATACAGGTCATGGTTGCGATCCTCTTGATTACTCAAGCGAAGATTAAGCAAATTACGTGCCTTGATCAAACCAGGCGTGGATCACGTATATTGAAATGTACCGTAACAGGGAGAACTAGAGCGAACACCCTATCGGCGATTCCGCTTGTCCCATCAATCCGCCGGATGCGCCGAACGACAAAATAATCCCTGGATGTTGGCTCGCTACTTCTTCAACAGCCGCTGGACGGCCGCCAGATGCTCCGGTTCCTGGTGGCACAGGCCCTGGAAGCTGGCGCACAGATCGAGGAAATCCTTCAACTCCATGCGCTGCGCCATCTTCATGAGCCGCTTGGTCAGGCGTAGTGCCTTTGGGGGCTGGCGGGCAAACCCCGCAGCCAGTTCCCGGGCGCGCACCATCAACCGCGCCGGCTCCACCACCTCCAGCACGATGCCCAGAGCCTTGGCCTCGTCCGCACCGATGACCCGCCCACTCAGGGTCAGTTCGAACGCTTGCTGATAGCCAATCAGCCGTTGCAGGAACCAGGCGCCGCCATCCCCCGGAATGAGGCCCAGGTTGAGGAAGGTTTCGCCGAACGTCGCCCGGCTGGACGCCAGGCGGATATCCGCCATGTTCGCCAAGTCGAAGCCGGCGCCGATGGCCGGTCCATTCACCGCGGCGATGATGGGTACCTCGACCTGCTGCAAGGCCAGCGGAATCCGCTGGATGCCGCACCGATACCGGGCAGCCACCTCGGCCACATCGCCGGCGAAGTCGCCGCCGCGTTCGGCCATATCCTTGACGTTACCACCGGCCGAGAAGGCCGAGCCGGCCGCGGTGACGATCAGCACCGACACCCCATCGTCGCGATTCACCCAGTCGGCGACAGCGACGATATCGTCGATCAGGTGCGTGCCGGTGAGCGCATTGCGCACGTCGTGTCGGTTCAGGGTCAGCGTGGCGATGCGCCCATCGACATGGTACAGCGCGTCGGTCAACTTCGGGGGATTCATCAGGCATCGTCCTTCGGATTCAAAACGGTCTGGCAAGCCATCACGCGGGCATCGGTCGCATGGGCCATCACGGGATTAAGGGTCGCTGAAAACCAGGCGGGCGCGGTCGGGAAACCGACGACCGCACCGAACGGGGTACCACGGTAGCGCAAGGCTGGAGAGGAGGCACAGCAACGGTGCACGAGCCTTTAGATTTGGCGGAGAGGGTGGGATTCGAACCCACGTGGGGCGGTAAAGCCCCCATCCGATTTCGAGTCGGCGCCGTTGTGACCGCTTCGGTACCTCTCCGGGAGGAATCGCTTGGAGCAAACGCTGAAGAGCTTTATATTTTACTCTATCGGGAGAGTTTTCCAATCCCCCAATCCATGCTGGCCACCTTGATATCGAAGGATCGTCCAGCCGGAATTACCCGTACCCGACCGATACGATGAAACAGGTTCCCCAAACCACCGATCCCAATCCGTCGAACGGCCAATCGGCTCCGGGTTCTGATCGTGAATCCCGGCCCACTGGATTCGGCCTTCTCACGTGGCTGAAACATTTTGCGCTTTACCTTGCCGCCGTGGTCGCCACCTGCTTGATCGGCCTCTATTTCCTCTGGCAAATTCCGATCCCGCAGGATTTGTCGCAACTGGCCGGAAACACCGGCGGCAAGCCACCCTCCAGACCCCTTTCGGCGGCTTTGGCCCCCTCTGCCCCGACGACCCCATTTCAACCCGCAACTCAATCCGCCAGCCCTGCTTCCACCGTTACCGTTCAGCCGCCTGTTACCGGTGACCCTATCGCCACCTTGTCCCCTCCGGCCACCGTCCAGACAACCGTTGGCGATCCGAACGCGCCGCCGTCCCTCGAACCGCAGGCCAATCCGTCGGACGACCAGACCGGCTCCGCCCCTCCGCTGGCCGAAACTCCCGCCGAAGACCTCCCTCCCCCGACGCCGCAGTCGGAAATCGAGCAGTTGCTCGTCGAGGCCCAGCAACAAATCGACAATCGCCGGCTCACCGCCCCCGCCAGCGGCAACGCGCTGCGGACCTACCAGCGCGTGCTGGAACTCGAACCCAATCATCCCGCCGCGCTCGAAGGCATCCGGCGCATCGCGATCTATTATCAGGACGCCGCCCAGCAAAGCCTGCAGCAGGGCCGCATCGAAGAAAGCCTGGCCTACATCAACCGGGGATTGCGCGCGGTGCCCAAGGACGAGGTCCTGCTGGGCTTGCGCCGCGAAGTTCGACTGGCCAAACAGCGGGAACAGGAAAATCAGCAGGCCCTGCTGGAAATGCGGCGCCAGCAGACCGAACGGGAATATCAGGAACAACTACGCCAGCGGACGATGGAATCGCAACAACCCTGGTGGCGCCAGCAGCCCCAGTACAACGACGGCGGTGGCTTCAACCAGCGCTGAGTCCGGGTTCGACATCGGCGGGGGACCTGCGCCGGCGGGCGCGGAAAAATTCCCGCAGCAGCGCTCCACACTCCACCGCCAGAACATCGCCCATCACTTCGGCGCGGTGATTGAGCGCCGCCGACCGCAGCAGGTCGAACACGGTACCGGCCGCGCCGGCGCGGGGATCGGCGGCGCCGAACACCACCCGCGCCACCCGGGCATGCACGATCGCGCCGGCACACATCGGGCAGGGCTCCAGAGTCACGTACAGCGTGGTGTCCACCAAACGGTAATTGCCCACTCGCGCCGACGCCATCCGCAGCGCCAGCACCTCGGCGTGCGCGGTTGGATCGCAGGCCCCGATCGGCCGGTTCCAGCCCTCGCCGATGACCTCGTCATTCCGCACCAACACTGCTCCAACCGGAACTTCGCCAGCATCGGCCGCGCGCCGCGCCAATTCCAGCGACCGGCCCATCCAGTACCGGTCGCGGTCGAAGGCCGGCGTCAACGCCCCTTCGATAGTGCTTGGAAACCGCCCGGTCATACGTCCTACTCCGCTGGTCCGTCCCCAGCAAGAGCGGCGGGCCGGTCCAGAGTAAGCCGCACCGCCCGCGCCAGATCCAGTTTCTGGAACGGCTTTTCCAGCAGGGCGCAATCCGCCGGAAACTGACCGGTCATGTTGGTAAAACCGGACATCAGCAACACCCGGAGCGCCGGCCGCCGCCGACGAGCTTCCCGGGCCAAGTCGTGGCCCCCGATACCGCCTGGCATGGTCATATCGCTCAACAGCAGATCCAGCGGCACATTGCTGGCCAGCACCACCAAGGCCTCCCGGCCGTTGGCGGCCTCGCGTACGACATAGCCCAAACCGGTCAGGGTCCGGGCCACAAAGTCGCGGATGTCGGAATCGTCCTCCACCAGCAATACCTTCTCCCGTCCGCGCAGGCGGTTCTCGTTCGGCGCTACTTCGGCGACCGCAACGGTTTCCCTGCCTCTGGGGGTATGGCGCGACAGATACAGTTCCACCGTGGTTCCAACCCCGACCTGACTGCGAATGCGAACGTGGCCGCCGGATTGCTTGATGAAACCGTAGACCATGCTCAGCCCCAGTCCGGTGCCGGCACCGAGTTCCTTGGTGGTAAAGAACGGCTCGAAAGCCCGTTCCAGTACCTCCGGGCCCATCCCGCAGCCGGTGTCGCTCACCGCCAGCCGCACGTAATCGCCGGGCACAACATCGGGGTAACGGGCGGTGTAGGCGGCGTCGAGCGTGACGTTGCTCGCCTCGATGCGCAAGCGGCCGCCACCGGGCATGGCGTCGCGGGCGTTGATCGCCAGATTGAGCACGGCATTGGTCAGTTGGCCCGGGTCCACCCGGATGTTCCAAACCGCAGGATCGGCCACGGTTTCCAGTTCGACGCTCGCTCCCAAGGCGCGCTGCAACAGTTCGGCGATTTCCTGTAATTGCTGGCCCGGGCCCAGCAGGCGCGGTTGCAGGGCCTGCTGGCGGGAAAACGCCAGCAGGCGGCGGGTCAGATCGGCGCCGCGCCGACCGGCGTTCATCGCCGTATGGGCCGATTTGTACAATTCCGGATTATCCCGCAGACCTTCTTCCAGCATGGCCAGATTGCCCAGAATGATGGTCAACAGGTTGTTGAAATCGTGGGCGACGCCGCCGGTCAACTGGCCGACCGCCTTGAGCTTCTGCGCCTGGTTCAGCGCCCGTTGCGCCTGTTTGCGCTCTTCCATTTCCTGGGCCAGTCGGGCGTTGAGCGCCAGCAGTTCGGCGGTGCGCTCGCGGATCCGCAACTCCAGTTGTTCGTGGCTTTCCCGTAGTTCCGCCTCGGCGCGCCTGCGGGCGGTGATGTCCTCGTAGACGGTGATGAAACCACCGCCGGCAATCGGCTCGCCGCGAATCTCCAGTACCGTGCCGTTCAAACGCGTCCGTTCCAAACAATGGCTTTCAAAGCGCTCGGCCAATTTGACCCGTTCCTCGACCTGCGTTTCCGGATCGCCGGGACCGTATTCGCCGCGCCGGGCGTTGAAGCGAAACAATTCCGCCAAGGGCAACCCGACCCGGATCAGCTCCGGTGGAAAATCCAACAATTCGATGAAACGCCGGTTCCAGACCCGCAAGCGCAGGTCGCGATCGAAGATGCTGATGGCTTCATGCAGATGATCCAGGCTGGCCAAGGTCAGCGCACCACGTTCGACGGAGGACAGACCGTTCGGATCCGACGATGGATTATTCGACGATTCGCTCATGCAATACCCTCCCTCCAGCCGCCTGGTAAACCGGCCGCAGGCTATCCATCTCGATGATCGGTCTCGGCTCGGGCCGGTTTCCCGAAAAACTCGCGCTGGGTGGCTTGGACAACCGCGACGATGGCGGGATGCAGCAGTCGGCGCTCGGTCGTGATGGCGTAGAGTTGCTCGGTCACCGAATCGATGCGCCCGACCGCCTGGACAGTGTATTGCCGGCTCACGTAGTCGGCAATCGCCGTGGGCGCCACGAACAAACCGGCGCCGGCCTGACCGAAAGCCTTGAGCAAGGCGCTGTCATCGAATTCGCCCACGATGCGCGGATACAGGTGGTTCGCCTCAAACCAGCGGATCAGGTCGGGCCGCAAGGCGACATCTTCCCCCGGCAGCAGAAACGGCACCCGATCCAGCAGGGCGGGAAAGGTTCCCGTCAGGGATCGCGCCAGATCCGGCGCAGCGAAAACCGTCAGATCGCTCTTCCCGAGGAAGTGGCTGTAGGCGCGAACGTTGAGGGTGGCGGGCATGGGCCGGTCGGCGATCACCAGATCGAGATGGTGGACCGCCATCTCGGCCAGCAGCGGCGTCAGGCGGCCCTCCCGGCAGATCAGCCGCACCGGTTCATCGATGCGCAGCGCTGGCTCGACTACGCGATAGGCCACCGATTTCGGCACCGAATCTGCGACGCCGACCCGAAACGGCAGGCTCTTTCGCGCCGTCTGGTCGAGGGCGACCTCGAGCAATTCGTTGCCGAGCACGAAGATTTCATCCGCATAGCTGAAGATGCGCCGCCCTGTCTCGGTCAGCTCCAGACCGCGCCCGACCCGGCGAAACAGCTCGACGCCGAGACTGGCTTCCAGTTCGCTCAGTTGGCCGCTGATGGACTGCGGCGTCAGGTGCAGGCGCTGGCTGGCGCTGGCGATGCTGCCTGATTTGGCGACCATCCAGAAATAGCGCAGGTGCTTGAAGTTGAGGCTGGCCATGGGGTTCCAATACATCGAAATATTCGAATGATCATTCAATATTATTCGGATTGTTGAATGTTTTTATCATCCATAGAATTCATAGGTGTTTTCAATTCGATAAGGAGTAGCTTCATGAAAATCAACATTCAGGCGCGGGGTTTTGAGTTGACCGACAGCTTGCACGACCAAGCCGAACGCCGCCTGCGTTACGCGCGCGGTTGGGCCGATGACCGCGTCAGGTCTTGGTCCCCCGGGCCAGCCGCTCGATGGCCCTCCTCCTGGAACGGCAGCGCGATCATCGCCATGACCCATTCCCCCTGGCCACTCAGAACCAAACCGGTCGCCTGATCCTCGAAATCAACTCACTGGAGAAAGCTGGATGAAATACTTGCCGGAACTGTTCGCCGCCAACGCCCGCTGGGCCGAGGAGATGACGGCCGCCGATCCCGGTTTTTTCGCTGGGCTGGCGGCGATCCAAACCCCGGCCTATCTGTGGATCGGCTGTTCGGACAGTCGCGTCCCCGCCAACCAGATCACCGGCCTGAAACCGGGCGAGGTGTTCGTCCATCGCAACGTGGCCAACGTGGTGGTGCACACCGATCTCAACTGCCTGTCGGTGATGCAATTCGCCATCGAGGTGCTCAAAGTCCAGCACATTATCGTGTGCGGCCACTACGGCTGCGGCGGCGTCAAAGCGGCCCTGGAGGGACCGTCGTTGGGCTTGATCGACAACTGGTTGCGCCACATCCAGGACGTGCGCGACCGGCACGCGAAGTTGCTCGCCGCCCTGCCGGACAGCGAGGCGCGCTGGCGCGCCCTGTGCGAGCTGAACGTCATCGAACAGGCGCGCAACGTCGCCCGCACCACCCTGGTGGGCGATGCCTGGAAGCGGAGACAACCCTTGATGTTGCACGGCTGGATTTACGGTCTGGCGGATGGTCGCCTGCAGGATCTTCAGATTTCCATCAAGGACGGCGCCGAACTGCAACCCACTGTCGAGTTAGCGATGGCCGGCGTGCGGTCGCGCTACGCGCCGCAGTGAGGTCCATTTGCATCCAACGTCGCCGACCGTACCGCGCGACTGGCGCGATTTGACGGTGAATTCAACCTGAAAACCCACACACAACCGAGAGAACGAGAGAATGGCCAAAGAACTCTACGACCTAGGCGAGATGCCCCCGCTGGGCGTAATTCCC
>JAVMKL010000028.1:0-46457 GCA_031732875.1 Candidatus Competibacter sp. | reverse complement strand
TCTCCATCCCGCGCCAGCAGCAACCGACCTCTTGGCGGCGCATAGCGTCCCGGCAGGGTCGCCAGTTCCTCCTCGAAGCCCTGGAAACAGAGATCCACACCCAGGAACCGCTGGTATTCGCAAAACAGCGTCCGCACGGCTTCGAGGTCGCCTTTGGCTCGCGCTTGAATGAGGTTCATGATTCGCCACCCATCCATACCGATTTCGCTGCCAGTCCCGCCCGATGAATGCACCATGATACTCCCGCCTCGCGTTCCCGCTGGCGGTGGGCGCCAGATAAATATCGGATTCAAGCTTTTGATAACACAATAGTATATAACGGATCATCGGGTTTTTCGCCAACTCCGAACGAACCCCGACTCAGGGTCAGCGTCGCGTCCCCGGCAGGGGGCGCGGTGGAAAATTTTACAGTCGTGTCCGGCGGCGGCAACGGCAAGCTCGTAGGCGGCACGCCATTTTCCAGGGCAGGACCGAAAAGGAACGGTAGAATGAAAGGCGGGGAACCAACGTCAACCGTGCGAAGGTGGGAAACATGCTGGCGAAACTCAAGCCATTCGGCCCGCTCATCAATCTGATTCCGAACACCGCCATCCAGTTTCTGGATTTCGGCTTCAATCTGGACGAAACGCGGGTGTCGCGGGCGATCCTGGCGGCAACCGGCGCCGACGGCCGCGCCGTGCTGACCCCCCTGTACGCCGACGACGCCAGCGGCCAGTTCGTGACCCAGGACGGGCAGGCGGTCAAGCCGGAACAGGTCTACTCGCTCAACGCCGCCAAGGCCGCCGCCATCTTCGACGGCGTCTGGATTCCCGTCCCTTTCCTGCGGGTGCGCGAGCCGCGCCCGGACGGCCATCACCTGTTCGACAAGGGGCCGACCAACTGGGCGCGGGCCCGGCTGGCGCAACTGCCGGCGCGCGATGCCGAAGGCCACACCCACCGCGTCGTCCTGGCCTTCGACACCCAACTGCTGCCGACCCGCGAGGGCCGGCCCTACCTCGCACCCAGCCCGCTGGACATGCAGTCGGGCGAGGAATTCGCCCTGAGCGACGCCGAGGCCGACACCGGCTGGTTCCTGGAGCAGGAGTGGGTGCGCGAGTGGCTGCACCAGCGCTTCCACGCCTTCGAACTGCGCCGCCGCGCTCCGCGCCGGGTGGACGAGGCCGAACTGCGCGCCAGTCCCGACCCGGTGACGGCCTGGCTGACGGTGTTGACCGTCCTCATCCGGGCGGTGCGGCCGCCGCGGCTGCGCTTCACCTTCGTCGACCCGGATCCGACCGCCCGGCTCGACCGGCTGGTCAATGTGGATCTGGTGCTGGACATCGGCAATTCGCGCACTTGCGGGATGCTGATGGAAACCAGCGGCGACGATCCGGTGGACATGAACGACAGCTACCGGCTGGAACTGCGCGATCTGTCGCGGCCGGAACAGGTCTACGACGAACCCTTTCCCAGCCGGATCGAGTTCGTCAGGAGCACATTCGGCGACGAGAAGCTGTCGCGTCGCAGCGGCCGGACCAGCGCCTTTCTGTGGCCGACGGCGACGCGGGTAGGCTACGAGGCCCAGGCGCTGTCCTGGTTCAGCCACGGTACCGAGGGCAGCACCGGGCTGTCTGGTCCCAAGCGCTATCTGTGGGATACCGACCCCCGCCATCACCCCTGGCGCTTCAACCCCGGCCCAGACGGTTTCGGCGGCGACAGCGGACCGGTGACCACCGGCCCCTTCGTCGGGTATCTGCGCGAGGACGGCGAGGAACTGACGGCCGGCGAGCCGCCGGCCGTCACCGCCCTGTTCTCGCGCGGCGCCCTGATGAGCTTCTTCGTCGCCGAGGTGCTGCTGCACGCCTTCGCGCAGGCGAATTCGCCGGCCCGCCGCTACGAGCGGGTCCATTCCGAAGCGCCGCGCCGGCTGCGGCGGGCGATCCTGACCATGCCCACCGCCATGCCGCTGGCCGAGCGCAAGCTGTTCGCCCGCCGGGTCGGAACCGCCATCCGGCTGACGTGGCGGGCGCTGGGGCTGGACGAGAGCCTGGCTCCGGAACCGTTTCTGCAATGGGACGAAGCCACCGGCACCCAGATCGTGTTTCTCTACAACGAGGTCAAGCACAATTTCCAGGGCGACGCCGCGTTGTTTTTCCAGGTGTTCGGCCGGGTCCGCGACGGCTACGGCGAGGCGCCCTGCCTGCGGTTGGCCAGCATCGATATCGGCGGCGGCACCACCGATCTGATCGTCACCACCTATCAACTGGAAGGTGGCACGGCGCTGCGGCCGACCCAGGAATTCCGCGAGGGCTTCAACATCGCCGGCGACGACGTGCTGTGCGGGCTGATCGAGCGCAACGTGCTGCCGGCGCTGCTGGACGCCCTCCGCCGGAACGGCGCGGCCAATCCCGAGGAACTGCTGGCCCGGTTGCTGGGCGCCAACCGTGGCGATCAGGCCGAGCGCGACCGGACCCTGCGCCGCCAGTTCGCCAACCAGGTGGCGCTGCCCCTGGCGCTGGAACTGCTGCACCGCTACGAGAACGCCGATCTCAGCGCCGGCAACGAGGCGGTGACGCTGCGGCTGGCGGACGTGTATCCGGCCGGCGCCGGGCCGCACGAGCAGGTAACGGCGTTCCTGGAGGCGGCGGCGCGCGCCGACGGCGGCCAAGGATTCAAACTGTCCGAGGTCGCCTTCTCGACCACCATGCTGGCGCTGGATACCACGGTGCGCCGCATCCTCGGCCAGGTGCTCAGCGACCTGTGCGAGGTGGTGTATCTGTACGACTGCGACTACCTGCTGATTTCCGGGCGGCCCTGCCGGCTGCCGGCGGTGCGGGCGGCGATTCTGGCCAAGCTGCCGGTGCCGCCGGACCGCATCGTCAGCCTGCATGCCTACCGGGTCGGCGACTGGTATCCGTTCCGCGCGGTCAGCGGCCGGTTGACCGATCCCAAGACCACGGCGGCGGTCGGGGCGATGGTCTGCGCGCTGTCGGAAGGGCAGTTGTACAAGTTCAACCTGCGCAGCCGCGAACTGGGCATGAAATCCACCGCCCGCTTCGTCGGTGTACTGGAACAGACTGGCCGGCTCAAGCAGGAGAACGTGCTATTCGCCAATCTGGAACTGGAAGACCGCAAGATCCGGTTGCCGGAAGCCACCTTCGATTTCTACGCCCCGGTGTTCCTGGGGTTTCGGCAACTGGGGGTGGAGCGCTGGCCGGCTACGCCGTTGTATCGGGTGACCTTCGCCCAACCGCGGGACGCCCGCGCTCGAGCGCTACCGCTCAAGGTCACGCTGGAGCGCTCCACCGACGAGAACGCGGATCTGGATTTCAAGGTGGCTGGCGTGGCGGACGCCGACGGCAACCAGCAGCCGGGCGGGGTGGTGCAATTGAAATTGCAGACCCTCAAGGACGAATACGGCTACTGGCTGGATACCGGCATCTTCTCGATCTCCGCCCGCGCTGGCGAGGTCCCGCGCCAGTCTCCCTCCCACGCGGGGGAGGGCCAGGGTGGGGGGATGACAAAACCACCCGCCATGACTTGAAGGGGGCAATTCGATTTTACCCCCTCCCTCTCCCGCGAGGGGGGGAGGGAATTGATGGTGCGGTATAGGCGTGCTCGAAAGGCTATAGATGACCGACATTCCCCTTCATCCCCGCTTGCGCCCGCTGGGCGCCAGGCAGGGTCAACTGATGCTGTTGTTGAGCATGCTGTTGTTCCTGACCATTTTCGGCGGGATGATCGCCGTGATGGCCATCGTTTTTTCGCACGGCGATTTGTTCGACCTGCTGCTGTTCGGGGTCCTCGGCCTGGTCATGCTGCCGATGGTGGCCGCGTTGAGCGGATTGCAGCGGTATCTGGACCGCTGGCTGTCCCAGCAACTGGACCGGGCCGGCCAGTTGTTGCGGGACAGTCCGCCGGTGGTCGCCCGCCTGAGGCCGACCGGGCTGGCTCTCCGGACCGGCGTGCTGGCGACCCTCGAAGTGCCGGGAGCCGAACCCGGCCGGGAGGGACCGTGGCACGTCCTGCTGAATCCGTCCTTTCGCTGGAGTCCCCCGCCGCGCCGGGAGGTCGCCGTCCAGGTATATTGCGCCGGGTTCGCGCCGGACGCTGACTTGGTCGCGCTTCAGCCCGACGGTGCTCCCCTGCTGGGCAAGGTGGTGGCGCTGGACGCGTTCCAGCGCCAGTTGCGGTGGGTCCGGATCGCCCAGATACTCCTGTTGGTATTGCTGCTGGGAGTGCTCGGCGTGCTGGTGGGTCGGAGTTGAGGGAAAATGGCGTTCAAAACGTGGTCTCTCCTCTATTTCATTATTCACCGTACGGCCATGACCATTGCTTGCTTCGTGTCCGCGATGTCGGTCTGCGCGAGTTCGGGGAAACCGCCCTCGTCGTTCGTCGACGAGGGTGCGTGCCCGTTTGAGTGCTGCACTTACCGTGAATGGACTGTGGAAGCCGACACTCTTCTGCTCGTAAAGCCAGAGGATCCAGCGAAGATTATTGGAAAAGCGCGCAAGGGCACGAAGGTGAGGGGCTTAACCGGCATTGTCATCGTAACGAAACCAGGCCAAATCGAGGTGCTCAGGCCGCATACGGGCGAATCCGGAAGAACATACAAGCCTGGCGATACCGTCTGGGTTTACACAGAACGCGGCGAGGGCTTCTTTAGAGTCTGGTACAACGGCGAAATATACGATGAGGAAGCTTCTTTCATGTACCAAGACAGAGGCGGTCAAGAGAGATGCGTCGACGAAGGCACGTGTTGGGGCAAACGAAGGAACTTCCCGTTATCGGTTTGGTGGGTAAAGGTTAAGATCTCCGATGGAACCGTCGGCTGGTCGAAGACGCCCGAGAACTTTGGAAATATCGACGCATGTGGTTGAACCTCGCTATCGCGGCATCTCTGGTGTTTGTGAGAGCCGCCGCGGCCTGCGACTCTGATTCCACCGCCATCTTTGGGTGCCAAGCCGCCAATGGTCGCAAGTTCATTGAACTGTGCGCTTCGTCGTCGGTTGCGCCTGAAAGTGGCTATCTCCAGTATCGCTTTGGAACGCTTGGCTCGGGAGGTGAAGAGAAGGAGCTGGAACTTGAGTTTCCGGCAAAGCGCCAGGGCTCGTTCAAACACTTCGTCGGTGCGACGTACACCCACCAAGGCATCTACACACAGTCGGTGCGGTTCGCCACTACTGCATTCAATTACTCCGTGTTTACTCGAACCAAAGGCAAGAACGACCTGGGGGCCGGAGTTGAGGTGCGCGACCTGCGCACTGGGAAAACGACCGTCGTCTCATGCAGCGAACGTCCTCGCTTCTACATCTTTGAGCTCAAGGACTTGGTTGCATGCGATCCGGAAACACCCGTTGGCACCGCCTGCATCAAGTGAGCGAGAGCCATGGTCCGCCGGACCTGCGCGGCTTGCTACGCATGCTATTGGTTTTTTAAATATATTGCTTCAAGGCGGAGGCTTAAAAAGCGAATCAGGTCCCAGTCGATCTCTCTGGCCAGATCGCCGGACCGAAGCAGGCGACACTCGCTCGGATCGCTCTTGCCTGGCTGCCTTGAACTGACGCCATATCGCCATAATCTGCCCGTCCGGCTGCGCTACAATTGATCAAAGCCAGCATCCATTCCCAGCAAAACTGTCATGATCGCCACCGACGCCACTCTCAGCAGCACCTGCCGCACCTTGGAACAGGTCGGCACCGAATTTCTGACCTGGCTGGACCAGAACGCCGAACGGGTTCGCCAGGAGAAAGCAGGGCTGACCAAGGAATTCCGCCGCCTCGCCGCCCAGGCCCGTCGGCTGGAGCAGGCGGTCCAGCGACCGATGTGCGTGGGGGTATTCGGTCCCAGCCAGTCCGGCAAGTCCTATCTGATCTCGGCCCTGGCCCGCAAGGGCACCGCGCCGCTGCTGGCCGATTTCGCCGGTCGGGAAATCGATTTCATCCGCGACATCAATCCGGAAGGCGGCCGCGAATCCACCGGATTGGTGACCCGCTTCACCCTGCAACCGGCTTCTGGCGCGACCCCCGCCGCGCCGGTTCAGATGCGGTTGCTGACCCAGACCGACTTGGTCAAGATCCTCGGCAACACCTATTACGCCGACTGCGACCACAGCGACGACGAGTTGCTGACCCAGGCCCAGTTGACCGAACTGCTCGACGGGCTGGCTCCGGCGGCGCGAGCCCAAGCGGTGGACCCGCTGACCGCCGACGACGTCTACGACCTGCAGGCCTATTTCGAGCGGTACTTCAAGGGTCAGGAGCGGGTCCGCCTGCTGCGGCACGGCTACTGGGAACGGGCCGCGCAACTGGCGCCCCGGCTGGAGATCCAGGATCGCGCCCGGTTGTTCGGCGTCATCTGGGGCGGGGTGGAGGCATTCGGCCAGCTCTACGTCCGGCTTTACACCGGCCTGCGGGGGCTGAATTTCGCCGGCGACGCCTGCGCCGGTCTGGAGGCGCTGCTGCCGCGCGAGCAGAGCATCATCGACGTGCAGACCCTCAAGGGGCTCGGGACTGGTGGAGGCGGGACGCTTGCCCTCACCGGCGCCGACGGCATGCGGGTGACGCTGCCGCGCAGCGAAATCACGGCGCTGATCGCCGAACTGCGCATCGTCATCGGCGAACAGCCCTGGGATTTTTTCGAGCACACCGACCTGCTGGACTTTCCCGGCGCCCGCTCCCGCGAGCAGATCAAGGACTTGCCGGCTTTCCTCGAAACCGGCGACGCCCTGCAGAGCCTGTTCCTGCGCGGCAAGGTGGCCTATCTGTTCGAGCGCTACTGCGCCGAGCAGGAACTGACCAGCATGCTGCTGTGCATCGGCCCCAGCAATCAGGAGGTCAAGACCCTGCCGGAGATGGTCTACGAGTGGATCGTTTCCACCCACGGCGCGACCCCGGAACAACGTTCGCAACAGCCGACCGCGCTGTTCCTGGTGCTGACCAAATTCGACATGGAGTTCGAGGAAAAGGCCGGCGAGCGTTCCCCGGAAAGTCGCTGGACCACCCGCATGGAGAGTTCGTTGCTGAATTTCTTCGGCAAGCAGCACGACTGGCCGCAACAATGGGACGCTCGGGGCGCGTTCCGTAACAGCTACTGGTTGCGCAATCCCAACTTCAAGGCCAAGAACATCTTTGACTACGACGAGAACGGTCAAGAGCTGAACGTCCGGCCCGGCGAACGCAAGCGGATCGAATTGTTCAGGCAGGCGTTCCTGAAGGATGCGGTCGCCAGCGCCCATTTCCAGAATCCCGAACAGGCCTGGGAGGCGGGATTCGCCCTCAACGACGGCGGCATCAGCTATCTGGCTGAAAACCTACGGCCGCTGTGCAATCCCGAACTCAAGCTCCGGCAACTGGCCGGTCAAGTGGAGCGACTGGGCGAGCAGATGGTCGAGCGCATGGGCCATTACTACGTCAGCGACAATCCGGAGCAGGAGTTGGAAAAGCGCCGGGCGGCAGCCCAGCAGGTCGCTGGCTGTCTGATCGATTGCGCCGGCGAACAGCGCTTCGGCGAGCTGTTGCGCGCCCTGCAGGCCGACAGCGACGAACTGGAAGGCATTTATTACCGTATCGAGACCCGCCTGCCCGACGAAAAGCAGGCCATCGGTGCCCCGACCATCGGCGCGGCGGTGGACACCCGCAAGATGAAGGCACTCCTGGGGCTGGGCGCGCCGGCGGCGGGGGAACCGGCCGAAGCGCCCCGCAAGGACGACGCCGCGCTGTTCGCCCGCGAGGCGGTGGCGGAATGGATGCGGGACCTCCAGGATCTGAGCGGGAACAAAACGTTGTGCGACTACTACCGGGTGCCGGAAGCCAGCATGGCCGAGTTCGTCAAGGAACTGATCGGCGGCGCGCAGCGGCTGAAGCTGGAGGAACGGATCGAGACCCTGGTGCGCCAAGTGACGGGCTTCCGTATGAAGTTCGAACAGATCGTGGCGTTGCCGGCCCGGCTGACCGCCAATCTGCTCAATTCCTACATCGATTTCCTGGGCTACGACGCCCTGGCGCCGGAGCAGCGGCCGATGCTGCCACTGGAGAGCGGCCCCCGGCCGGTGTTCCCGCCGCGGGCGGTGCCACGCGGCGGCCCGCAACTGGGCGAGCAGCCGTCCACCTACGATCAGGACTACTACACCGACTGGATTCGCTCTTTCCTCGATCTGGTGGAACACAACGCCAGGACCCGCGGCGGCGGCGAGGTGGATCTTGCCGCCAACCGGCGGCTGGGCGAGTTGCTGGCGCGGCTGCGGCCGACCGCCTGAACTGGAGGATCGTCGCCGCATGGATGGCACCGGCGCGCGGGGTTCACCCCAAACCGAGCGAGAAACGGTATAACCCTCTCGCCCCCCAATGTAATAATTGCGCTGGAGTCCCCGCCATTCGTCCGGTTCCCAGGAGACCATGATGTCCACCCTTTCAGTTCGCGTTTCGGAAGATCCCGCTCGCCCGCTGGGACACGCCATCGTCACCCTCGACGGTCTGCCGCGCGGGCTGGAGACCTTCGAATTTGCCTTGAGCCGCCACGGTTTCCCCGCCAACCACCTCGGCCCGGACGGCTGGCAGGGCGCGGAATGCTGGCTCCACCCCGAGGAAGTCTGGTACAGCGGCAATGTCCTGAAATTCGTCCTGCATCCCGATCTGGCGTTCCAACTGGAAAATATGCCCTACCGACTGGCCGCGCGGGGCCAGGGATTGGCGGGAGCCGCCGAGGTAACCTTCGTCTGGCCGCTGGAACTGGCGCTGGAGGAGGGTAGCGCCGGCGGCGGACGCCGAGTAGTCGGCGGCACGCGGGTCGAATCGGGTCCGAAGCCGCGCCCGGCGCCGGCGGGCGATATCCCGACCATAGAGCCGCCCCCCTTGCCGGAGGTGGGGGGAATCGTCCCGGACATTCCGGATGTGCCGATTCCGGAGATCGGAGTCGGTTCGGCGGCTGACGATCAACTGCCGACCCGGGCCGTGCCGCCACAGCCGGTGGTTCCTCCACCCGTGGGCGATGACGGGAAGACCCACCTGGTTGCCAGATCGGGGGTGGCGCCTTCCGCTTCGGGCGTCGTGATTTCTCCTGACCCGGAGCCGACTCGCCGGGTGTCCGGGCGCCTCGTTCCGCCGGTTGCAGAGGTGGGTACCGGCGCAGCCCCGGAAACGCCCCGACCGGAGTCGGCACCGGTCCCGGAACCGCCGACCCGCGTGTTGCCGCCCCGCTCGGAGCCGGGGCCGGAATCGCGGTCCGCCGACTCGGCTGGCACCGTCGCCGAGGAGCGGTACGGGATGTCGGGGCTTCGGGTCGGCTTGGCGGCGCTGGTGGCGCTGGTGGCGCTGGCGGCGGCGGGATGGTGGTGGTTCGGCCGCCCTGCCGGCAAGGCGCCTCCGGTCGCGACCGCCCCTCCGGCCATTCCCGGCGGCGCCTACATAGCGCCGGAGCCGAGACCCGCGCCGGAGCCGGTTCCGGCCTCCGAGCCGAGACCCGCGCCGGAGCCGAGACCCGCGCCGGAGCCGGTTCCGGCCTCCGAGCCGAGACCCGCGCCGGAGCCGGTCGTGCCGGTTCGACCGGTTGCCCCGGCGGCTGCTCCAGTCGCCCAACCGGTCACACCGGCGCTGGCGCCGGTCGTACCACCGGTCGCGCCCACGCCACCCGTTTCCACTCCACTGCCGCCCGCTCGACCCACGGCCCAGCCGGCGCCGATGCCACCCGCCAGGCCGGTCGAACGAGACCGGCCTGCGGTGCGGACGCCAGCTTCGCCGGGGCAACCGGATTCGAGCCGCAGTCTCGAGGAAGAACTCAAATCGCAATTCGATCCGACCGTGCAGGAATTGGAAAAGCGGCTCCGCCCCCGGAAATCGCCCTGATCGGGGTTTGCAATCGGGCGCGACGGGCGCGCGTGGCGCGGAGTCGTCCGTCGGGCGGAAGCCGCATTGCCATGAACTATTTTTCAATCATAATCTTATCGTTGCTTGAATGGGTCGCCGGTTCGATGCGAACTCCTGGCATAGCCCATTCATTTTGATTGCAGCATTTGCGTGGGAGTGAGGCTCATGAATCGTTCGCTGATTGCCGGCCTGTTGCTGCTGTGCGGCTTGGGCGCGCTGGTGCCGGCCGGGGCCGAGGACACCGATGCCAAACAGATCGGCATGGTGACCGGATCCAGGACTGGGACTTACATTCAGTTCGGCAACGATATCGCCGGTGTCGCCAAAACGGCTGGACTGGACATCCTGGTCAAGGATTCCCAGGGCTCGATCGACAACATCAAGCGTATCAACAGCAAGGAAAACGCTACCTTCGGCATCGTGCAGTCCGACGTGCTGGGCTTCCTGAGCCGCTCCGAGAATCCCGAGATGCGGCAGGTTGCCAGCCGGTTGCGGCTGATCTTTCCGTTCTATAACGAAGAGGTGCACCTGTTCGCCAACAAGTCGGTCCGGACGTTCGCCGATCTGCAGGGCAAGCGGGTGGTGGTGGGCGAGCAGGGCAGCGGCAACTGGCTCACCGCGACGAACCTGCTTCAGATCGCCGGGGTGAAGCCGGCCGAAACGATCAACCTCCCGCCGTTGCAGGGGGTGACCGCCGTGCTCAAGGGCGAGGCCGACGCCATGTTCTACGTCGCCGGCAAGCCGGTCAGCCTGTTCACCAAGGTCGGCAATTTGATCACCAAACCCGAGTTTGCCGCGATGTTGGCGAACGTGCATTTCGTGCCGCTGGACGATCCCCGGATGCTGCGCGAATATCAGCCCACCCGGATCGGTCAGACCGATTACGAGTGGCTGAGCGGCGACGTGCCGACCATCGCGGTGAAAGGAGTGCTGATGAGCTTCGATTTCTCCGGCAAGCAGAGTCCCTATTTCGTCCAGCGCTGCCAGCAACTGGCGAAATTGGGCCAGGCCATTCGCACCAATATCGGCCAACTCAGGCAGACCGGCCATCCCAAGTGGAAGGAGGTCAACCTCGACGATAAAGTGGGCATCTGGCAACTGGATCAATGCTCGCGCGGCGGCGCCAAGAGTGGCGGCTCGAACGTGGATCTGACCCGCGAGTTGGAAAAGATGCTGCTGAATCAATACCAGTGGCCGCGCTATTCGATACCGTCGGCCTGAGTCGTTGGCATGGGAGTAAAATCAATGCGATTCGCGAAGATGATCTTGACAGCGTTGTTGTCGGCCGGGACGGGTGCGGCGCTGGCCCAGGATGCTCGGCCGGATGCCCGCATGGAATTTTCCAGCACCTCGGTGGGCCTGCTGTTCGGCTTCAGCCAGGGTCGGGGCACCCTCGAATTTCGAGGCCGCAAGTATCCCTTCACGGTGTCCGGAATCAAGGTAGCGACCTTGGGTATTACCCAAGTCGATGCGCTGGGTCAGGTCTATCGGTTGCGGGATGTGGCCGATTTCCCCGGCAGCTATGCTGCGATCGAGGGTGGGTTGACCCTGATTCAGGGAGGCGGCAATGCCATGCTGCGCAACGAGAAGGGCGTCACGCTCTTCTTGCAGAACGTGCAGTACGGCCTCGATGTGACCTTGGGCGGCGGCGGTCTTTCCATCACGATGAGCGAAGCCGCCGACGCCTCGCCTCCGGCGGCGGGGGGCGAGCCAGCTCGCTGAGGGAGCCAGAGAATTTCCCGGTTGGCGCCGGGTGAGTCACGAAAGAACGCGAGGCACGGCGGCATGATCGAGCAGATTCTCCTGAGCAGTGGCTCCTTCGACGGCGTGCGGGAGACGGGTGGTTTCGGCCAGCCCCTGCACGCCCTGTACCCGCAAATCCGGGCGGTGCTCGCCAGCGAGGTGGAACCGGAGGCCGGGTCGCTGCTGGCCGAACCGGTGGTGGATCGCGCCAAGAACCGGATCGACTGGTACACCGAGGGTGATCCCGAACGCCCGCCGGTGGCGCTGAGCGATTTGCCGGAGGAACAGCGCCGGTCGATGCTGGCCCGGATCGACGATCTGCTCGGCCGGGGGCGAGAATTGGCGGAGCGCTACATCGCGTCCGGTGATGCCCGCCGGGTGCGGTTGGGCGCGATTCTCAGGGCGGTGCTGGCCGCGCCGGCGGAATCCGAGGTCTTTCTGGTCGAGAACCGGCCGGTGATCACCCGCTGGGGTTTTTCGCCGGATCGACCTTGGGATTCGCCGGAAGGGGGGAGCGGTGGCTCGATGGTTCCGCCGCCGGTTCCGGCCCAACCGTTCCGCGACGTGGCGGTCCCGGAGATCGCCGTGCCCGAACTGACGACCGCCATGCCGGAATCAGCTCCGATGGCCGCGGCTCCGGCCGGGTCCGAGCCACGGGCGGAACCGCTATCGACGGCGGCCGTTCCCGAGCCGCTGGAGCCGGCGCCGGAACCAGCTTCCGTCGCGGCCACGGATGCCGCGCCGCCGCGACCGGAACCGGAGTCCGCGCTGAAATCCGAGCCGGTATCGGCCCCGGTGGAGGCCGTTTCATCGACCGTGCCGGAACCTGCGTCGCCGCGCTATGTGGTGGTCGGCTCCCGGTATTTCTGGAGCGTGGTCGCGCTCGCCATCCTGCTGGTGCTGGTCGCGGCCTTGTGGGTCGGGGTGAGAAAGCCGTTGCCGTACCCCGCCGCCGGCGAAACGGGTCGAGCGAGGTTGAGTGCGGAACCCGACGGCGCCTTGGCCAAAGCCCAGCGGACCGGGGCGGAATTGCAGGCCCGGCTCGAACAATTGCTGGTGCGACTCGCCGAACGGCGCGGCCAGTGTTCGCCGCCGGCCGGATCGGATAAGCCCGCCTCCGCCGCCCGCGAGCCGGGTGCTACCCGTACGCTGCCGATACAGCCTACTATCGCCCCGCCCCGCGGAGATGGCGAGCCGGGGCCGGCCTCCACGACGGCGCCGGTTTCCGGCCAGGCGATCCAGCCCGCCCCGGAAACGCCAACCGTCGATCGGGCGGCGGTCGCAACCGCGCTCCCCGGTCGGGAATCCGGTCCGTCGACCGAGGTGAAGGTGCCCCCCTCTCCGGAACCGGCGACCTCACCCTCGGCGGTGGCGCCGACCATCGCGGCCGGGCCGCTGGATCGCGCCAATCCCCCGCCGGCGATACCCGCCGGCGTCCCCGCGGCGGGCGCGGAACCGCCAAAGCGGACCTTGGAAGAAGTTCTGGCGGGACGGGAGCCGATGCCGGCGCCGCGATCCCAATCCCCACTGAAACCGTCGGTCGAGGCCGAACCCCCGTTCGGAACCAAGCCGCCGGTCAAGACCGAGCCTACCGTCGAGGAACGTCGGGAGTTTGCCAATCGCCTGTCCGCCGCCGGCGCGGCGACCGGCGAGATTACCGTGACGCTGCTGTGGAACAGTCAAGGCGATCTCGACCTGGTGGTGCGCTGTCCGTCCGGACGGCAACTGGACTATCGCAATCCCGCGGAGTGCGGCGGCACTTTGGACGTCGACGCCAACGCTTCCCGCGCCGGCCTGAACGACCGTCCGGTGGAAAACGCTTTCTGGCCGGCCGGCAAAGCGGCACCGGGAAACTATGAAATCGCCGTCCGCCATGTCCCGCGCAAGGACGAGCAGACCCCCCGGGAGACGCCGTTTCAGGTGCGACTGGTCCGGGAGGGTCAGGAATCGGTCTTCAAGGGTACGATCCGGTCCAACGCGCTGGTGCCGGTCACGACCTTCACGGTGGAGCGCTGAGAAAACCCCATGATCGAGCGGAACGCACAATATACGGTATATCCGACTGAAACGGCGATTCCCCGCTACCAGCGTGCCTGGATTTGGGGCGTGGCAGCGGCCGCGGTTTTGCTGTGCGGCATCGCGGCCGGCTGGCTGTTCGCCGGCGCGTCCCCCCGTCCTTGGGCGGGTGGCGCACGGTTACCCGATGCCCGGCTGGTTGATGGCGCTGCGCTGCGGGCCCGGCGTGAGGCGGACAACGAACGGTTGCGCCGGCGCATCGCTGAGCTGGAGCAAGCCCTAGCTGGAGAAGCCTGCGCCCCGGCGGCGCTGGCGGTGTTGACGCAGGGCGCCGAAGAGTGAACGGTGAGGATTGTCCCGCCGTTCCCGCGAGGATGGCACGCCATGTCAAATTTTTCCATCCGTATCGCCTGCGGCCCAGGGTGACGTTCGGGGGCGATACGGCTCCCGATTCCCACGCCGTGATGGAAATGCACCGCAAGGCCAGGGAGAACGGCTTCATCGGCAACTCCCTGCCGAGCACGGTGGTTCTGGAGCCGCGATTCTGATTCGAACGAAGGCGAGCGCGCATGGGCGTCCGAACTTGCATCATCGTCCGGGTTGTCCTATAAATCCTGCCCGGTGACAAGTGGTCGGAAGCGGGATGTATCGATATGTGGGAGTTCGGAAAGCGGGTTGTTCTTGTCGGGGGGCTGGCGGTGCTGATCGGCGCTTGTGCCCAGAGCACGGTCGATACGGTGGGGCAGCCGCCACCGGTGGATGCGAACCGAAGCGCGGTACCCAACGAGCCCTGGTTGTTGGTGGATACCAAAGCCGACAAGCTGATGGTCATGCAGGGCAATCGACCGGTCGAAGTGTTCCACCAGATCGCCTTGGGTAGCAGCGGCGCCGGAGTCAAATTCAGCCGCGGCGACAACAAGACGCCGCTCGGCGTGTTCAGGGTCGGCTGGATCAACGATCACAGCCGGTTCAAGACCTTCATCGGTCTCGATTACCCCAACCCCGACTATGCCGAACGGGCCTTGCGGGAGCACCGGATCGACGCGCTGACCTACGCGCGCATCCGCGCGGCTTGGAGCAATGGCCATACCCCGCCGCAGGATACGCCGCTGGGCGGGCAGATCGGCATTCATGGTGTCGGCGCCGGCAATCCGGGCGTGCAGGGCGCCGGCATCGATTGGACGAGTGGGTGCGTGGCACTGGATAATCGGCAAATCGACGCACTCAGACCTTGGGTGAGAAAGGGTATGCGGGTGGAGATTCGTTGATACGATCACTTTTCGGAATTGTCCGCAATTCGGAATTCCGTTATATTAGGTTTTGTTGTGTTGCGACAATATTGGTTGTGCCGAGACAACAGTATCATTGTCCGGCATGTTGCCTTGTTTAAATGATACAGAGGAGTTGAATCCGTGAAGACCTTGACCAAGATTTCCGCGCTGGCCCTGATCGCCGGTTTGACCGTTGGTTGCGCCAGCACCAGCGATCTGCAAAAAGTGCAGAACGATGCCAACGAAGCTAAGGCCATGGCCCGTCAGGCGCTGGATACCGCCAACGAAGCCAAGTCCATGAGCATGGCGACCGAGCAAAAGCTCAACAGCATGTTCAAGAAGTCGATGTACAAATAAGCCAGAATCCCCGACGGCAATAAAAAACCCCGCGATGCGGGGTTTTTTATTGCCGTCAAAGCCGGCTTGGCGGCGGAAGAACGGGTGGCTCGAGCGCCGGGTTACTGGTGGATGGTCGAGCGAGGGGTGGAACGGAGCTGGGATAGGGCGCCGGGTTGCCCTGATAGGCGGGTCGTGTGGAAGCCGGAGGATAAGGAGGCGGGTAGGCCGCCGGATTGCCGTAGGAAGAACCATACCCGGGTGGTGTCGCGGGGGTGGGTCGGTAAGCCGGGGCGGGTAGGGAGTTGTTATAGGTGGACGGTGGGTAAGGGATCGGCGTCCGGTTGGCGACCGGATAATCGGTCGCGGGTCCGACTGACGGACTGGCCGGTTGAGCGACCGGGTAGGGGACGGAAGTGGAAATCGAGACGGGAATGCCGCTGAGCTGTTCCACCGCCACTTCCAGTGCCGCCTGATCGACGCCCGGCATGTCGGGGCCGGTCTTGGCGATCACGGCCTGTCGAGCTTGTTCCAGGGTGACCTTGATCGGGATATTGTCTTCCTCCAGGGGTTCGTGCGACTCCAGGAACAGGACGCCGTTCAGCCGGCCGACTTTCACCGGCTGGTCGAGGAGGCGGACCGGCGTACCGACCGGTACCATCCCAAACAGCCGTTCGATATCCTCCGGGTACATCCGCACGCAGCCATGCGTCACCCGCATGCCGATGCCATAGGGTTTGTTGGTGCCGTGGATCAGGTAGCCGGGCACACCCAAACGCATCGCGAAACGGCCTAGTGGATTGTCCGGACCGCCCGGAACCACATCCGGCAGGATGTCGCCCTCGGCGGCGTGTTCGGCCTTGATCGTAGCCGGTGGCCGCCAGGGTGGATCGATGTCCTTGGCGACCACCTTGGTCAAGCCCAGCGGGGTCTTCCAGTCCATGCGGCCGATGCTCACCGGATAGGTGACCACCACCCGCTCTTCGCCAGGGTTGGCTTTGGGGTAGTAATACAGCCGCATCTCCGCGATGTTGAGAATGATTCCTTCCCGTGGAGTGTCGGGCAGGATGAACCGGGTCGGCAACACGATCGGGGTGCCCTCGCCGAGCGCCCAGCGATCCACCCCGGGGTTGGCGTGGACGATCTCGTCGTAGCCCAAGCCGTGCTGGCGGGCAATATCGACCAGCGTATCGTCCTTGGTCGCGTAGATGACTCTGACCTGGCCGATCACGTCCGTGTCGGGCGGGGGCAGGGGATAGACCGTCGCTTGCGCGGCGCTGGCAATCAACCAGCCCAGCAGCAGCCAGTTAAGTCGATTCAGGAATGGGCTCGGCATGAGAGCGTCGCATCTCCGGTTGTTGACAATAAACTGTGAAATTCTGCCTGCAATACGACCGCAACGCCATAGCGTTTGATCCCGGTTCGACCGGGATGGGTTCCAGGCGGGCCGTTCGGCGCGGGTGGAATTTAATCCTTACGAAAATAAAGCCTTATTGTCCGGTTTGAGGTATGATTTCTCATCGTGGTTTAGCGGTCTGCCCACAAACGCCATCCGCGCCCCACCATGCCGGATCGGCCCGTCGAGAATGGAGGTGGTCATGGCGGAATCCGACGCACTCTTCCGGACGATCCACGATATCGTCCAGCGCCACGGCGGCATGGCGACCCGGTTGCTGCAAATCCTGCGCGACGTGCAGGACAGCCTGACTTGGCTCCCGCCCGAGGCCCTGGAGGGGGTCGCCGAAGAACTCGGCATTTCGCCGGCGAAGGTCCGCGGCGTCGCCGAATTCTATTCCTTCCTTTATACCTCCCCCCGCGGTTCCTACGACATCCTGTTCAGCGACAACATCACCGACCGGATGCTCGGCAACCGCGAGCTGCTGCACCATCTGTGCGACCGGCTGGGGATTGCGATCAATGCAACCCGCACCGACGGGTTGGTCACGGTCGGCACCACCTCCTGCACCGGGATGTGCGACCAGGGTCCGGCGGCGCTGGTGAACGGCTACGCGCTCACCCGTCTCGACCAGCCCCGACTGGACCGGATCGTAGATCTGGTCAACAGCCAAACGCCGTTGGCGCAATGGCCGCATGAGTTCTTCGAAGTCGCCAGCAACATCCGCCGCGCGGACATTCTGCTGGGGCGGCATTTCGCCGACGGTTCGGCGCTGCGGGCGGTGTTGAAACGCGGTCCGGAGGCGATCCTGGCGGAGATGGTCAAATCCGGCCTGCGCGGCCAGGGCGGCGCCGGCTTCAAGTCGGCCGCCAAGTGGATGTCCTGCCGCAACGCGCCGGGCGAGGTGAAATACGTGGTCTGCAACGCCGACGAGGGCGAGCCGGGCACCTTCAAGGACCGGGTGCTGATGCAGGATTTCGCCGATCTGGTGTTCGAGGGCATGACCCTGTGCGGGCGGGTGATCGGCGCCCGCCAGGGTTTCGTCTATCTGCGCGGCGAGTACCGCTACTTGCTGCCATCGCTCCAGGCGCACCTGCAACGTCGCCGCGAGGTAGATCTGCTGGGCGAGGGCATTCTGGGCGAGCCGGGCTTTGATTTCGACATCGACATCCACCTCGGCGCTGGCGCCTACGTCTGCGGCGAGGAATCGGCCTTGATCGAATCGCTGGAAGGCAAACACGGTGTGCCGCGCATCCGTCCCCCGTTTCCGACCACCCACGGCTATCTCAATAAGCCTACGGTGGTCAACAATGTCGAGACCTTCGCCGCGACGGCCAAGATCGCGGTGGAGGGCGGCGACTGGTTCGCCAGCCGGGGCACGGCGGAGTCCAAGGGTACCAAGCTGCTCAGCCTCAGCGGCGACTGCGAGCGGCCCGGCATCTACGAGTATCCGTTCGGCGTCACCGTGCGGCGGGTGCTGGAGGATTGTGGCGCCCTGGACGCTCAAGGCATCCAGATGGCCGGTCCGGCCGGGCACATGATTTCCGCCCGCCAGTTCGATCGGCGCATCTGCTTCGAGGACTTGGCCACCGGCGGTTCGTTCATGGTGTTCAGTCACCGGCGTGACATTCTCGATGGCGTCCGCAATTTCGCCCATTTCTTCGTCCATGAAAGCTGCGGCTTCTGCACGCCCTGCCGGGTCGGTACCTCGCTGATGCGCGATCTGGTGGTCAAGGTGCATACCGGACACGGCACCCGCTACGATCTTGAGGAGATGTGCAGGCTGGGGCGGATCATGCAGGTGGCTTGTCATTGCGGGTTGGGTCAGACCGCGCCCAATCCGGTGCTGGACAGCTTCGAACAGTTTCCGGAGGTCTGGGAGCGACGGTTGCGGTCCACCACCTTCGAGCCGGCCTTTGATTTGGATGCGGCGCTGGAACAGGCCCGGCAATTGACGGGCCGCAGCGATCCAGGCGCCTATTTGCGTGAAGAGGAACTGTTGCTGGGGACGATGCCATGAACGGAGAGCAGAGTTTTACGCTCGACGGACGGCGGGTGCCGTTCGAGGATGGTCAGACCATCATGACCGCCGCGCTGGCCGCCAGCCTCTACATCCCGCATCTGTGCTTCAATCCGGAATTCGCCCCCCACGGCAGTTGCCGGGTCTGCCTGGTCAAGGTCAACGGTCGGGTGCAGGCGGCCTGTGCCACCCCCGCAGCAGCCGGCCAGACCGTGCAAAGCGAGACCGGGGAACTGCGCGAAATCCGCCGCGGCATCCTCCAGATGCTGTTCGTGGAAGGCAACCACGTCTGCCCGGCCTGCGAGAAGAGCGGGGCCTGCCAGTTGCAGGCGGTGGCCTATTACGTCGGCATGCTGGCGCCACATTACACCCATTTCTATCCGCGCCGGCCGGTGGATGCCTCCCATCCCGGGGCCGTGATCGATTTCAACCGCTGCATTCTGTGCGAGCTGTGCGTCCGGGCCAGCCGCGATGTGGACGGCAAGAATGTCTTTGCCGTGCAGGGGCGGGGCATCCAGGCGCATCTGGTCGTCAACACGCCGTCCGGCAAGCTGGGCGCCACCGATTTCAGCATTACCGACAAGGCCGCCCAGGTCTGTCCGACTGGGGCGATTCTGATCAAGCATCGGGGTTATGAGATTCCCATCGGCCAGCGGCTCTACGACCGCAAGCCGATCAGCGTGGTGGGCGACGTGGCGGCGCTGGCCGAAAGCAGGGGAGGGCGCCGCCATGATTGAACCGAAACTCAAGATCGCGACCTGTTCGCTGGCTGGCTGCTTCGGCTGCCACATGTCCCTGCTCGATCTGGACGAACGGCTGTTCGATCTGGCCGAGCGGTTGGAGCTTGACCGCAGCCCGCTGACCGACATCAAGGAACTGGGTACGTGCGATCTCGGCCTGATCGAGGGTGGAGTCTGCAACGCCGAGAATGTCCACGTGCTGATGGAATTCCGGGCGCGCTGCAAGATTCTGGTGGCTATCGGCGCCTGCGCGCTGAACGGTGGCGTCCCAGCGATGCGTAACCAGTACGATCTCAAGGACTGTCTGGAAGAGTCCTACCTGCGCGGGATCGGTCTGGTCAATCCCCAGATTCCCAACGATCCGGAAATCCCACTGCTGCTGGACCAGGTGCATCCGGTGCACGAGGTGGTCAAGATCGACTACTTTCTGCCCGGTTGCCCACCGTCGGCGGATGCGATCTGGACCTTCGTCAGCCAGTTGCTGTCGGGCCAGCCGCTCGCGCTGTCCTACACCCAGATTCACTACGATTGAACGAGGCGTGCCATGAGCACACTGGAAACGGCGGCTCAGCCGGAATATCTGTGTCGGGTCGCCATCGATCCCCTCAGCCGGGTCGAGGGTCACGGCAAGGTCACGCTGCTAACGGACCGGGACCATCACATCCGCCAGGCACGGTTGCACATTGTCGAATTTCGCGGCTTCGAGAAATTCATCCAGGGCCGGCCCTATTGGGAGGTGCCGGTGGTGGTGCAGCGTCTGTGCGGGATTTGTCCGGTCAGTCATAACCTGGCGGCCTCCAAGGCGGTGGATCAACTGGTCGGGGCGCACGAGATTACCCCGACCGCCGAGAAAATCCGCCGGCTGATGCACTATGGCCAGACCCTGCAATCGCACGCGGTGCATTTCTTCCACCTGGCCTCGCCGGATTTCCTGTTCGAGTTCGACGCAGAGGTCGCCCGTCGCAACGTCGGCGGGGTGATGGCCGATTATCCCGACATCGCCCGCCAGGGCGTGCGCCTGCGCAAGTACGGCCAGGAGGTGATCCGGGTGACCGCTGGCAAGCGCGTGCATGGCACCGGCAACGTGCCCGGCGGAGTCAACAAGGCCCTCACCTTGCAGGAACGCAATTACCTGCTGGCCGATCTCGATCTGATGATCCAGTGGGGCCGCAACATTCTGAAGCTGATCAAACAGGCCTATGCCCTCAATCCCGGTTATTTCACCCATTTCGCCACCATCCGTTCCAACTACCTCAGCCTGATTCGCGCCGACGGGGCGCTGGATCTGTACCACGGCGGCTTGCGCGCCCGGAACGACAGCGGCGAGATCCTGTTCGACCATCTCGACTATCGGCGCTATGCCCAGGTGATCCGCGAACAGGTCAAGCCGTGGAGCTACATGAAATTTCCGTTTATCAACTCGCTGGGACCAGACAGGGGCTGGTATCGGGTGGGGCCGCTGGCCCGGATCAACAACTGCGACTTCATCCCCACGCCCCTGGCCGAGGAAGAGCGGCGGGAATTCATGGCGCTGGGCGAGGGCCAACCGGTTCACCTCACGCTGGCCTATCACTGGGCGCGGATGATCGAGTTGTTGCACGCCGCCGAGGCGATCCAGGAACTACTGCTCGATCCTGATATTTTCGGCGATGAGCGGGTGACGCGCGGCGATATGGCGCGGGAGGGCATCGGCGTGATCGAGGCCCCGCGCGGCACGCTGTTCCACCATTACCGCATCGACGAGGACGGGTTGATCGAGAAGGCCAACCTGATCGTGTCCACCACCAACAACAACCAGGCGATGAACGAATCCATCCGCCAGGTGGCGGAACGCTATCTGGACGGCAGGGAGCTGACCGAGCCATTGCTGAACCAGATCGAGGTGGCGGTGCGGGCTTACGATCCCTGTCTGTCCTGTGCCACTCACGCTCTCGGTCGGATGCCGCTGTGTGTTGAGTTGGTGGAGGAAGAGAGAGGGATGATAGTTGACTGCTTGGTGCGGGATGCGGATGGAACCGTCCGGAACGAAGCATTCCCTCTCCCTCTGGGAGAGGGTTAGGGTGAGGGTTCTTGGTCTGTTGATTTTCGCTGTCGGCAATCCCAGCCGGGGCGACGACGCGCTGGGGCCGCTGTTTCTGGAACGGCTGGCAGCATTACGCGAGCAGCGGGGCGGCTGGGACGATGTCGAGTTGCTCGCCGACTTTCAGTTGCAGATCGAACACGCGGTCGATCTGGAAAACCGGACGCTGGCGCTGTTCGTAGACGCCAGCGTTTCCTGCCCGCCGCCGTTTCGCTTTACCCGCCTTCAGCCGGTGCGTGATGCCAGCTACACCAGCCACGCCCTGTCGCCCGCCGCCGTGCTATACGTTTACCAGCAGATCAACCACGCTCCGCCACCCCCGGCGTTTCAACTCGCCATCCGCGGCGAGCGGTTCGAATTGGGCGAATCCTTGAGCGCGGTGGCCGAGTTCAATCTGGCGGCGGCGCTGGAATTCACCGACCGGCTGCTGGCGCGGCGGGATGTCGCGGCGTGGGAGCGATGGACGTTCGCCTGAGCGCGCACCGCTCTACGAATTGCCCGATCCGTTCGAATGCTTCCCGCGCTTCCGGCAAGATCGGTTCGAACAAGTGCCAGACGTGCGGCATGTCCGGCCAGGTTTCCAGCTCCGCGCTGGAGCCGGCGGCGCGGGCCTTGTTGACGTAGCGTCGAGCATCGCCCAGCATGATCTCCGCTTCGCTGGCCTGGACGAGTACGGGCGGCAGGTCGGACAGATCGCCGAAGACGGGCGAGACCAGGGGATTGGACGGCGGTATCCGGCCCCAGCCCCAGACCACGAGCAGCAGGATCGTCCTGGGAATCCTCAGCAGCCACTCGACGCTGGGACCCAGCAGCAGATCCGTTTTGAGATTGCTCTTGAGGGTGGGGCTGGAAAACGTCATGTCCAGGCCCGGCGAGAGCGCGATGGCGCCGGCGGCGGCGCGCAAGCCCGCGTCGCGCGCCCAGGCGACGACCATCAGCGCCAGGTTGCCGCCGGCGGAATCGCCGGCCACGATCAACTCCCGGACGGGGGCCGGCCCGTCGGGACCGTGGTCCAGAAGCCAACGATAACCCATCCGGCAATCATCGATCATGTCCCGACGCGAGTGCTCCGGCATCAGGCGGTAGTCCAACGCCAGCACGGCGGCGCCCGTGACCCGCGCCAGCACGGTGGTGATCACCCGATGGCCACGCGGGCAACCGCTGATGAAACTGCCGCCGTGCAGGTAGAGCAACCGGCGGTTCGGATCGGAGTCCGGCCCCAGCACCCACTCGCCCGGCACGCCGCCGGCATCGACCTCCGCAATTCGGTACACCGATTCGCCGGCCAGCAGCGGCGGTTCGACAAAGCCTCGCGCCATCACGCGGCGGATGGCTGCCAGCCGCTGCCTCCTGGGGGCGGAGCGAATCTCTGCGACGGACTGCTCCACCAATCGCACGACCTGCTGGTGCTCGGGACTGGCCCGATCCCGCGATCCGGCGCGACTGTTCGCCAGCGGCCGATCGTGGATCAGCAGGGAGGGACCTTTCAGAAAGATCCGGATCAGCAGCCAGGTCACGACAAGGACGGACAGCAGTCCGACCAGCAGGGTCCAGTCCAGCATGAGTTTCTTCTCCTTTCACGTCTGGTGATCGTTCAGTTCCAGGGGTTTACCGTATGCCCATGGTTCAGCGGACCGCAACCCGCTCCCAGGTCGGGCGCGGTGCGGATGGCCTCCCGGACGTAGGATAATGCCCGCCGGACCGCGGCGTTCAGCGGCAGGCCCTGCGCCAATCCGGCGGCGATGGCCGAGGCCAGCGTGCAGCCGGTACCGTGGGTGTTGCGGCTTGGGATGCGCGGCGCGGTGAAGGTTTCCGCGCCCCCGGACCAGACCAGCCAGTCGGTGACGGCGTCGCCGGCCAGGTGCCCGCCTTTGACCAGCACCGCCGCCGGGCCAAGTTCCAGCAACCGGCGGGCCGCCATTGCCAGATCGTCGGGCCGGCGGATCGCACGACCGCTCAGCGCTTCCGCCTCGCGGACGTTGGGGGTGATGAGGGCGGCGCGGGGCAACAGGCGCTGGATCAGCGTGTCGCGCGCGGTCGGGTCGAGCAGGCGGTCGCCGCCCTTGGCGTACATCACCGGGTCCACCACCAGCGGAATACCGGCTGCCGCGCTCTCCAATACCTCGACCACGGTTTCGATAACGGCGGCGTCGTGCAACATCCCGGTCTTGACGCAGTCGGCACCGATGTCGTCCAGCACCCGTCGCATCTGCCTGGCGATGAAGTCCGGCTCCACCCCAACGATGCCGAACACGCCACGGGTATTCTGCGCGGTCAGCGCCGTGATCGCGGTCGCCGCGTAGCCGCCCAGCGCCGTGACCGTTTTCAGATCGGCCTGAATCCCCGCGCCGCCGCCGGAATCCGAACCCGCCACAATCAGTACCCGACCGTTCATCAACATGCTTTAACTCCTTCCGGGGTTCCAAACAATTGCGCCACGCGGCAAAAGCAGGTAGCGTACCGCGCTTTCACGGAACATGATGATTATAAACATGCGGATCGAATCCCCCCTGTGCCTGTACACCGGCGTGGTGCCGCCCCAGTGGATCGATTACAACGGTCACATGAACGTGGCCTATTACGTCCTGGCGTTCGATCATGCCACCGATGCCTTCCTCGACTATCTGGGCATGGGACCGAGTTACCGGGATCGCGAAAATTGTTCGACCTTCGTGGTGGAAACCCATGTGAATTACCAACGCGAACTCGTGGCCGGCGATCCGATGCGCATCACCACGCAGTTGCTGGGGTTCGACAGCAAGCGCATCCACTATTTTCATCGCCTGTATCACGCTGCAAGAGGATTTCTGTCGGCCACCACCGAGTTGATGGTCATTCATGTGGATCTGGCCGAGCGGCACAGCGCCTCGATGCCCTTGCCGGTGTTGGATCGACTGGGTGCGGTGATGGCCCAACATATCCAATTGCCGCGGCCGCCGCAGTCGGGCCGTGTGATGGGGGTACGCGCCAAGCCTCCGACCCTCCAATCCAAGACGCCGGCATTGAGGCGGGTTTCCGGATAACGGCCACGACCGATAGCGGTCCCGCGCGATGCCGGTCAGCGTCGGTTCAGCGTTGCCGGCCCACGATGACCCCGATTCCAAATATCGTGAACTGATGTTTCGGGGAGTTCGTTATGAAGAAGAGGATGTCGTTTTTGCTGTTTGCGCTCGTGCTTGGGGCGCCGCCGGCGCTGTTGGCGGATCCGCGAGGAGACGCGATCCTGGGTGGCGCGCTGGGCGGGGCCGTGGGCGCGGCCATCGGCTCCGAACTGGGCGGACGCGACGGCGCGATCCTGGGCGGCGCCATCGGTGGCGCGACGGGAACTGCCATTACCACCCAACGTTACCGTCGGTCGCAACCCGAAGTCATCTATGTGGACAGGTACCAATATGTGGAGAGACCTGTCTACGTCGCTCCACGTGCCTATGGTCCTCCGCCTTATCATCATCACCCCGGCCGGCATTTGGGCCACTACAAGCATCACCACAAGCATTACCATCATTACTACGACGATTGAGCGATTTCGATGAGCGAACGATGGGTGGAATCCCAACCAGCACCGGTTATGACCGGTGCCGGCCGCAATCGTCGGTGGATGATCGTCCCGATACGGAGTTCCGAGTAGAAGACTCCCGCGAAGCGGTTCCCGCGTGTGGGTTGGACTCGGGATCGCCGCGCGCGGGGCAGGTATCCCGCGAAAAATCGGGGCCGGCCGCGCCGGATTTTTGTTATTCTCAACGACCGAGTCCCTACTTCGAATCTGACACCTTGGCGAATCCTGTACGACGCGCCCTGCTGGCGGTGGAAAAGCGCACGCGACTCATGCTGCCCCGTCCCGAACTCTGGCAGGGGGTTGCCGTGGTGGCCGTCAATGCCGTCCTGGTGATCGTGCTGGCCCGCTCGCTCGCGGCTCTGAGCTTGGCGGTGGTGTCCGGACGGTCGTCGCCGGCCGTCGAAATGACGGCGCCGGCGACTCCGGGAGCGGCCGCGAATGGTTCCGCGAGCGCCCCGTCGCCGGCCGATTATGCCGCCATCGCCGGATGGCATCTGTTCGGGCGCGCCGAGGCCGGCCGGCCGGTGGAAGCGCCCCCCGCCGTCATGCCGGCGACGCCGCTCAACCTGCGCCTGGTCGGGGTATTTTACGTCGAGCGGGGCGCTGATCGGGCGCTGGCGCTGATCGCCGAGGGTGGGGGGGCGGAGCGTGGTTACCGGATGGGCGAGCCATTGCCCGGTGGGGCCCGGCTGGAGCGGATCCAGCGCGATCATGTGGTAGTATTCCGCAACGGCCGGCGGGAAGCGCTCAATCTGCCCAAATCGGACGAATCGAACCGAACTCTGGCCCCGTCGGCACCGCCCGGAGTGCTGGCCGCGCCCGTACCGGAATCGGGCGCTGCTACTTTCACGGGGCCGCAGGTCATCGACGCGAGCGCCATCGCCGGGCGATTGCGGAGCGAGGCGCCGAGCCGGCCCCAGGCCCTCGAAGATATCGCCTTTGCCAGTCCGTACGTGCAGAACGGCCAATTCGTCGGCTTTCGGCTGCGGCCGGGGCGCGACCGCCAGCTTTTCCAGCAACTGGGTCTCAACGGCGGCGACGTGTTGACCGAAATCAACGGTACCCGGCTGAGCAGCCCGGCGCAGGGGCTGGCGGTGCTGCAGGAGTTGCTGGGCGCCAGCCGGATCGACGTGCGAGTGTTGCGCAATGGTGCCGAGATCCCCCTTACCTTTTCCCTGGACGGCCCATCTCCGAATGAACGAGACTGATCGCCGGCAGGGTCCCTGCCGATAGCCGGCGTGCTTGCCGGTTCCCGAACGTGACGATGACCCACTGGATGAACGGACGACTGACACCTCGCGAAAGAATCGGGCGCCACTGGATCCTGGGCGTGCTGCTGGGGTCGTTGCTCGCGCTGACGGCGCGGGCCGCTCCGGTGACGCTGAATCTCAAGGATGCCGACATCAACGCGCTGGTGGAGAGCATGTCGGTGCTGACCGGCAAGAATTTCATCGTCGACCCGCGAGTGAAGGGCCGGGTGACCATCATTTCCTCCAAGCCGATGGATGAGAAGGAACTGTACGAGGTGTTCCTGGCGGTGCTGGGCGTTCACGGGTTCGCCGCCGTTCCCGGCGGCAACGTGATCAAGATCGTCCCGGCGGCCGGCGCCAAACAGGAAAGCATTCCCACCGTGGATTTGCGCAGGGGCGCGGAGCCCGATCAGATCGTGACCCGGGTCATCCAGGTCCAGAACGTCTCCGCCGCCCAGATCGTGCCAATTCTGCGTCCCCTGATCCCGCCGCAGGGCCATCTGGCTGCCTACACGCCGACCAATGTCCTGATCATTTCCGACAGCGCCGCCAACGTCGAGCGCATTGCCAGCATCATCGCCCGGATCGATCTGGCCAGCAACGAGGAAGTCGAGATCGTGCCGTTGCGCCATGCCACGGCCACCGAGATCGTGCGAGTGCTCGCCGCGCTGGAGCAGGGCAAGGCCAAGGCCGATCCGGCCGCCGCCGTCGGCACGCCGCCGCGGATGGTGGCGGACGAACGCACCAACACTATCTTGTTGAGCGGAGACCGGGTGTCGCGCCTGCGGTTGCGGACCCTGATCACCCATCTGGACACGCCGGTGGACAGCGGGGGCAACACTCAGGTCGTCTACCTGCGCTACGCCAAGGCCAAGGATCTGATGGCGGTGCTGCAGGGGGTCAGCAAGAACCTGAGCGGCGAGGTCGCGCGCAACGCGCCGGTACTGGGCGCGCCACAGCCGGGCGCGCCGCCGGGCGGAAGCAGCAGCAGTAGCGTGGCCAGTCTGGTGGACATCCAGGCCGACGAGGCGACTAATTCCCTGGTGATTACCGCCCCGCCGGAACTCATTCGCTCCCTGCGCTCGGTGATCGCGCAACTGGACGTGCGCCGTGCCCAGGTGCTGGTGGAGGCGGTCATCGCCGAGATTTCGGCCGAGAAAACCGCCGAACTCGGGGTACAATGGGTGGCGGACGCCAACGGCGCGATCGGCTTTACCAATCTCGGCACCGAGACCTCCAGCCTGGCCAATATCATCGGCCTGGCGGTGCAAGCCGATCAAGGCGACTTGACGGCGCTGTCGGCGGCGCGCATTCCGCAGGGGATGCAGATGGCGGTCGGCGATTTCTCTGGCAACAACCGTTTCGGGGCGTTGATCAGCGCCTTGGCCAAGGATGCCGACACCAACGTGCTGTCCACCCCGACCGTGGTCACGCTGGACAACGAGGAAGCGGAGATCATCGTCGGTCAAAACGTCCCCTTTGTTACCGGCAATTACACCACTGCTACCAGCGGCAATACGAATACCTCGGTCGGCAATCCGTTTCAGACCATCCAGCGCGATGACGTGGGCATCAAGCTCAAGGTCAAGCCGCAGATCAACGAAGGCAACGCCGTCAAGCTGGAAATCAGCCAGGAAGTATCCGCCGTGGTGCCATCGGCCAATGCCGCCACCCAGGGGCCGACCACCACCAAGCGTTCCATCAAGACCAAGGTGCTGGTGGAAAATGGTCAGGTACTGGTGCTGGGCGGGTTGATCGATGACAAGCTGGACGAGAGCGCCCTGAAAGTGCCGCTGCTGGGCGACGTGCCGCTGCTCGGCAATCTGTTCCGCTATCGCGGTACCAGCAAGCTCAAACGCAATCTGATGGTGTTCCTGCATCCGGTCATCCTGCGCGATCCCGCCCAGGGCACCCTGTACACCGGCGACAAGTACAGCTACATCCGCGACCAGCAACTCGCCGCGCGGGAGAAGGCGGACTACCTGTTGCCCAACGTCCAGCCGCCGGTGCTCAAGCCCGAGGAACAGGTCAAGCAGCAGGGCACGATTCTCAACGTGGAACCCGAGCCCAAGCCAGTTGAAAAAGCGCCACCGCCGGCTCCACCGGTGGAAGCCGGATTTGGCAACAAATGAACGCCGATTCCATGCCGCTGGCATTGACCGAGGGTGAAATCGCGCCCGCCCGCCGACTGCCCTATGCCTTCGCCAAACGTCATGGCGTGCTGGTGCTGGAGGAGGGCGACGACGGGATTGAGGTTGCCTGCCGAGCGAGCGTCAGCCCGCGCAGTCTGACGGAATTGCGCCGCCATCTGAACCGGCCGCTGCGGCCTGTTTTGGTGCCACCCGAGCGGTTCGAGCGCCTGCTGCAAGACCATTACGAGGGGGACAGCAACGGCGCGGCGCGGATGATGGAAGATCTTGGCGACGAGATCGATCTCAACCAGGTGGCCCTGAGTCTGCCCGAGCCGGAGGATCTGCTGGAAAGCGCCGATGACGCGCCGATCATCCGCCTGATCAACGCCCTGTTGACCGAATCGATCAAGGAAAACGCGTCGGACATCCACATCGAATCGTTCGAGAATCGCCTGCTGGTACGGTTCCGGGTGGACGGGGTGCTGCGCGAGGCCCTGCAGCCGCCGCGGGCGCTGGGGCCGCTGCTGGTGTCGCGCGTTAAGGTGATGGCCCATCTCGACATCGCCGAAAAGCGCCTGCCGCAGGACGGGAGAATTTCGCTTAGGGTGGCCGGACGGCCGGTGGACGTGCGGGTTTCCACCCTGCCGACCGGGCATGGCGAGCGGGTGGTGCTGCGCCTGCTGGACAAGCGCGAGGGTCGGCTGGATTTGCAGCATCTGGGCATGGAGCCGGGCGACGAGACGCGACTGCTGAAGCTGATCCATCGCCCGCACGGAATTTTGCTGGTTACGGGTCCGACCGGCTCTGGCAAGACCACCACGCTCTACGCCGGGCTGACCCAGCTCAACGACCGCAAGCGCAACATCATGACCGTCGAGGATCCGATCGAGTACTACCTCGACGGCATCAGCCAGACTCAGGTCAACACCAAGGTGGAGATGACCTTCGCCCGCGGTCTGCGCGCCATTTTGCGTCAGGACCCAGACGTGGTGATGGTCGGTGAAATCCGCGATCTGGAAACCGCCGAAATCGCGGTGCAGGCTTCGCTGACCGGCCATCTGGTGCTCTCGACCCTGCACACCAACAGTGCGGTCGGCGCCATGACCCGGCTGCGCGACATGGGTGTGGAACCCTTCCTGCTGTCCTCGTCGCTGGTCGGCGTGCTGGCCCAGCGCCTGGTGCGCAAGCTCTGTCCCCATTGCAAGCAACCGCATCTGGCCACGCCGACCGACTGCGAGGTGTTGAACGTGGATCCGGCCGCGGCGCCGGTGCTCTACGTGCCCGTGGGCTGCGCGCAGTGCAATCATTCCGGCTACCGGGGGCGTACTGGGATTTTCGAACTGGTAACGGTGGACGAGGCGATGCAGACCCTGATTCACGAGGGCAAGGGCGAACAGGAACTGGAACGCCACGCCCGCCTGTCCAGCTCCAGCATCCGCGACGACGGTCGCCGCCGGGTGCTGGCCGGCGATACCGCGCTGGCCGAACTGGTGCGGGTGACGCGGGAGGATTAGTGCCGGCCTTTCAGTACGTCGCTCTCGACGCCGGGGGTCGCCAGCGCAAGGGATTGGTCGAAGCCGACACGCCGCGTCTGGCCCGGCAGGCGCTGCGCGAGCGTGGGCTGAATCCGCTCGGGGTCGAGGAGGTCGCCAGCCAGGAGCGGCGGCGGGAACGGCGGTTGTGGGGCCTGCGGATCAGTCCCACCGATCTGGCGCTGATCACCCGGCAACTGGCAACCCTGGTCGGATCCGGCTTGCCACTGGAGGAATCCTTGGGCGCGGTGGCCCGGCAGTCTGATCGGTCGCGGTTGAGCGGCCTGCTGCTGGCGGTGCGCGCCCGGGTGCTGGAGGGACATACCCTGGCGACCGCGCTGGGCGATTATCCCCAGGTGTTCCCGGAACTGTACCGGGCGACCGTGGCCGCCGGCGAGCAGTCCGGCCATCTGGACGTGGTGTTCGAGCGGTTGGCCGATTACACCGAGGCCCGCCAGCAAATGCGCCAGAAGGTCGGGCTGGCGCTGTTTTATCCCCTGTTGCTGACCGGGGTTGCCATCCTGATCGTGGCCGGCCTGCTGACCTACGTGGTGCCGCAGGTGGTGCAGGTGTTCGGCAGTCTGAACCAGCAGTTGCCGGCGCTGACGCGAGGCCTGATCGCCCTGAGCGACTTTCTGCGCCAGTACGGCTGGTTGGTGCTGGCGGCGCTGGCGGGAGGAGGGATCGCCTGGATTTACGCCCTGCGCCGGATCGGCTTCAAACGGCGGGTGCATCAAACCCTGCTGAAACTGCCATTGATCGCCCGATTGACGCGGGGGACTAATACCGCCCGGTTCGCCCGCACTTTCAGCATCCTCATGGCCAGCGGCGTGCCGGTGCTGGAGGCGCTGCGGATTTCGGCGCAGGTGATGAGCAACCTGCCGATGCGGGAGGCGGTGGAGCAGGCGGCGGTACGGGTCAAGGAAGGCGCCAGCCTGCAAAAGGCCATCAGCGCCAGCGGCTATTTTCCGCCGATGACCGTGCAACTGATCGCCAGCGGCGAGGCCAGCGGCCGGCTGGAGAACATGCTGGAACGGGCGGCGGTGCAGCAGGAGCGCGAGACCGAGACCCTGATCGCCGCCCTGCTGGGGATTTTCGAACCGATGCTGATCCTGCTGATGGGTGGGGTGGTGCTGGTGATCGTGCTGGCCATCCTGCTGCCGATCTTCGATCTCAATCAACTGGTGCGTTGAGCCGCCGCCCGCAGGCCCAGGTCGTCCAGGGTGTAGGCGCGGGCGAAACCGCCCACGAAGCGGATGCGGGCTGGGGTCAGCCGCAGCAGCAGGAAGTCGCCGAATTCGAAGCGAGGCGCCGAATCGGGCAGCCGTTCCTGGTAGCGACGGGCCGCTTCCTGGTAATCCTCGCTGTCCCGGTCGACGATCGCAACCTCGCCCTGGATCGTCACCCGAGCCAGGATCTGCGGGTCTTCTCCGTCTCGTTCCGGCTCGCTGATCGCCAGGCTGGCGCGCGGATGCGCCAGCAGGTTGCGGGTATGGCCCGACAGGGTGCTGAGGTGGAGCAGGAAGCCGCTGAAGTCCGCTTCCGGGACGTAGGCGACCCAAGACGCTTCCGGACCGTCGGGTCCTTGGGTGGCCAGTGCCCCCCAGCGCCGGGCGCGAATCAGGTTCGCCATCAACTGCTGTTCCTGGAGATTCATGGCGATGCCCTCCAATCCACCGTGGCCTCGAAGCCACGCTGATGGCATTCCCACAACGGCGACAGTTCCCGCAGTCGGCTTACCGCCTCGCGGATGCTAGCGGCGGTGTAAGCGATCTCCTCCGCCGTAGTGCGGCGGCCCAGGCTGAAGCGGACCGCGCCGCGCGCCCGAACATCGCCGCAACCCATGGCACGCAGGACGTGCGACGGTTCGCCGCCGGCGGAGGCACAGGCGGAACCGGTCGAAACCGCGATTTCCGGCAGTGCCGCCAGCAACGCCTCGGCGGTGATTCCAGCGAAACTGACATTGAGAATGCCGGCGACATTGCGTTCGGGATGGCCGTTCAGTTCCACGTCGCCCAATTCCGTCAGGGACCGCCAGAGCCGGTCACGCAGTTCCCGGATTCGGACCTGCTCGGTCGCCATTTCCGCGCCGGCGATTCGAAACGCCTCGCCCATGGCGACGATCTGATGGGTGGGCAGCGTACCGGCCCGCAGACCCCGTTCCTGACCGCCGCCGTACAGCAACGGTTCCAGCCGCACCCGGTTCGGGCGCTGGCGTACGTATAGCGCGCCGATGCCCTTGGGACCATACAGCTTGTGAGCGCTGAAGCTCATGAGATCCACCGGCCACGCCCGCAGATCGATCGGCAGCTTACCGGCGCCCTGAGCGGCGTCCGCGTGCAGCAGAATGCCGCGTTCCCGGGTCAGCATGCCTAGGGCGGCCAAATCCTGAACGACGCCGGTTTCGTTGTTGACGTGCATCAACGATACCAGCACGGTGTCGGGTCGCAACGCTTCCACCAGCCGTTCCGGGGGAATCAGGCCAGTCGGTTCCGGGTCCAGCCAGGTGACCGCGCAGCCTTCCCGTTCCAGTTGCCGGCAGACGTCCAGCACGGCCTTGTGCTCGGTCTTGGCGGCGACCAAATGCCGACCCTTGCGGGCATGGGCGCGCATCGCGCCGCGGATGGCGAGGTTGTTGGCCTCGGTCGCCCCGGAGGTCCACACGATCTCGCGGGGATCGACGCCGATCAGGGCGGCCACCCGCTCGCGGGCGGTTTCCACCGCTTGCGCCGCCGTCCGGCCGAAGACGTGGGTGCTGGAAGAGGGGTTGCCGAACACCCCATCCCGGGTCAGATACCGGCCCAGGAGATTTGCCACCCGCGGATCGACCGGCGTGGTGGCGGCATAATCCAGGTAAATCGGCAACCGCATCACGCCGCGCCGAACCGGTTACATCATGATCGAGACCGGCAACCGATCCGTCGCCCGCTCGCGCCGGCGGGAACCGTTCTGGCGACGGGCCACTTCGCAGACCGCCGGGCGGTTGACGAACTGCGCCAGGGTGATTCCTTCCAGAAAGGTGAAAATCTGCCGGCTGAGGTCGGTCCACAACTCGTGGGTCAGGCAGCGCCGGCCTTCCTGGCAGTTCTCGTGGCCGAAACAACGGGTGGCGTCCAACCGTTCGTCGACCGCGCTGATAATATCGGCGACCGTGACCTGATCCGGGGAGCGGGCCAGCCGGTAGCCACCGCCCGGTCCGCGCACGCCTTCCACCAGACTGCATTTGCGCAACTTGGCGAACAACTGTTCCAGATAGGACAGCGAAATGCCCTGGCATTGGGAAATCTCGGCCAGCGTGACCGGGCCGTATCTGTCGTGAATGGCCAGATGCATCATGGCGGTGACCGCGTAGCGGCCCTTGGTCGATAGTTTCATGGCGTTACCCTGCTGGTGACATGATTCCGGGAAAATTCCTGACTATTGAGTAAGGAAACTATATTAACCTATCGGGTTAGTCAACAAATTCGATGAATGATGCCCAAAATTTGGTGAATTTCCGGAGTGGTCTCAGTTATGGCAACCGGGAGGCTCGGTATAACGGTGGCCCTGCCGCAGGCAGTAAGTCAGCCATTTATAAAGAAAGCGGTTGATCTGCCAGCGGGCGTGGAGTTGGGCGCTGTCCGGGCGGTCGCTGGAGAGGAGGTCGGCGGCAAATGCGGCGTGATGTCGCGAGTGCGCGGTCATCACCTCGGCCATTCGGGCGTCGTGGTATACCCGGATGCGGAGATTGGGTTCGGCGACGAGCGCGCCGTCATGCCGATGGAATTGATAGGTCAGGATCAACTCGCTGGTGTAGCGACAGCGCTCGACAATCCGCAGGTGCAGGTCCAGTCCCGCGTGCGTCCGCGACACGCGAACGGCCGGGACCGGTGGTATGACCGGAAGTAGCCGGCGCATGTTGATATAATTGCGTTCGTACAGATCCATCAGCGCTGAAAAGGTACCCGGCGCATCGCGCGTTTGGAACCCGGAATGGCGATCGCGAATCATGATCATGGTTTCACGCGCCCGGCGAGGGAAAGGGTTCCAGCCGCCAATCGGCCGCATCGCAGCGCAGCGCGCTGCCCCGGTGATCGTGCCAGTCGCTCAGAACCGCCCTCCTGACCGACTGGCCATGAAGTAATTGTTCGTGAATGGCCGGTCGGTGGGTGTGCCCGTGGATCAGGCGGCGAACGCCGGAAGCGCGCATGACCCGATCCACTTCAGCCAGATTGACGTCGGTGATCTCGGCGGCTTTACGCTGGGTGACCTGCCGGCTGGTTTCCCGCAATTGGCCGGCCAGCGCCCGCCGCTGCTCCACCGGCAAGGCCAGCATTCCTGCTTGCCAGACGGGATCGCGAACCCGCGCCCGGAATGTCTGATACTCGACATCGTCGATGCAAAGCGTGTCGCCGTGCATCAGCAACACCGGCTCGCCCGCAAGTTCGATCACCACGCTCTCCGGCAGCAGCCGGATGCCGCTGGCGGCGGCGAACCGTTCGCCGATCAGGAAATCGCGGTTGCCGTGCAGGAAGTACGCGGGCACGCCATGATGGGTGAGGGTCCACAATGCGGCCGCGACCGTTTCGCCGAGTTCCGCGTCGTCGTCATCGCCGATCCACGCCTCGAACAGATCGCCTAGGATGTACAGGGCTTCGGCTCGTCGGGCCCGCCGTTCCAGGAAATCCAGAAACAGCGCGGTGACGGCGGGCCGGGCCGGGTCCAGGTGCAGATCGGAGACGAACAGCGTGGCCATGCCGGTCATTCGCCAACGATTTCGACTTTGGTGATTGCCACGTCATCGACCGGTACATCCTGATGGCCGCGCCGGCTGGTGGTAGGTACGCGGGCGATAGCCTGGACCACGTCCATGCCCTCCACCACCCGGCCGAACACGCAGTATCCCCAACCCTGGCCGGTCGGTCCGCGGTGGTCGAGAAAGTCGTTGTCCTTGACGTTGATGAAGAATTGCGAGGTGGCGGAATGGGGGTCGGAGGTGCGAGCCATGGCGATGGTTCCCACCTCGTTTTTCAGACCGTTGTCGGCCTCGTTGCGGATCGGCGGGCGGGTCGGTTTCTGGGTCATGCCGGTTTCGAGGCCGCCGCCCTGGATCATGAAATTGGGGATCACTCGGTGGAACAGGGTGCCTTCATAGAACCCGTCCCGGGCATACTGGAGAAAGTTGGCGGTGGTGGCGGGAGCGCTGGCGTAGTCGAGTTCGATGCTGATGGTACCGAGAGGAGTGTGCAGGTTGATCATGGTCTTGACTCAGGGTTTGGGTTTTTCGGGGGCGCCTGGGGACGCGGGCGCGGATGTGGGAAGAATCGTGACGGATTCGATGATCACCGGGGTCGCCGGCACGTCGGAGAACCGGTTGCCAGGCCCGCCGGTTCCGGTGGGCGTCTGACGGATTTTATCCACGACCTCCATGCCGTCGATCACCTTGCCGAACACGGCGTAGCCCCAGCCCTGCGGCGTGGATGACTTGTAGTCCAGGGCGGCGTTGTCCTTGACGTTGATGAAGAACTGGGCGGTGGCCGACTGGGGGTCGGAGGTACGGGCCATGGCGATGGTGCCCCGCAGGTTTTTGAGGCCGTTGTCGGCCTCGTTCGGAACCGGCGCGCGGGTCGGTTTTTGTTGAAAGCCGGTGGTGAAGCCGCCGCCCTGGATCATGAATCCGTCGATGACCCGGTGAAAGATCGTCCCGTTGTAGAAGCCCTCGCGAGCATAGGTGAGGAAGTTTTCGACTGTTTTGGGGGCTTTGTCGTCGGTGAGTTCCAGGGTGATGGGACCGAGGCTGGTGCTCAATCGGACTTGGGTGCCGGCCAGGGCCGTCGAACAGATCAGACCCAGAACGGTTGCGGCGAGCAGGGATGATGGTTTGTGCATCGGGTAATCCTGGTGGTGAGAATAGCGAAATCATGATAGTCAGTGGATACGCGCGCCGCCAGATTTGGTTGGCCACGGCGCTTTCCGCTACCATGATGTGACTATGACCACTGAAAACGTCAAGACGCGTTTCGCGCCCAGCCCGACCGGACATCTCCATCTGGGCAACGTCCGCACGGCGCTGTTCAATGCCCTGCTGGCCCGGCGTTGGAGCGGCCGGTTTTTGTTGCGCATCGAGGATACCGACCGGGAGCGCAGCCGTCCCGAATACGTCGCGGCCCTGCTGGAGGATTTGCGCTGGCTGGGGTTGGACTGGCGGGAGGGGCCGGAGGTCGGCGGTCCGCATGCGCCCTATGCCCAGTCGGCGCGAGCGGGGATTTATGCCGAATACTACGAGCGGCTGGAAGCCTCGGGCCAGGTCTATCCCTGTTTCTGCACCCCGGTCGAACTGGCGTTGAGCCGGAAGGGGCAGTTGGCGGCCGGCCGGCCACCGCGTTACCCCGGTACCTGCGCCCGGCTGGGCGAGGCCGAGCGGCGGCAACGGTTTGATCGGGGCTTGCAACCGACCCTGCGATTCCGGGTACCGGCGGGGCGCACGGTGGAATTCACCGATTTGATCCGCGGCCCGCAGCGCGTCGCCAGCGATGATATCGGCGATTTCGTCATCCGCCGCGCCGACGCGACGCCGCAGTTTTTCTTCGCCAACGCCGTGGACGATGCGTTGATGCGGGTCACCCACGTGCTGCGCGGCGAGGACCATCTGGCTAATACCCCGCGCCAGTTGTTGCTGTTGGAAGCGTTGGCACTGGCGGCGCCGGAGTACGGCCATCTGGCGCTGATCGTCGGGGCCGACGGCGGGCCACTGTCCAAGCGCGCGGGCGATCTCAGCGTGCGTCAGTTGCGGGCCGCCGGCTATCTGCCGGAGGCCTTGTCGAACTATCTGGCCCGCCTGGGCCACAGCTACGAGCGCGATGTCTGGATGGAGCCGGCCGAGCTGGCCGCCGAGTTCGCGCTGGAGCGCTTGGGCCGTGCTCCGGCCCGCTACGACGAATCGCAACTGCTGCACTGGCAGGCCGAGGCGGTGCAGCGGGCGACCCCGGAACGGCTGTGGGCCTGGATGGGTCCGGGGGTTCGCGAACGGGTGCCGCTCGGCCGTCGGGACGAGTTCATCGCCACGGTCCGGCCCAACGTCCGCTTTCCCATCGATGCCGCGTTCTGGGCGGAACGACTGTTCGGCGCGGATTTGACTCCCACGGATGACAGTCGGGCGGTGATCGCGGCGGCAGGGCCAGAATTTTTCGTCCACGCCTTGGCTGCCTATGCCGAACACGGCGCCGCCTATCAACCGTTGATCGAAACGTTGAAGCGGCGGACCGGTTTGAAGGGCAAGAGCCTGTTCATGCCCCTGCGAGCGGCGCTGACCGGGGAAACCCACGGTCCGGAGCTGGCCCGGGTTCTGGCGTTGCTTCCACCCGATTCAACGCAGCAACGATTGGAAGCGTGGGCGAGTCCACTCGCTTGAGCGCCGCCCTGACGGTACTGGCTATCAGTTTGGAGCAATGACCGTGGAAATCCGTCCTATTCACGCTGAAGAAGATTGCCAGGCGACGCCGCGCGACATTCCGGTATTTTTTCGCGAGCCAGAACCAGGTTCGCCGGAGGTGGATCGATTTGAGGCACCGCCGCGTACCTTGAAATCTTTGCCAAATCCGCTAGTTCGTCGATGACCGAGAGATTTTTCCATGCTCCAGATCTTCAACAGCCTGACCCGCCAGAAAGAAGAATTCCGGCCCATCGAACCGGGCAAGGTACGGATGTATGTGTGCGGCATGACGGTTTACGATCACTGCCACGTCGGCCACGCGCGGGTCATGGTGGTGTTCGACGTGGTGCTGCGCTGGCTGCGCGCCAAGGGTTACGACGTGACCTACGTGCGCAACATCACCGACATCGACGACAAGATCATCCGCCGCGCCGAGGAGAACGGCGAGGATTTCCGGGATCTGACCGCCCGCTTTATCGACGCCATGAATCAGGACTTGGCCGCCCTGGGCATTTTGCCGCCTACCCACGAGCCGAGGGCCACCGGGGCGATGGCGGACATGATCGCCCTGATCCAGACCCTGTTGGACAAGGGCTTCGCCTATGTCGGGGCTGGTGGCGACGTGTATTACGACGTGAGCCGCTTCGACCGCTACGGGCGGCTGGCCAACAAGAAGCTGGAGGATTTGCGCGCCGGCGCTCGGGTCGAGGTCGAGGAGGCCAAGGACGATCCGCTGGATTTCGTGCTGTGGAAGGCCGCCAAGTCCGGCGAGCCGAGCTGGCCGTCGCCGTGGGGCGCGGGCCGACCCGGCTGGCACATCGAATGCTCGGCGATGTCCACCCGCTGCTTGGGCGAGCATTTCGACATCCACGGTGGTGGGATGGACCTGAAGTTTCCCCATCACGAGAACGAAATCGCCCAGTCCGAGGCGGCCAGTGGCCAGCCCTACGCGAATCTCTGGATGCACAACGGCTTCGTCCAGGTGAACGAGGAGAAGATGTCCAAATCGCTGGGCAACTTCTTCACGGTGCGCGAGGTCTTGCGGCGCTATCAACCTGAGGTGGTACGGCTGTTTATCCTGTCCAGCCATTACCGGGGTCCGCTGAACTATGCCGACGAGAACCTGGAACACGCCAAGGCTTCGCTGAATCGGTTGTACACGGCGCTGCGCGGGTTGCCGACGGTGGAAGCTCCGGTCGAGGAGGGCTGGCGGGTGCGTTTTGTGCAGGCGATGGACGATGATTTCAACACCCCCGAAGCGCTGGCGGTGCTGTTTGACCTGGCGCGCGAGGTCAACCGCCTGCGCGCCGAGGATGAAGCAACGGCGGCGCGGCTGGGGGCCAGCCTTCGATGGTTCGGCGGATTGCTGGGATTGTTGCAGGTCGACGCGGGGTTGTACCTGCAAGGCGCGGCCGGCGAATCCGCGTCCGCTGAAGTGACAACAACTTACACCCCCGAAAGGATTGAAGCCTTGATCGTCGAGCGCGCCGCGGCCCGCAAGGCGAAAAACTGGGCCGAGGCCGACCGGATTCGCACGCTGTTACAGGATGCTGGAATCGTGTTGGAGGATACGCCCAAGGAGACCCTCTGGCGGCGGGAATAAAACTGTCTTGACGCCAGAGGGGTTCGAAAATAGAATTATCCTTTCCGCATGGAACTGCGGGTCGCCAGCATCGGCTGACAACGACGGGGTATAGCGCAGTCTGGTAGCGCACCTGCTTTGGGAGCAGGGGGTCGTGGGTTCGAATCCCTCTACCCCGACCATGGCGCGGGTAGGGTGACGACGCCAAGGGTAATCCATGACACCGCGCCCGTAGCTCATGCGGATAGAGCATCAGCCTTCTAAGCTGAGGGTAGCAGGTTCGAGTCCTGCCGGGCGCGCCAAATCCCGGCTGATTTGAGAGGTTCGATGGTGGACGTAGCTCAGTTGGTAGAGCCCCGGATTGTGGATCCGGTCGTCGTGGGTTCGAGTCCCATCGTCCACCCCAAGCTTAGATTTGCTTTTCGGAACGGTTTTTGGTTCCATGCGCAACCGGTTTTGGGCCGTTAGCTCAATTGGTAGAGCAGTTGACTCTTAATCAATTGGTTGTAGGTTCGAGTCCTACACGGCCCACCATCTTCAATACCCAGTGTTTCGTACCTTCCCATCCTCGTTGTTAGCCGCCCCGAACGGTGCCGCGGCTCGATTCCTGTTCCGGGGTGCGCGTCGTCCTGTATACTCCCCTCAATGGGGTTGCGGCTGCCGCGTTCGGGGAATTTTGTTTGTTAGATGGCGAACCGCGTCCTGACGCGAAAGTGGCGGAACTGGCAGACGCGCTGGATTTAGGTTCCAGTGGGGTAACCCGTGCGGGTTCGACTCCCGCCTTTCGCACCATTGTCGCCGTACGCCCGGAAGATATCGCCTGGCCTGCATTCCCCAGGAAAAACAGACGGGCGGTCTGCCAACAATACAACGATTAACTGTTTTGAGGTGCATCGATGCAGGTTTCAGTTGAAACGCTGAGCGATCTGGAGCGCCGGGTGACCGTGCAGGTGCCTGCTGAAAGAGTCGCCAAGGAAATCCAGGACCGGCTGCAATCCTTGTCCCGGCAGGTCAAGGTGGACGGTTTCCGTCCGGGCAAGGTGCCGCTCAAGCTGATCAAACGGCTTTATGGGGATCGGGTGCGGTTTGAAGCCGTCAGCGAGTTGGTGGAGCACAGCCTGCATGAGGCGCTGGTTCAGGAAAAGCTGAATCCGCTGGGCGGTCCGAAAATCGAACCCAGGACGCTGGAAGAAGGCCAGGATCTCGAGTACTGCGCCACTTTTGAAGTTCTTCCCGAATTCGAGCCAACCGGATTCGAGAACATTGAGGTCGAGCGATTGGTGGCCGAAGTCACCGAGCAGGACGTGGACCACATGATCGATAATCTGCGCCAGCAGCGAGCGATCTGGAACACGGTGGAACGACCGGCCCGTGAGGGTGATCGGGTTCGCCTCGACTTCGAGGGCAAGATCGACGGTCAGGATTTTCCCGGTGGCAAGGGCGAGAATGCCACGGTGGTGTTGGGCAAGGGCGCGATGCTCGAGGATTTCGAGGTACGGCTGGCTGGCCTCGGCGCGGGCGCGGAACTCGAGTTCGATCTGACCTTCCCGGAGGATTATCAAACCAAGGATCTGGCCGGCAAGACCGCGCGCTTCCAGGTCAAACTCCATACCGTGGAGGAGGCCAACCTGCCTGACGTCGACGACGCCTTCGCCGAAAGCTTCGATGTTAAGGAAGACGGTGTCGCCGGCCTGCGCCTTTCGCTGCGTCGGAACATGGAACGCGAGCTGCGCGACGGTATCAAGGCGGCGGTCAAGCGTCAGGTGATGCAGGGGCTGCTGGATGCCAACCGCATTCCGCTGCCGCGGGCGTTAATCGATTTGGAAATCGAGAATTTGGCGCGGCAGTTGTATTTCCCCGCCGATGCCAAGGACGAAAAGACCCAGCAGCTCAAGACGCAACTATTCGAATCCGAAGCCCGCCGGCGCGTGGCGCTGGGTCTGCTGATTTCCCGGTTGGCCGCGATTCGGGAGATCAAGGTGGACGAACAGCGGGTCCGGAACCATCTGGAATCCATCACTTCCGCCTATGAGAACCCGAGTGAGGTGATTCGGTGGTACGAGCAGAATTCGCAGGCAATGGAGAGCGTGCGCGCCCTGGTGCTCGAGGACCAGATCGTGGACTGGTTGCTGGAGCGGGCGCGGGTGACTGAAAAGGCCAGCACGTTCGCCGAAATCATGACGCCCGCCAAGCAACCGGCGGAACCCGCCGCTCAGGAGTCCACCGAATGAACGAAATCGGTTCTTCCGCGGCCATTCGGGCGCTCAACCTCGTGCCGATCGTGGTGGAGCAGACCGCGCGCGGCGAACGGGCCTACGACATCTATTCCCGGCTGCTGAAGGAGCGGGTGGTGTTTTTGGTGGGGCCGGTCGAGGATTACACCGCCAACCTGGTGGTGGCGCAACTGTTGTTTCTCGAGGCCGAAAACCCGGACAAGGATATCCATCTCTACATCAACTCGCCGGGCGGTTCGGTCAGCGCCGGTCTGGCCATCTACGATACCATGCAGTTCGTCAAGCCGGATGTCAGCACGATGTGCGTGGGTCAGGCCGCCAGCATGGGCGCGCTGTTGCTGGCCGGCGGCGCGGCGGGCAAGCGCTTTTGCCTGCCGCATTCGCGCGTCATGATCCATCAACCGCTGGGGGGATTCCAGGGTCAGGCCAGCGATTTCGATATCCACGCCCGCGAAATCCTGCTGGTTCGGGACCGGCTGAACCGGATCCTGGCCAAGCATACCGGCCAGCCGGTCGAGAAGATCGCCGTCGATACCGACCGCGACAATTTCATGGGCGGCGCGGAGGCGGTCGAATACGGCCTGATCGACGCGGTGTTGAATCAGCGCGTCCCCGCCAACTGACACCCGGCCACGCGGCGCGCGACGGATCGCCGCGCCAGCCGGATCCAACGACCGCGCGACGATGAGGATGGAGTTATGAGCAGAGATCGAAGTGACAGGAGCGACGACGACAAGTTGTTGTATTGTTCCTTCTGTGGCAAGAGCCAGCACGAGGTGCGAAAGCTGATCGCCGGGCCGAACGTGTTTATCTGCGATGAATGCGTCGAATTGTGCAACGACATCATCCGCGAGGAAATGGAGGAGAGCGCTCCCGTCGCCGCCCACAAGCTGCCCAAGCCGCACGATATCAACCAGGTTCTCGACGAATACGTGATCGGCCAGGATCGAGCCAAGAAAGTCCTGTCGGTCGCGGTCTACAACCACTACAAGCGGCTGGAGCTACAACGCGGTGGTCGCGCCAAGAATACCGAGGTCGAGGTCGCCAAGAGCAACATTTTGCTGATCGGCCCGACCGGTTCGGGCAAGACGCTGCTGGCCGAGACTCTGGCCCGGTTGCTCAACGTACCCTTCACCATCGCCGACGCCACGACCTTGACCGAAGCCGGCTATGTCGGCGAGGACGTGGAAAATATCATCCAGAAGCTGCTGCAGAAGTGCGAGTACGATGTCGAGAAGGCTCAGACCGGCATCGTCTACATCGATGAGATCGACAAGATCTCGCGCAAGTCCGACAATCCCTCGATCACCCGCGACGTATCCGGCGAGGGGGTGCAGCAAGCGTTGCTGAAGCTCATCGAAGGCACGATCGCCTCGGTGCCGCCGCAGGGCGGGCGCAAACATCCCCAGCAGGAATTCCTGCAGGTGGACACCACGAACATCCTGTTCATTTGCGGCGGGGCATTCGCCGGTCTGGATAAGGTCATTCGCAGTCGCTCGGACAAGGGTGGCATCGGTTTTTCGGCCGAGGTCAAGAGTAAGGACGGCGGCAAGACCGTCGGCGAGGTGTTGATGGAGGTCGAGCCGGAGGATTTGATCAAGTATGGCTTGATCCCCGAGTTCGTGGGCCGATTGCCGGTGGTGGCGACCCTGACCGAACTCGATGAGAGCGCCCTGGTGCGTATCCTCACCGAACCCAAGAACGCCATCGCCAAACAGTTCAACAGGTTGTTCGAGCTGGAAGGCAGCGAGCTGGAATTCCGTGAGGAAGCCCTGCGGTCGGTCGCCCGCAGGGCGATGGAACGCAAGACGGGCGCACGCGGTCTACGCACCATTCTGGAGCAAATTCTGCTGGATACCATGTACGATTTGCCCAGCATGCAGAACGTCCGCAAGGTGGTGGTCGACGAGTCCGTGGTCGAAGGTCGCGCCAAGCCTTATTTTATCTACGAGAACACCGAACGGCGCGCCGCCGCTCACGATTGATCGACCTCGGGTCCGGCCGCCGGGCGAACACCGCCCGAGCGGGTTCGGGGTCGAGGCGGGTTTATTGCAGCCGATCGCAGTCGCTAATACCAGGCGGTCAAGCCGCCGCGCACGGTCCGTGAGGGCCGTGCGCCACCCATCCAGCCCGGTTCAACCGCGGGGAGCCTGCCGTGAAGCAAAACGAAGCCAAGTTCGACAGTTTGCCCAATCATGCGCTGATGCCGGTGTTGCCGCTTCGCGACGTGGTCGTCTATCCCCACATGGTCATTCCGCTGTTCGTCGGTCGGGAGAAATCGATCCACGCGCTCGACCTGGCGATGCAGGGCAATAAATGCATCGTTCTGGTCGCGCAGAGGAGTGCTGAGGTGGACGATCCCAGGACCGGGGACATCTACTCCATCGGCACCCTGTCGAACGTCCTGCAACTGTTGCGGCTGCCGGACGGCACGGTCAAAGTCCTGGTGGAGGGTAGCCAGCGGGTCCGAATCCATCATTTCACCGAAACCGAATCCTGTTTCATCGCCGAGGTTTCCCTGCTGGAACTGGCCCCGGACGAGCACGCGTCCCACGAAGTAGAGGCGTTGCTGCGCTCGCTGCTCAATACCTTCGATCAGTATGTCAAGCTCAACAAGAAAATCCCCGGGGAGGTGCTGACCTCGGTCTCCGGTATCGAGGATCCCGGCCGGTTGGCCGATACGATCGCCGCCCACATGACGCTCAAGCTGGATGAAAAACAAAAGATACTGGAAATCCGCGACCTGCGCGCGCGCCTGGAGCATCTGCTGGCGCTGGTGGAAGGGGAAATCGACATCCTTCAGGTCGAGAAGCGCATCCGCTCGCGCGTCAAGCAGCAGATGGAGAAGAGCCAGCGCGAGTACTATCTGAACGAGCAGATGAAGGCGATTCAGAAGGAGCTTGGCGATCTGGAGGATGCGCCGAACGAAATCGAGGAACTGGTCCAGCGCATCGATAAGGCCGGGATGCCGAAGGAGGCCAAGGCCAAGGCCCAGGCGGAGCTGAACAAGCTGAAAATGATGTCGCCCATGTCGGCCGAGGCGACCGTGGTGCGCAATTATATCGACTGGCTGGTCAGCGTTCCTTGGAGGAAGCGTACCAAAATCCATCAGGATCTGGCCGTGGCCGAGGCGATTCTGGAAGCCGATCACTACGGACTGGAGAAAGTCAAGGAACGAATTCTCGAGTATCTGGCCGTGCAACAGCGGGCGCGCAAGCTCAAGGGTCCGATCTTGTGCCTGGTCGGGCCCCCGGGCGTGGGCAAGACCTCGCTGGGGCGCTCCATCGCCCGCGCCACCAATCGCAAGTTTGCCAGGATGTCGCTGGGCGGGGTACGGGACGAGGCGGAAATCCGCGGCCACCGGCGCACCTACATCGGCTCGCTGCCGGGCAAGATCGTCCAGAACCTGGCCAAGGTCGGGGTACGGAATCCGCTGTTCCTGTTCGACGAAATCGACAAGATGTCCATGGATTTCCGCGGCGATCCTTCCTCGGCCCTGTTGGAAGTGCTGGATCCCGAGCAGAACAACACCTTCAACGATCACTATCTCGAGGTGGATTTCGATCTGTCGGATGTGATGTTCGTAGGGACCGCCAACACTCTCAATATCCCGCCACCGCTGCTGGATCGCATGGAAGTGATTCGAATTCCCGGTTATACCGAGGACGAGAAACTCAATATCGCGGTCCGTTACCTGGTGCCGAAACAGATCGTCAACAACGGTCTGAAGAAGGACGAGTTGGAAATCTCCGAGGATTCCATTCGCGACATCATCCGCTTTTTTACTCGTGAGGCTGGGGTACGCAACCTGGAGCGGGAGATCGCCAAGATCTGCCGCAAGGTGGTCAAGGAAGTAACCCTGCGCCCGGTCGAGGGAAGAATGGCAATCTCGCCCGACATGCTGGAGAAATACCTGGGCGTGAGGCGGTTTCGCTACGGGCTGGCCGAGGAACTGGATCAGGTCGGGCAGGTGACCGGGCTGGCCTGGACCGAGGTGGGAGGCGAGTTGCTCTGCATCGAAGCGGCGCTGGTGCCCGGCAAGGGCAAGCTGCTCCATACCGGCCAGTTGGGCGAGGTCATGCAGGAATCCATCCAGGCAGCGATGACCGTGGTTCGCAGTCGCGCCGAGGCGCTCGGCATCGATCCTGATTTCTATCAGAAATTCGATGTGCACGTTCATGTTCCCGAGGGGGCGACTCCCAAGGACGGTCCCAGTGCCGGCATCGGCATGTGCACGGCCCTGGTATCGGCTCTGACCCGCATTCCGGCGCGGGCCAGCGTCGCCATGACCGGCGAGATTACCCTGCGCGGTGAGGTGTTGCCGATCGGGGGGCTCAAGGAGAAGTTGCTGGCGGCGCACCGGGGCAGCATCGCGACGGTCGTGATCCCGGAGGAAAACCGCAAGGATTTGGCCGAAATTCCCGAGAATATCCTGTCCAGGCTCGACGTGCGGCCGGTCCGCTGGATCGACCAGGTTTTGGAGATCGCGTTGCAGGCTTTACCGGCACCCAAATCCCGGGATGCGGCGGAACTGGAGACGGCGTCCCCGCCGGAATCGGCGGCCAAGCCCGGCAATGCGCTGGAAGGCGTGCGAGCCCACTGAAAAATGGTGGCCGGCGTCGATTGACACTGCTTCGAACCCCCTTTATAACGGCAAAATAGCTATTATTCATTGAGGGTGCGAGGCCTTCCCGTACGTGCCGCGCGAGGTCCCGACCCAAGATGCATAACACACAACACACAACACGCTGCAAAGGAAAGGGCTTATGAACAAAACTGAACTGATTGATGCCGTTGCCCAGACGACCGATCTTTCCAGGGCCGCGGCCAGCAAGGCCGTGGATGCCGTTCTGACAACGGTCGGCAAGGCCCTCAAGGGAGGAGACTCGGTGGTGTTGACCGGTTTCGGCACATTCTCGGTGCGCGAACGCCCTGCGCGGACCGGCCACAACCCCAAGACCGGCCAAGCGATGGAGATCAAGGCCAGCAAGGCTCCGGTGTTCAAGGCTGGCAAAACCCTTAGAGATACGATAAAATAGTTTTTTTGGGTGCTTAGCTCAGTTGGGAGAGCATCGCCCTTACAAGGCGAGGGGCGGGGGTTCAAGTCCCTCAGCACCCACCATGGTTCTTCGGATACCGGAGCGGTAGTTCAGATGGTTAGAATACCGGCCTGTCACGCCGGGGGTCGCGGGTTCGAGCCCCGTCCGCTCCGCCAGATTTCATCCTCCCCACTGTGTTGGTCAGCATCCGGTTCGACTTATCCGGAGCGGTAGTTCAGATGGTTAGAATACCGGCCTGTCACGCCGGGGGTCGCGG